>JAPLKS010000022.1 GCA_026387915.1 Gemmatimonadota bacterium
CCTCGACCTCGATACCACGACCTGGCTGCAGGATTGGCTCAACGAAGCCGACGAAACAGTGATTGTGGTGTCGCACGATCGTGCGTTCATGGACGCGATCTGCACGAACATCCTGCACGTCGAGGCAAAGTCGAGCGAGTCATACAAGGGCAATTACAGTCAGTTCGTTCCGCAGCGTGCCGAACGGCGGCTCACGCGCGAGCGCGAAATGGAAAAGCAGCGCGCCTATGTGAAGAAAGAAGAGGAGTACATCCGGCGGAACCTCGCCGGCGTGAACTCGTTTCAGGCCAAGGGCAAGCGCAAGCGGCTCGAACGCCTGCCGCGCCTGGCGCCACCGCCGGGCGATCCGGCCGCTATGTCGCTCCACTTCGAAGTAGGCGAGCGTGGTGGCGACCAAGTCGTAGACATCAAGGATCTCCGCGTGGAAGTGCCGGGCCGCGTGCTCGTGGAAGACTTCACCGCCGTGCTGCGGCGTAACGACTTCGTGGCGCTCGTCGGGCCCAACGGCGCGGGCAAGTCCTCTTTCATCTCTACCATCCTCGGCGATCGCTCCGCCGCGAATGGCGGGGCTCGAGTGGGGAGTTCCATCACGCCAGCCTGGTTCCGACAGGATCTCTCGGATCTTCCGCTACGCCAGTCGCTCTTTGACGTGATCCAGAACCAACGACCGCTCTGGAACCGCGGCTCCGTGCAAAACCACCTCGGCGCCTTCGGATTCAGTGGGGACGAAGTCCTCCGTGAGATTTCGAGCTTGAGCGGTGGCGAACGGGCACGTGTAGCGCTCGCGCTGATTACGCTGACCCGCGCGAATCTCTTGGTGCTCGACGAACCCACCAACCACCTCGACGTCGAGAATATTGAGGCGCTCGAAGACGCGCTCGACGAATACGAAGGCACCGTGTTGTTGGTGAGCCACGACCGTGCGTTCTTGCGCGAGGTCGCCACGCGGGTGTGGTCGTTTGATGGCACGAGGCTCGTTGACTTTGACGGCCCCTTCGTGGACTGGGAAGCGGATCGTGCGCGCCGAGCGGCCCTCGCGCGCTGAGCGGCCATCGCGCGCCGAGGAAGCCTCGGCGCTAGCCGCGCGGCGTGAGTTCGAGAGGTGATAAAGGTCGTGGCGGAAGTGTCATGAGTTGCGCGCTCCCGCATTGGCGGCCAGCTTCAGTGTGACACGGTCCCTCGGACCGCGTCGCTCCTGCACACTCGGTCGCCCGCCAGTCATTGCACCGCGGGCCCGCTCGAACCTCAAACCAAAATTCCAATGCGCGCGATTCACTGTGTTCGCTTGGCCCTGTTCGTGTGCCTGCCGCAGCTCGCGACGGCGCAGAGTCGCGCGGCGGCCGTCGATACCACCACGCGAACCGTTGACCGCGTGTTTGATGCGTTTCGCGGCACCGATCGTCCCGGGTGCGCGCTTGGCGTGAGCCGCAACGGCCAAGTGATCTATGAGCAGGGTTATGGGATGTCGAATCTCGAAACGATCACACCCATTCGACCAGCGTCGATTTTCCACGTGGCGTCCGTGTCCAAGCAGTTCACCACGATGTCGATCATGTTGCTGGCCCGAGATCATGCGTTGTCGATCGACGACAACATCCGCAAGTATCTGCCTGAGATCCCCGACTACGGCACGCCGATCACGATTCGGCACCTCATGACCCACACCAGCGGCCTGCGCGATCAATGGGACCTGCTCAATCTCGCCCGCGGCCGCTTTGAGGAGAATCGCATTACCGAGGCCGATGTCATGGACATTGTGCCGCGCCAAAAGGCGCTGAACTTCACGCCTGGCGCGGAGTACCTGTACAGCAATACGGGCTTCACGCTGCTTGGCGTTATTGTGAAGCGCGTGAGCGGCAAATCACTCCGCGACTTTGCGGCCGAACGGATTTTCAAGCCGATTGGCATGGCCAATACGCACTTCCACGACGACTACACGATGCTCGTGCCGGGGCGCACGTCGGCGTACGCGGTTGGGGCAAACGGTTGGCGGGTGAGCATTCCCAACTTCGACACCTACGGCGCCACGAGTTTATTCACGACGGTCGGCGACCTCCTGCGCTGGGAGGCCAACTTCGACAGTTTCACGGTCGGAGACCGGGCCACGTTGGAGCAGATGCAGACGCAAGCTCACCTGACAAACGGCGACACGATTCCATACGGATTTGGCCTCGTGATGAGCCGTTACCGCGGCGTACGCGAGGTTTCGCACACGGGCTCTGACGCGGGCTACCGAGCTTACGTTGGCCGCTATCCTGATCAGGGGATCGCGATTGCGATTGCCTGCAACGCGGCGACTGCCAACACCACGACGCTCGCGCACGGAGTGGCCGACGCCTATCTAGGGAGCGCGCTGGCCGCAGTCGATGCGACTCCGATGCCCCAGCCCGTACCCCTGTCTCGCGCCGCGCTCGAACGCCGGATTGGCAGCTATCTCCAGCCGACGACGCTGCAAGTGCTTGAACTTTCGCTTCAAGACGGCAAGCTGATTCTGGGACGCACTGCGGGCCCCGTGCTCATTCCGTTGGCCGAGAACAGATTTCGGGTCACGGATCAGCCAGTCGAACTGGTGTTCGGCAGCGGCGAGCACGCGCGCATGGAGCGGCGTGTACTCACCGGTGGACGCGCAGTACCGTTCGAATGGCATCTGCCGCTGGCGGGTACCGCGGGCGCGCTGGCCGGATTCGTCGGGGAGTACTACAGCGAAGAACTCGACGCCCGCTACCGTTTGACGGCGACCGACTCCACCCTGCTCTTCCGCACGGGAACCTCCGAACCGACAGAGGCACGACCCGTGTTTGCCGACGGCTTTCTCAACAATAACGGCGTCACCTTTCAGTTCATCCGTAGCGGGGCGCGCGTAACGGGTTTCGAAGTGACGACCGGGCGGACTCGGCGCGTGAAGTTTGTGAGAGTCGCGCCCAGTCGGTGAAACGATGTTCGCGCTCGAGTGCTGACGTTCGTACATTTCGGCATCCTCTTGGAGCCATCACATGACACGTGCTTTCCGTTCCGCAGGCCTCACCGGCCTCGCGATGCTCGCCAGCTTCTCCTCGGCCAGTGCCCAACGGTCGACCATCACACGCGACGCGTTCCGCCAGCGCGCGGACTCGCTCGTCTACAGCTATCTCGCCGAATCGCACGCCGCGAGTGCGTCGTTCGCGGTGATTCGCGGCAACGACACGCTGGCCTTCGGTGCGCACGGTCTCGCGAACATGGATGCGTGGCGCGCACCGACCGCCACAACGATCTACGAGATCGGATCGCTCACCAAGCAGTTCACCTCTGCCGCGATCATGAAGCTCGTGGACCAGGGGCGCATCAAGCTGGATGACGATCTCTCGCAGTACGTGCCGCAGTTCCCGCTACACGGAAAGAAGATTTCGATCCGTCAGCTGCTGACGCACACGTCGGGCATCCACAACTACACGTCGTCACCCGCGTGGTCGAAGACCTGGAACGACGAGCTCTCACCTGATGCCGTTGTCGCGTTTGTCGCAGCCGACTCGCTCGACTTCGCGCCTGGCACCGCCTATCGGTACAGCAACACGGGCTATGTGCTGCTCGGGATGGTGGTCGAGAAAGCCGCGGGCCAGTCGTACGCGAAGTACCTCGATGCACAGTTCTTCAAGCCGCTCGGTTTGCGGCAAACATCGTACTGCCCGTCTAAGACCAGCGATCCCACCTTCGCGCTCGGCTACAGCAAGAGCCCGAACGGCACGGTTCGCGCGCAGTTCATGCACCTCTCGCACCCATTCTCGGCGGGCGCCGTCTGCTCCACGGTGGGTGACTTTGCCAAGTGGCAGCGCGCACTCGACGCTGGAAAGGTGGTGTCGCCGGCATCGTACGCACTGATGTCGTCCGCCGACACGCTCAACAGCGGACGCAAAATCAACTACGGGTTCGGCCTCGTCCCTGGCCTGTTTAATGGCCACAAGACGGTCTCGCATACCGGCGGCATTCCGGGGTTCGCCACGGCGGCGACTTACCTGCCTGAAGACAGCCTGAGCATTGTGGTCTTTACGAACTATGATGGCGAATCACCGCAGGCGTTGACGGCGAATCTTATGCGCCTAGCGTACGGCGTCGCTCCCGTGGGCCGAGCCGCCGCGGCTACACCTGCGGCTACACCTGCGGCTCCGCCTTCGCTCTCGACGGCAGACCGAGACGCTGTCGTCGGCAGCTACGCACTAGAGTTGCCCGGCGGGCAGACGTTGCCGATCAAGTTCTTTGCCGACGGCGCACGCCTGATGGCGCAGGCGCAGGGTCAGGACCCAAGTGAAATGCGCTACCTCGGCAGTTTCACCTTTGGCGTCGCGTTTGACCCGGCGGTGCGGTTCACGTTTACGGTCGTCGCGGGGAAGGCAAGTAAGGTGACCTTGCTGCAGGGTGGAGCGAAGATTGATGGAGCGCGAGCCCCGTAGTTGTTGACTCAGACGGCCGTGGTCATGTGGGCTCGTCCACATGACCACGATGCCGGCATAGCAGTAACTGCTGTGATTCAACCACCCCCCACTTCAGCGTGACACAAATGCGAATCATTGCTGTCGCACTCGGCGCCTGCAGCGCATTTTTCGTTTTCTATGAAGCTCGGCTTTTGGTCGTCACCCGTTTCTTTCAGCTGGTTCGGTCGAATGGTCAGGGAGCGTACATCGGTGCGATGGCATTTCCCGTGATTGCTCTCGCCTTTGGTCTTGCCGCCCGCGCCGCCTGGCGACGGAGTGCTCGCTAGCACGCGGCCTGACCATAGACTGGACAGACGTCACACGTTCGCTGCACTCCCGCCATCTCCAACATTCCCCGCCCCGATGCCATACGGCCCCCCGCCGAAGACGCGCTACCCGATCGCGGGCGTGACGCGCACTGGGTTTCTCAAACCCTTCATCACGCGCCCCAACATCGTCGTCGGCGACTACACGTACTACGATGATCCTCGAGGACCCGAACACTTCGAGGAGAACGTTCTCTATCATTTCGACTTTAACAACGATCGACTGCAGATCGGTCGGTACTGCTCGATTGCCGCCGAGGTGCGATTTATTATGAACGGCGGCAATCATCCCACGACGTGGCTCACGACGTACCCGTTCCCGATCTTCGGCCAGGGGTGGGAGTCTGCGACGCCACTGGCGTGGCCGAATCGCGGCGATACCGTCGTTGGCAACGATGTTTGGATTGGCTATGGCGCCGTGATCATGCCCGGCATTCATATTGGCGACGGAGCCATTATTGCGACCGCGTCGGTGGTCACGAAGGATGTGCCACCGTACGCCATTGTCGGCGGGAACCCTGCCACTATCCTGCGATACCGTTTTGACGATGCCACTATCGCGCGATTATTATCCGTGCGCTGGTGGGACTGGGATGTGGAGAAGGTGACGAAGTATGTCGGTGCGCTGTGCAGCGGCGACGTCACCGCGCTGGAAGCGGCGGTCTAAACGAGTTGTGCCTAACTTACGGAGTCATGCTTTGAAGATCACGGTTGAAACCCTCGTCGTCGCACCAATCGCCAGAGTCTGGAGCGCGTACACCTCGCCGAGCGACATCACCCAGTGGAACGCTGCATCCGATGACTGGCACACCGTCAAGGCCACGGTCGATTTGCGAGAAGGCGGCGTCTTTTCGTCACGGATGGAGGCCAAAGACGGCAGCTTTGGCTTTGACTTCGCCGGTACGTACACCAAGATCGTGACGCACGAGCTGATTGAGTATTCGCTCGGCGAGCGCTCGTGCACCGTAGACTTCTTGACGGGCGAGAACGGTGTGACCGTGCGCGTCACCTTCGACGCCGAATCCGAGCACACGGTGGAACAGCAACGTCAGGGATGGCAGGCGATTCTGAACAACTTTTCCAAGCACGTTGCATCGACGCAGTAAATGCGGCGATGCGCGGCCTAATAATGGTGAAAGTTCCGTTCTTTCGGAGCTTCCCCAATCACACCGTACTCAGTTGCCCGGATGGTACACCCGCTCCGTATGCCCAGCGAGTTGATTCGGGTAGTAGTACACCTCACGCAAATCGCCCGTGGCGTACCGCGCACCTTGGTCGTTGAAGTGCTTGGAGCCAATCACGCTATTCAAGCCACCGGCGGTCACCGCGCGAGCACGCACGCTGTCCTTGCCGAACTCCACTACCGCCACAAAACTGTTGCCGCTCGTGCCGTACCACTTCTTGGTGTTCGGGTAGGCGTGCGCGCCAAACGATGCGAGTGATCCGTACACCGCCGACGGGAACCCAACCGGTGTGCTCGGTGCTGCATCGTCAAACGATGAGTTGATGTCGGCATTGAGACGCTGGAAGCGATTGATGTCGCCCCATGGCGTGTTGCATTTGCCAAAGTCGGCGGTGAGCTTGGCACAGGCTGCCTCGAGCGCTTGCAGTTGCTGCTCGCCGGTCGGTGCATCGGCGGCGGCGGCGCGACGCCCGCGTCCGCCGGCAATACGCTGCAACTCGGTGGTGTAGAAGATCGCGATGGACGTCGGCACTGACGTCGAGCTCCAGCGCATATCCCAGGCGCGCAACAACGCGACTTGCTCTGCAACCTTTGCCTTGAGCCCCCCAGCGGGGGCGGCATCCCACGCCTTGATGAGTGCTGGGACCGATGCTTCAAAGCCAGGCAGATACGTGTCGTAGGCGGCGTCGCGCAAGCCGGAAATAGTGAAGTCTTTTTTGTTCTGCAACACCATCACCGCGTGACGACCGCGATGCGACTCCACCCCACTGTCCACGTACTTGGGGAAGCTGGACTGCTTGGGACTGCTCGGACCAGCCGCAGCCCATGGCCAATCATTCGAGTTGTACGCCCAGCCACTTTCCGGGTTGATGACGTTTGGCTCCTCTTCAAACTTCAACAGCCCCTTCCACTCCGTGGCCGGATTGCTGCCATCCACCGGCTTGGTCCAATCAAACGACGTGTCGCGACGCGGAATAAAATTGGCGTGAAGATACGCAATGTTGCCCTCGGCGTCGGCAAAGAGCGTGTTGTTCGACGAGTTCGTGTGTAGCTCCATCGTCTTGTTGAAGCTCGCCAAATTCGTGGCTTTGGTCCGCGAGTAGCTCTGCATCAATGCCTTGAGCGGCTCCTGCATGATGCGAATAGCCACCCACTTGCCGCCGGTGGACCGCACGATCGGCCCGAAATGCGTGTAGTAGACCACGAACTTCTTCTCAGCCATTCCACTGGCGGTGGTGTACGGCACCGTAATGGTCTTGGAGATCAGCGCCTTCGGTACGCCACCGACCGTGTACATAAACTTGTCGCCGCTTTTCGTCACAGTTTCCAAGAACTCGTCGCCGCGATCGGCCGCACTGGTGGTGTGCATCCAGCCGGCTTTGCTGTTGAAGCCCTGATAGATAAAGAACTGACCCCAAGTGGACGCACCATAGGCGTTCAGCCCTTCGTCGCTGGTCATCTGTAGTTCTTCGCGAAAGAAGAACGACGTGTGAGGATTGATCAGAAGCAACGCGCGCCCGGCCTTGGTGTTCTTGGGAGAAACCGCCATGCCGTTAGAGCCAGACGGTTCCTTTTCGATGGCGTCTTCGAGCGCCCGCGTGATATCTGCGGCGCGTGCGGCGCGCTCATTGGGGCTACCGGGCGTCAGAGACGACAGCTTGACCGGTCCGTTGCCGTAAAACGCCTGCAGCTGCGTCACGTTCACCTGATCGATGTCGTTGCCAATACTTCCTTCGCTGAACGACAACGCCATCCACGGTTCAAACTTGGTGATCACGTGCGGCTTGACGGTGGGATGCTTAGCCAGATAGAAGTTGAGGCCGTCGGCCCACGCCACCATCAACGTCTTGAGCCACGCCGGGCTCGACGCGTACATCTTTTTGAGCGAATCGGGATCAATAAACAACTTCATACGCAAGTCGCGGTAAATCGCCTGCTCTCCTTCGGCTTCCGCGGTGCGGCCAAGGCTGGTGATGAAGTTCGCTTCCACGCGATTGAAGTCGTCTTCGGCCTGCGCGTAGATCGCGCCGAACACGGCGTCCGCGTCGGTCTTGCCCCGCACGTGCGGAATGCCCCAGTCATCACGGGTAATCGTGATGCGCTGCGCTTGTGCCTGCCACCGCGTCATATCTGCCGGACTTTGAGCAACCGCAGTGTTGAGGGCGAACGCCGAGGCGAGCAAAACGGCGAAGATTTTCATGGTTGGATTCTGGGATGGGCGGTTGGGGCGACGAAGCTGCCTTTCGCTTAAAAATACGGCGTGGAGCGGCTCCGCGTTTAGTCGGCGCGCTTCCGGGCGGTGATCACCACGCGGTACGCATTTTCGGCATTGAGGTTCACGAGGGCGACAAAGGCCCGCCCCTGATACTGGCCGACGGTCCCCGACTGCGAGACCGAGCTCACCTCCCAGCCGGCCGGGAGCAGGAAACTGTTGCGAAGCCCCTTCACCACCCGATCAAAACGCAGTTCGCCGGCCGTGACCGTGTAGTCAGCGTCGGCGAGGGTGCCGGTGACGCGCAGATGGGCGCTCTGCTTGTCGTTGATGATGGGTTCTTCGAGCGTCACCACGGTAGCCCCGCCCTTTTTGCTCTGCGGAAGCGGATGGGCGGTATCCAGGTCGGTCACGATCACCTCGCTGAGCGCCGCATACGAGAGCAAGTCGATGGGCAGCGTCGTTCCCGTGCGCGCATCGCTGTACGTCTGCTCCACCGAAATTCGATGCGCCCCAGGATCGCCAAAATCGTACAACGTTTTGACGTCGTCGAGGAACATGTCCACGTACGGCGTAGGGGCAAACGTTGTGGTTGTTTTGCGCGCGTGAATCGTAAACGGATTGCTCAGGCCACTCGGATTCGCAAAGTGCAGTGCGAGCCGCCCGTCGGGCGTGGTGCTCATCTGCGCGGCGATGCTGGATGACAACAACCGATACCCAGCCGGCAGGATCACACCGAGCCGGTAACCACTCAGGCTCCGCACCCAGGAGATATCACCGGCCTGAATGCCGTACTGCGCATTGGGTTCGGTGTAGTTCTGATAGGTGCGGGCATCCTTGTATGTCTTGTAGATCAGCACTCGCCCAATGCCGCCCTGCGGCACTGGCGCGGTGAGTTTAGCATGAATGGCGTGGCCGTCGCCCTCGGGTTCGTACGTAAAGGGCAACGGTTTGCCGGTGCGCGGGTCGAACACGGCAACGTCGGTGCCTTCACTTCCACCGCGAGTGGCGTTCACCAACTCAGTGGCGCCCACGCGTGTTTCTTCGGTGAAAAACCGAATGCGGAATTGTTCGCTCCCCGGCTGTAGTAGCGCGTACTCGGTAAAGGCATCCTGAGTAAACAACCGCTGGAGGCGGCCCGTGGGGCGCAGCGAGCCATCGGCGTTTTCGCCGCCCGGGAACGGCCCAGCGGCGGGCCGCTGGGCATGGGCCGCTAGCGGCGCGAGTACCATCAGTACCAGCGCCGCGCCAACGAAGCCCCGCTGAATGCTCTTTAGGCAATACATAGCATCAGTTCTGGAAGGAGAATACCACGGCCGAATCCATCGTCAGACGTTCAACCAAATCCTAGACACTCACCGCTTGGCCGGCGGCTCCTCTTTCCACCACCATTGCGCCGGCAGTGCCTTGGTGCGCGGCCAGACTTCGTCGAGCGTGTTGCCGTCGTAGATCCGGCCATTCTTCATGACATACCGAATCGAGTTCGTATTGTGGATGTCGGTCAATGGATTCTTGTCGAGCACTTGCAGGTCGGCCAGCTTGCCGACCTCAAGCGACCCGAGGTCTCCGGCGAGGCCAATCGCGTCGGCTCCGTGAAGCGTGGCGGCGCGCAATGTCTCGAGGTTCGTCAATCCACCGGACTGCATCATCCACAACTCCCAGTGCACACCGAGTCCCTGGAGTTCACCGTGCGAGCCGAGTCCCACTCGGCCGCCGGCCTTCACGAACTTGGCGAGCTGTTCGGCGTGCCCCTTGAAGATGTACTGGTCATCTCGATTGTAGGTGACCGTTCTCCACGAGTCGAGTTCATCGTGCGGCGTGAAGCGGCGCAGCTTTTTATCGTCGTCAATGTTGTAGCGTGTCAGGTAGTAGTCGCGCCCAATCGGGCCGCCGTATCCAACGATGAGCGTAGGCGTGTACGTGATACCGCTCATTGCCTCGAGTTGAACGACATCCTTGAAGAGGGGGAAAATCGGCATCGCATGTTCGAGCCCCGGATACCCGTCCTGCATGAGTGTCAGGTTCATCGTGAGGTTCGAACCACCTTCGGTGGTGGTCGTGAGCCCCAGTTCTTTAGCGGCCATGATCACCCACTCCCGCACCTTTCTGTCGCCGGCCAGATACTGTTTGATCGTCTTGGTATTGTAGTGATCGGCGTAGCGGCGGAGGATGTCGCGCGCTTCGTCCAGACTCTTGATATTGTCGGCGGCAAAGATCCCGGGGCCGGTGGAATACAGACGTGGGCCAATGAACGCGCCCGTCTCCATCAGGTCGGTATAGGTGAGGATATCGGTGGCTGAAGTCTGAGGGTCACGCTGCGTCGTCACGCCGTACGCGAGGTTGGCGAGCAGCTGCGTCACCTGATCGCGGTGCACGCCCCAGCCAAACCAATTGTGCGCGTGGATGTCGACGAAACCTGGAATGATCGTCTTTCCGCTGGCGTCGATGACGCGCGCACCCGCTGGCACACGCACCGATCCGCTCGGGCCGATGGCCGTGATACGATTGTCCGTGACGACCACATCACCCTTTTCGATGACCTGGTCGCCCTTCATCGTGACGAGTCGAGCACCCTTGAGTACGACGGCGCCGCGCGGCTTGTCCTTGGCCGCCGTAACCGTCACATCCGTTCGGCGCGCTTCGTAGGCCATGGACAGCTTTTTCGTCGTGTCGCGTGCGCTGACGCCACCGGTACTTGGGGCGCTGGTTGCGATCGAATCGGCGCGCGCCACTGAATCACGAATCGCGCCCTCGCCCGTTCGCACATTGTACTGGAACCAGCTGTGGCCGATCGAATAGAACGCGGTCGCGCCGTCGTTGGACCATCCAATAAAATCGCCACCCACTCGCGTTAGGCGCGTGGTGGGCACGCCGCTGGATGACACTCCAATGGCGGGTGCCTGCCCCACCACCGGTGGCACGGTGATGATGAAGACGTTGCTGCTGGCCACCACCAAGGCTCGTGTGCCGTCGGGTGAGAGCAATACTTCGTCTGGGGATGGCGGTGGTGGCGGTGTCGCACCCGGGGCGAGCGGCTGTGCCGGTGCCGGCGGACCAGCGACCCGAACCACGACTTTCCGGTCGGTGCCGTCAAATCGCATTGACACCAATCCCTCGTTTCCTGCCCAAACGTAGAGCCGCGTGCTGTCGGGCCCGACGTGCGGCACATTGCGCCCCTGCTGCGACTGACCGCTGCCGGCCCACGCGATGCGTGTGGCCGTACCGCCCTCTGCCGGGAGCATCACATACTCGAGTTCGCCGTTGCTGATATTTCCAAAATCCTCGAACTGCCGCAGGCGGCTGTACCGCGAGCCGCGCACGGCCATGAGGTGGGCGCCATCCTTGGTGTAGGCAACCTTGTCGAAGTACGCGGCTGTGCGCGTGAGGCGCTCGGCCGGTCCACTGCCGTCAGCGCGCACGCGATAAATATTGCCGCCGGCCGTGTCGGTCCATGTCACGTAGGCGAGGTAGCGTCCGTCGGGCGACCAGACCGGTGCGTGCTCCACCATCGCGCCCGTCGTGAGGCGCCGCGCGTTGCGCACGTGGCGTGTCGCAGTGTCACCGGCGGCTGCGGCCGGGCCGAGCTCGCCGACGTACAGATGGTCGAGAGCGGTGAACGCGAGCAGGCGTCCGTCTGGCGAGGGGCGCGCGCCGCGAATCTGCGTCACGACCAGTGTGGAGTCGTTGATGGGATACTCGAACTTGGCGAGCGCGCCCATTTGCTGCTCCACTTGCGCAGTAAACGGAATCGGCGTCACCGCTCCCGACGGCACCTCGACACGCCAGATCTTGCCGCCGTAGCTCGTGATGAGCGACCGAGAGTCAGGCGTGAACGCCGAGCCGGGATAGAGATCGCGGTCGTTGACGCCGCCGCCCTGCGAGTTGTCGCGCTGCACGTCCATCACGAGCCAGCGTTCCTCGCCGGAGGTGAGATCGCGGAGCTTGAGTGCCGCGCGTGCGTCGTGGCGCGTGGCATACACGAGCCACTTGCCGTCTGGGCTCGCGACGGGACGGAACGCGCCTTCGGTTTCGTGCGAGCGGACGAGGGTGCGGCCCGTTGCGCGGTCGAACTGTGCAATCTGGTATGTCCCCAGCCGACGCGCGTTGCTGCGCGCGGCGAGTTCATCGTTTTCCTCGCGCGCAGATGTGATGTCATCCGGGGTCGCGCCGAATGCGCCAGTGGCAAGCGTGGTTGAAACTCCACCGCTCACGTTCACCCAGAGCGTGTGGGAATCACCGCCCTGCGCGGGGGCATAGTGCGAGGGGCCGGCGCCCGGCGCGCCTGCAGACGCGGCGCCTTCCGAGCGAAGCCCTGTGAGCTGCACACCGGATCCGCCGTCCTTGTTGTACATCCAGAGCTGTCCCGTTCGCGCGGCGATCACGTACTGCCCATCGGCTGACCAGATGGGCGACGCGAAGTTGATCCGCTCACTCTTGGTGAGGAGACGGGCCCTCGAACCATCGGCGTGAGCAATCCAGATGTTCTTGGATCCATTGCGGTCGCTAACGAAGACGATCTGCTTCCCGTCGGGAGCGTAGCGTGGCTGCTGGTCCCACCCGGTGCCGCTCGTGATGCGCGTAGCGGTGCCGCCGGCCACGGGGAGCGTGTAGAGGTCGCCCAGAATGTCGAAGACAATCGTCTTGCCGTCTGGCGCAACATCGAGCGAGATCCACGACGCCTCGTCGGTGGTGAAGCTGAGCTTGCGCGGCGTCATGAGCGGCAGCGAACTGGTCCGCGCGGCGGCTTTTACCGCACTGTCATTCTGTGCGGGGGTCTGCGCGCCGAGTGGCGCAGTAGCGACGATCGCGATCGCCAAGGTCGATCCGAGCAGGCGCAGGGGCTTCATCGAGCGGTCTCCCGATCCACGGTGGTGTCGCCAGACGAGCGCAGCGACGCATGAAGATTCGAAGCTACTGGAGCCGTTCCGAGGCCGCCAGCGTGGACGAGGGCAACCCTACGCCTCGTGAGGGTCCGTGCGGGTTAGTTCGAGCGTGAACGCCATGGCCGGTAGACACCGAGGGCCTCTCGACCACCACCCTTACCGTTTCCTGTTTTCGGCATGATCTTCTCAGGGATCGGTCTCATTCCTTTCCCGCGGAGTCGTCGTGCAGCTCGTCATTGAAAACCTGTCCAAAACCTACCCGAATGGCGTTCGGGCTCTAAATGGCGTTAGCCTCACGATCAACACCGGGATGTTCGGGCTCCTCGGCCCCAACGGAGCCGGCAAGTCGTCGCTGATGCGGACGATTGCGACGCTCCAGCTCCCAGACAGCGGCACCATTCGCTTTGGTGAGATCGACGCGCTACTCGATCCCGACGCCCTCCGCCGAGTGCTGGGCTATCTGCCACAGGAGTTCGGTTTCTATCCGAACCTGTCGGCCGAAGTCACGCTCGACCACTTCGCGAGCATGAAAGGGATCGTGGACCGTGGTCAGCGCAAAGAACTGGTCGCGAGCCTGCTCAACCAAACCAATCTCTACGATGCCCGAAAAAAGCACGTCGGTACTTTCTCTGGCGGCATGAAGCAGCGACTGGGCATTGCCGTCGCGCTCGCCGGAAGTCCGAAGCTCCTGATTGTGGACGAGCCGACCGCAGGTCTCGACCCGACAGAGCGCCATCGTTTTCTCAACTTGCTCGCTGAGATCGGTCAGGACATTGTGGTCATTCTCTCGACGCACATCGTTGAGGATGTCCGCGAGCTCTGTAACGCCATGGCAATCATTAATAAGGGAGAGGTTGTGGTCGCGGGCGATCCGCGGCAGATCGTCGACAGCCTCAGCGGCAAGCTCTGGCGGAAGTTTGTGTCCAAGGCAGAGCTCCCTGCAGTGAAGGCATCGTATCACGTGATCTCTACCACGTTGCTCGCCGGCGCGCCGGTGGTACATGTGTATGCGGAGCAGTCGCCGGGCGACGGCTTTACGCCGATCGAAGCGGATCTCGAAGACGTCTACTTCCACCAACTCGGCCTCGCCGGCTTGACTGAGGCCGTCTGATGTTCGGCACGATCTTCCGTTTTGAGATTCGCTACCACCTCACGCGACTCATCACCTGGTTCTACGCCTTCATCTTCTTTGGCCTAGCGTTTTTGTTTATGGCCACAGATGCTGTGGAAGTCGGTGGTGGCGTTGGGCAGGTGATGCGGAACTCGCTCTTTGTTCAGGCCCAGACGTTTTTCATTCTCGTGGCCGTCGGCCAGGTGATCCTGACCGGCCTTGTCGGCACGGCGGTGCTTCGAGACTACCAGTTCAAAACACACGAGCTGCTCTTCACCACGCCCATCACGCGGTTCGCCTACCTTGGCGGCCGCTTTTGCGGCGCGTTTGTGGTGATGGTGATCGTTCACCTCGGCATCCCGTTTGGCCTGCTCCTGGGCCCGATGATGCCGTGGGTGGATCACGCGAAGATGCTACCGGCCAACCCAGGCGGCATTCTCGTCCTCTTTGCGACGATTCTGTTGCCAAGTGTCTTTCTCCTCAGCGCCATCTTCTTTGCCGTCGGCGCGCTGACCCGTAGCCTTTTTGCGATCTACACACAGGGTATTGCCCTGCTGGTGGCGTGGACGATTTCGGTTCCGATGCTCATGAACGTGAACAATCAGCGAATGGCGACGCTGTTGGATCCGTTTGGGCTCTCCGCGTATGCTATGCTCACGCGGTACTGGACGCCTGCCGAAAAGAACACACTCTCCGTGCCGATTGCGGGAGTGCTCCTCGAAAATCGAATCTTTTGGATCAGCATCGCGTTGATCATCTTGGCGGTGACCTATAACGTGTTCCGGTTCCGGAGCGCGCCGATCACCATCGGCCGCAAAGCGGTCGGCGACGCCGAAGCGGAAGCGGTACGGCCATTTGTCGGGCATGTGGTGCACGCCGAACAGCGCTTCGATAATGCGACGTGGAGAACCCAAGTCATCAGTAGCGCACGACTCTCTTTCTGGAGCATCGTGCGGCAGGTGCCGTTTCTCGCGATCGTGACTGTCGGCATCGTGAATATGCTGATGAGCTCCTCATTCGTGGACAGCCTCTACGGCGAAAAGACCTGGCCCGTCACCTACACGATGGCGCAGGTGCTCGAGGCCAGTTTTGTACTTTTCTTCATGATCACGATTACGATCTACGCCGGCGAAGCCGTCTGGCGTGAGCGACAGCTGCAACTCGACCAAATCTCCGACTCGTTACCAACCAAGACCAGTGTGGGGTTCCTCGGTAAGCTGGGCGGCCTGTTGATGGTTGAGGGATTGTTGCTCCTGATCATGATTGTGGCCGGGGTCGTCATACAGACGTTCAAGGGATACCATCACTACGAGCTCGGACTTTACCTCCGCTATCTCTTTGGCACCACATTCCCCTCGCTCGCCCAGATCACGGTTCTCGCATTTCTGGTGCACGTGATTGTCAACCAGAAATACGTCGGGCACGTGGTCATGATTCTGTTTTGGGTGATGCAGATGGCGATGCGGCCCCTTGGCGTCGAACACCTTCTATTTAAGTACGCCAGCACGCCGACCTTTCTGTATTCCGACATGAACGGCTTCGGGCCCTACGTTCCCGAACTCACGCTCACCGCGCTCTATTGGACTGGCGTGTCGATCGTGCTTGGCGTGGTCGCGCTTCTGTTGTGGGTTCGTGGCACCGAAACGCGGTGGAGTTTCCGTCGAGCCACGGCACAGCTCCGTTGGAACCGCTCTGCCTTCACCGCTACCGCCGCCGGATGCCTGCTGGCCGTTGGGGCCGGCGGTGGGACGTTCTACAACACCAATATTTTAAATCGCTACGAAAACTCGAAGGACGTGCGCAAGCGGAAAGCCGCGTACGAACGGACGTACAAGAAGTATGAGAAGATGGAACTGCCCCGCCTCGTAGCAGCGGCTGTTCGGGCGGACCTTGTTCCGGAGCGGCTCACCTTTACCGCGAGCGGTACGTTCACGTTCGTGAACAAGCATCAGCAGCCAATCGACTCGGTGCTCGTCTTCAACTTGCACGATCGCGATCTCCGAATCGACAGCTTAGTGTGGGATCGGCCGGCCACGGCGGTGCTGACTGATGATGAACTGCGCATTTTCCGCTTCGCGACTCCGTTGGCGCCGGGTGATACCGTGCACCTTCGCTACCGCGCAGCGCTGGAGAATCGAGGGTTTTCGAACAACGGCCCACTGACCGTCGCGGCCGCCAATGGCACGTTCGTGAACTCCAATTACTTTCCTGCACTCGGCTATCAATCCGTCGGCGAGATCGATGACGACGATGACCGCCGGAAAGAGCAGTTGCCGCCCAAGATGCGGATGCCTTCGATTGACGATGAGTCGGCCAGAGCGAACTCGTATTTCACCAATAACGCCGACATGATCGACTTTAAGGCGACCGTGAGCACGGCGCCCGATCAGATTGCCATAGCGCCGGGCTACTTAGTAAAGGAATATCAAGAAAAGGGTCGTCGCGTGTTTGAGTACGCCATGGACCACCCCATCATGAACTTCTATGCCTTTCTGTCAGCCCGGTATCTGGTGAAACGCGAGGAGTACAAAGGCATCAAGCTCGAGATTTATTATCATCCCGGCCACGAGTATAACCTCGACCGCATGATGGCCTCGATGAAGGCCTCGCTCGATTACTTCGGAACCAACTTCAGTCCCTATCAGTTCCGGCAGGTTCGCATCATCGAGTTTCCGCGCTACGCGCAGTTCGCGCAAGCATTCCCGAATACCGTTCCATTTTCCGAGAGCATTGGATTCATCCTCCGCACTGGGGATGGCGATGGCGATCTGGATCTGCCGTTCTACGTGACGGCACACGAGGTGGCGCACCAGTGGTGGGGGCATCAGCTGGTCGGCGCCAACATGCAGGGGTCCACCTGGTTCTCCGAAGGGCTCGCGAACTACTCGGCGCTCACGCTGATGGAGAAAAAGTCTGGGCGACCTGCACTGGAGAAGTTCCTCTCGAACGAGCTCGACCGTTATCTGACGGGACGCGCCTTTGAACGGAAGAAGGAACTGCCGCTCTTGCTGGTCGAAAACCAAGGCTACATCCATTACAACAAAGGCTCGCTTACCCTGTACGCCTTCCGTGACTTAGTTGGCGAGCCGGCCATGAACCGCGCGCTGTCAAAATTCTTGGCTGCCCGCGCGTTCAGTGGAGCGCCCTATCCCACGAGCCGCGAGTTTATTGGCTACCTCAATGCCGAAACACCGGACTCGCTGAAGTACGTGCTCGACGACTTCTTCAACACTATTACCGTATGGGACGGCCAGGCCACGGAGGCGACCGCTACGAAGGGGGCCGATGGCACGTATCAGGTCTCGCTCAAGGTGTCGGCTCGAAAATTCCGTGCGGATACGCTGGGGAATCAAAAAGAAATCCCGATGGCCGATCTCGTGGACGTTGGGGTGTTCGGCGAACGTGAGCCCGGCAACAAGCTGGGCAAGCCGCTCTATTTTGCCAAAGTCTGGATTCACGGCGATACCACGTTCACCATTCCGGTGACCGGTGAGCCGAAGCGTGCGGGGATCGATCCCTATCACAAGCTGATTGACCGAACGCCGAAGGACAACGTGAGGGACGTCATTCTCAATGCCGCGAAGACACCCTAACGGGGAGGCCGGTATGCAACGCGTGCAGAGCAGGACCGCACACCGACTGCTGCAACTCGGCATCTTGCTCTTCTTGCTGGGACTCGTCACGGGCCTCGCCGTTCCCGCACTGGCGAACCCGCGCATGGGGCTTGCCAGTCACGTCGAGGCGGTAATGAATGGGACGTTTCTGGTGGTACTCGGCCTTGTGTGGCCGCGACTGATCTTGACGCCGCCTCTCCTCAGCGCTGCTTTTTGGCTCGCTGTGTACGGTGCCTTTGCCAACTGGCTCGCAACATTGCTCTCCGCCGTCTGGCGCGCGGGCAATCCCATGATGCCAATCGCGGCGCAAGGAGCCGCAGGCACCGCCCTGCAGGAGCTCGTGATCAAAGCTCTCCTCGTATCGCTCGCCCTCGCCATGATCGGCTGCTGTCTGCTCGTGCTGTTCGGGCTCCGCTCACCGGAAACGCCACGGGACGAAGGCTAGACGTGATCGCCTGCTCAAACCAACGCAACCGCATTTCCACGACTCACACCGCGTGAAACCCACGCGGCGCGAAGTGATCGAGATGGCGGGCTACTTCGCCCTGTCGGCCGTGATCTATTTCTACCTCGGCCGCCACGGCGTGGCGCCGGTGGAAGTAGTGAACGCGTCATGGGTGCCCTTTCTTCCTGTGTTGGCGCTGCCGTATCTACTGCAAGTCGTGGTCAGCTACGCGTTGATCCTCTTGCTGAGCGATCGCGCGTTACGCCGCGCCACGGTGAAGGCGTACTTCGTGGGCTTCGCCGTCTGCGCACTGGCGTGGCACTTCTACCCCACCGTAATGTACCGCCCAGAAATTCTGAACCCTACCTGGTGGAACTGGCCCTTCCGCGTGATGGCGAGTCTCGACATGCCCACGAATATTGTTCCAGCCGGACACATTCTTATGCCGGTGCTCATCATCTGGGCCTTTGCCATTGATCGGCCGCGCTCACTGTGGTGGCTCGTCCCCTGTGAGTTGGTGGGCACGCTAGCGATCGTCTCGACTTGGCAGCACCGTCCTATTGATGTGGCAATGGGAGCCCTCCTCGCGGTCGCTACTGGACTGTGGGCCGGGGTGGGGCGACACCCGGGCCGTGCGGCTATCCGATCTGCCCCCTGACCGTTATCATCTGCGCTTCGAGACGTCTCTCCCCGCACCGCAGAGCATTGTGCCTCCACGCACCTCGGCAGCCTTCGCCCCTCGGGGTATCGCGTGACTGACGACGACGACAAACTCGGTCTTGATCGCCACATCTCGCGTCGCGATTTTCTCGACGGGGTAGCGATCGCAATCGGCGGTTCCATAGTCGGTCCCGCTGCCCTGCAGGCTGCATCGGCCCCGCGCGGCGCCACTCAGTCAGCGAGCCGCGCCGCGGGATGGGCGGACGCGTATCCGCCAGCACTCACCGGGCTACGCGGCTCGCACGTCGGATCGTTCGAGGCGCTTCACGCACTCAAGAACGGACAGTTTTGGAATAACGCCAAGCGGCCAACGCCAACCCGCGAAGACTACGATCTCATCGTTGTAGGCGCTGGCATCAGCGGGCTCGCCGCCGCGCACTATTTCCGGCAAAGCCGCCCAGACGCTCGTGTACTCATTCTCGACAACCACGACGACTTTGGCGGCCACGCCAAACGCAATGAGTTCACCTACGAAGGCGAAACCCACATCGGGTACGGCGGAACGCAGTCCATTGATAGCCCTGCGCCATACAGCGCTGTTGCAAAGGCGCTGCTCGTGGAACTCGGCATCGACGTCGCGAGCTACCCCTCGGTCGTGGACCGCGCGCTCTATCCGTCGCTGGGACTCAAACCGGCGGTCTTCTTTGATGCCGCCACATACGGAGCAGATCAGCTCGTCGTCGGCAATGCTCGCGCCGCCGACCAAACTTTTCTTGCCGCAGCGCCGCTCTCCGACGCCGTGCGACACGACCTCGAACGACTGACCACCGAACTCTTCAATCCATTTCCCGATCTGTCGCTGACGGAGAAGAAAGCAAAGCTCGCGCGCATGAGCTACGCCGAATTCCTCACCAGCGCCTGGAAGGTGGATCCAACAGTTGTGACGCTTTTCCAAAAGACCACGCATCCTCTGTTCGGCGCCGGCATTGATGTGGTTCCTGCGCAAGACGCATACGGACTCGGGCTTCCAGGTTTTCAGGGAATGGCGCTCGATGACGTACCGGGACCGGGGCAGAACTACGACTCAAGAAAGTCCACGGAAACCGAGCCGTACTATTTTCACTTTCCCGACGGCAACGCCACCATCGCGCGACTGCTCGTGCGCAAGCTCGTCCCCGCTGCGATGCCTGGCTCTACCACAGAAGACGTCGTCACCGCTCGTGCGGACTATGCGCGGCTCGACGAAGCGGGCGCCCCCGTCCGCATTCGCCTCAGCTGCCCGGTGATGCGGGTGCGACACCTCGGTGCGCCATCAACAGCGAAAAGCGTGGAGGTCGCCTATCTCGACAACGGCACCCTGCGCACGGTCACCGCTCGCGCGGCAATCCTCGCCTGCTGGCACCAAGTCATTCCGTTCCTCTGCCCCGAGCTTCCGGCGGCGCAGAAAGAGGCGATGAACTTTGAGACGAAAGTGCCACTCGTTTACACGAACGTCTTCATTAAAAACTGGACAGCCTTCGAGAAACTCGGCGTCAACAGCATCGCCACACCGGGGCTCTGGCACGACAGCGTGTCGCTCGACATGCCGGTTAGCGTTGGCACGTATCAGCATCCGAAATTACCGACGCAACCTATTGTGCTCCATCTCAACAAAGCGCTTGCCAAGCCGGGGATGCCGATTCGTATGCAGCACCTGGCGGGGCGAAGCGAGCTGTACCTCACCGCCTTTGACACCATCGAGAAACATGTGCGCAGCGACCTGCAGCGCGTACTCGGCCCCGGGGGGTTTGACTCCGCGCGCGATATTCTGGGCCTTACTGTCAATCGATGGCCACACGGCTACGCGTATCAGTACAACTCGCTGTTCGATGACTTCTGGTTGAATGGCGGCGAACAGCCCTGCGAAGTGGCACGGCGGCCATTCGGTCGACTCGCTATCGCCAATGCCGATGCGGCGGCGTACTCTTACACAGACGCCGCGATTGACCACGGATACCGTGCCGTACAGGAAGTTCTCGCGCTCAGCACTCGATGATCGTCTCCTCTCTTCCACCGACTGTGCCATGACCATCCTGCTCCGTCGCACGCTGTTGATGCTGCTCTTCGCGTGGCCCACCGCACAGTTCGCACAATCGCCGACGGCGCTCACGCGCCTCCTCGCAGCGGACGCCGCGCGCTTTCCAGGATCGTTTGGCGTCTACGTGAAGCATCTGGGAACCGGCGAAGAAGCCAGCGTGCGCGCGGACGAGTCTTCTAATTCGGCGAGCGTCATCAAGTTGCCGATCCTTGCCCTCGCGATGCAGCAGGTCGATGCCGGCACATTGTCGCTCGCGACGCGTCTCACCATCACGGCGGAGCGTATGCGCGGCGGTAGCGGTATTCTGCAGCGCTTCGACGCCGGGCTACAGCCGACGTTGCAGGATGTACTCACGCAGATGGTGATCACCTCAGACAACACGGCCACGGATCTCGCAATCGCCGAGGTCGGCGGCGTTGATCGGGTCAATGCGTGGATTGGCGCGAATGGCGGCGGGATGCAACTGTTCTATACGGTGGCGCAGGTCTTTGCGAAGGCACGCGAATCGGCGTACGCCGCGAATCCGCGCGAAGCGGTCTCGCACAATAGGGCCTACTGGCTTGGGGAGATCACGCCACGGGCGGTTGGCCGTTGGCTCGAGCGCCTGCAGCGGTGTCAGGATGGGACCTCGCAAGGTGCGCCCCTCGCAAGCCTCGCGTCGTGCAAGCGGATGCTGACCATGATGCGGATGCAGCTGTCGGGCGATCACCGCCTCCCGCACTATCTCGATATTCCGGTTGCCCATAAGACGGGTGACTGGCCGCCATTTCTCGCGAACGATGTGGGGATCCTGTACACGAAGTCCGGGCCGGTCATCATGGTCATCTGCGCGAATAACATCACGGGCAACTACGGTGAGGCGGAGGACCGTATGGGTGAGCTGGCCCGTCGCGTGGTGGACTATTTTGACGGCGCGAGGTAGGCACTCGACGCACCGCGGCACGACGTAAGCACGGGGCCGCAGCATCGGGCAGCCGGGGCTCCTTGATATACATAGCACCGCAATGTATAATACCGCTATGTAGCTATCGAGCCGGGCCCGTGAGCCCGGCACCACGCCTGCGATCATGGAAATCAACAAAGACCTCGTCGCCGCTTCGTCTACCCCTATCGTCCTCTCGATCCTCGCCGAGTCCGACAGCTATGGGTACGCGATTCTTTTGCGCGTCCGAGAGTTGTCGGGAGGACGCATGGCGTGGACGGACGGAATGCTGTATCCAGTGCTCCATCGCCTCGAGCGACTCGGCTATGTGACCGCGCGATGGGAAAGCTCGGAAAATGGCCGTCGGCGCAAGTACTATCGCATCACCGTTGAGGGGCGTGCGCAACTCGCTGAAGAGCATCGCCAGTGGCAGGCGGTGAACGCGACGCTGCAAGGCATGTGGTCACTTCGCTTCACGCCCGCTGTCGCACATCACGCTGCGTCGGCCGTGCCACTTCCACAGGGAGCGTAACGATGACGGCTTCAGGGAACGCCTACTCGCTCGAGGAACAGATCGACCAGTGGCGCAACTATCTCCGCCGTCGACAGGCCATTCAGTCCGTCGACGTGGCGGAACTGGAAGACCATCTCCGCGAGCAAGTGGAGGTGCTGATCAATGCGGGGCTCGCCACCGATGAGGCGTTTTTGGTGGCCGTGAAGCGTCTAGGCGACCTCGATTCCCTTTCGCGCGAGTTCGCGCGTGAGCATTCGGACCGCCTCTGGAAGCAACTCGTGGCGGTTGGTGCGGATGCCAACGAGGCAGCGGCGACGGCGCGCACCGAGGCCATGATGGCCTTCGGGTTTGCCGTGGCGGCTGGCGTGGCCGTCAAAGCGCCGGCGCTATTTGGTATGCCGTTGAATACGAACGCCAGCTTCTACGCGCGCAATGCGAGTCTATTCACCTTCCCCCTGCTCACGGCCTTTTTCGCGTGGAAACGACGGCTCGACGTGGGCACGCTCGTGCGACTGCTCGTAGCGTTCGCCGCGGCAGGGATTGTGGCGAACATGTACCCGCTCGTGTCGCGCGGCTCCAATGAAGTACTCACGGCCATGCACCTCCCGATCGCGCTCTGGCTGGCGGTGGGAATTGCGTACGCCGGCGGTCGTTGGAACCAGGCCGCTCGTCGTATGGACTTCGTTCGATTCTCAGGCGAACTGTTCATCTACTACGTGCTCATCGCACTCGGCGGCATCCTCCTGACTGCGTTTATGGCGGCGATCTTTGAGGCCATCGGGATCAAGATCGAAATTTTCTTCCAGACCTGGATGCTCCCCTGTGGGGCAGCAGGAGCTGTGATCATTGCCAGCTGGCTGGTGGAGGCTAAACAGAGTGTCATAGAGAACATGGCACCAGTACTCACGCGCCTCTTTACGCCGCTCTTTGCCGCCGTGCTGATTGCATTTCTCGTGACGCTACTGTGGACCGGACGTGGCGTCGTCCATGACCGCACTGTGATCATCGCATTCGACGCGATCCTCGCGCTGGTCCTGGCGCTTCTGCTGTACTCGGTCTCCGCGCGGGATCCCCGAGCGCCCGTCGGCGCCTTTGATGCGCTGGAGGTGGTCCTGGTGGGGAGTGCGCTCGTGGCTGACGTGGTTGCGCTGTGGGCGATTGCCGCGCGCATCTCGGAATTCGGGTTCAGCCCAAACCGCGTGGCCGCGCTGGGCGGAAACCTCATTCTTCTCGTCAACCTTGCCTGGTCGGCTGTGCTGTACCTCCGCTTTTTGCGCGGGCGCGGAACGTTCGCACAGCTCGAGCGCTGGCAGACGAACTATCTGCCGGTCTACGCCGCGTGGGCGGCGTTCGTCGTGGTCGCCTTTCCGCCGTTGTTTCGTTATATTTGACGCAGCGTCGCGTGCCATTTACGCGGCCGAGCTTGATCACTCCCCGGAATGTTGTGCCACTCCCCTCGTCGAGGCCCCCGTGCGCCACGCTCGTCTTGCCCTGATCCTCGCGCTCGCCTGCACGGCAGCGCCGCTCACCGCGCAGCAGCTCATCTCCAAAGATGCCCTCATTGCCGTGGTGGAAAACCACAAAGGCGCGGTCATCCGCTACATCGACGCCGCTCCGGACTCGATGCTCGGTTTTCGCCCCACCAAGGGCGTACGCACCTTCGCGGAACAGATTGAGCACGCGGCGGGCGCTGATGCGCTCATCGCCCATCTGGCCATCACCGGCGGTATGAAAGGCATTCCCGCGATGGGCGACTCTGCCGTGTATCTGCACAACAAGGCCGCACTCAAGGCGTATTCTATTGCCGCCATGGATCACACCATTCAGATGCTGAAGGCCGTGAGCGACGCTTCGATGCAGGAAAGCATCGTGCAGTTCGGCAACAAGGTCACCCGCGGCCGCGCGCTGATGGAACTGCTCGACCATTTTCCTTGGACGCTCGGACAGACCGTGCCGTACCTCCGCATGAACGGCGTCACGCCGCCGGCATACTCGCCCTTCTAAGTCGCGGTAGTTCAGCCACAAGTACCGAGAGCGCCCCGCACCGATCATGATCGGTGCGGGGCGCTCTCGTTTGCATCCTAGTTCATACGCCGAGTATTACTCGTGGGGATTCTCCGCCGGAATAATCGCCGCCTGCGCCGCACGTTGCGGCGCGTTCCCCAGCTCATCCGTGCTGGGCACAATCGGCTTCTGGCCTGCCGCCTTGAGCGTGGCATTCACGCGCGGTAGCAGCACGTCCATCTGCTTCTTGAGTCGTACGAGTTCTACGTTCAACTGCGGCACAAGCGTGTTCCATACCTCGTACGCCTGCGGCGGCGGACGGCGATCATTGGCGGAGACGAAGCCAGAGATTGCGCCGATTTGATTGCCGAGTTTGATCGGGAAGTTGAGCGGATCCTGCCCAGCCTCGTTCTTTGTTTGATAGAGCACCCCTTCCACCTTGCGAGTGCTGTCGATCAACACATTCGCTTCCTTCTCGAATGCTTTCAACTGCGCGCCATTGAGCACATTGCGCAGGCTATCCACTTGATAGCGCACATTGCGAATGGTGCGCACCGCATTGTTCGCGGCCGACGCCGTATCGCGAATCTTGATGAGCAGATTGAACTTCTCAATCAAGTCGCTTTCGGTGGCACCGGTACGCGGCGGCGGTAACACGCGAACCGTCGCGGTCACCGGTGCGTTGGTGCCAGCCGTGAGGCGTACGGTGTACGTGCCTGGCGGGCCCGCCGGTCCGTTGAGTCCGTTGCCAGACCAGTAGACGGCGCCGCGAAAGTTGACGCCATCCGGGTACCGAAGTGCAATGCTGTACGTGTTGAGCCCTTCAGTGGTTGTTACGCGCGCCGCAGGAGCTCCACCAAAGCCGCCACGACCACCGCCGCGCCCGCCACGTCCGCCAGCTGCGGCAGCTGTGTCGGTACTGGAGGCCTTCGTGACCACAAAACCCTTCTTGTCGAGCAACTCAACCGTCACCGGCTGCGTGGCCGACTTGAGCCAGTACTGCACCTTGATGGCACCTTCATTCTGATACGTGGCGCCCGGCGTATAGAGATGTACGCCCGCCACGCTGTTCACTTTGTCCGCCTCGCGCAGCGCCGCAATGCCTTCCATGGCATAGAAACCGCGCCCCATCGTCGCAATCACAATGTCATCATCGCGGAGCGCAATGTCGTGCACCGCCACCGGCGGAAGATTGCGCTTGAGACTCTGCCAGTGATCGCCGGCGTCGTACGACACATACATGCTCCGCTCCGTCGCGGCGTAGAGCATGCCAGGGCGTACGAGATCTTCACGCACCGCGCGCGTGAATTCGTTGGCGGGAATACCAGTGACAATCTTCTGCCACGTCTTGCCGTAGTCCGTCGTGCGATAGATATACGGCGCAAAGTCGTCCATCTCATATCGGTTCGCGGCGAAGTACATCGTACCAGCGCTATAGCGCGACGGCTCAACAATCGAAATGCGCGTCCACTTTGGAAGATCTTTGGGCGTCACATTCTGCCAGGTCGGCATCGCCGCACCCGTACCCACATTGCGCGCCACATGAATGAGGCCGTCGTCCGAGCCGCTCCAAACGAGCCCCTTGGTTACGGGCGACTCTGCCACCGCGAAGATCGTAGCGTAGTACTCCACGCTCGTCTGATCCTTGGTGAGCGGCCCGCCCGATGAACCGAGCGTGCTGGGATCGTTTCGCGTGAGATCGGGCGAGACAATCTTCCAAGTGGCGCCGAGGTCTGACGAACGGAAAAGCACGTTCGCGCCGGCGTACAGCACCTTCGCGTCGTTCGGCGAATTCATAATTGGGAAAGTCCACTGGAACCGATACTTCGAATCCTTGGCGTCGTGGCCCATCGGGTTCAGTGGCCACGGGTCGAGGCGCATCGATACACCGGTGCGCTTATTCTGCATCGCTAACACGCCGCTATAGTTGCCACCGAAGGTCACATCTGGATCGTTCGGATCGCTGGCCACGTAGCCTGACTCACCACCGGCACCACCGTAGCGCGGCGTGAAGTCGAACTGCGATGCCGGCGTTCCAGGAGCCGCACCACCGCGCCCACCGGCTGGCGGAGCTGCCGCGCCGCGTCCACCGCGCCCGCCCGCAGCACTCGCAACGCGCACGGGGAAGCAATCCACGCCGCCGTCCTGTTCAGCACCGCACACATCGTACGGCGAAGCGTTGGTGAGATGCACGTGATAGTACTGGCCCGTCGGCAGGTTGGCGCGCACTGTCGAGGTGCCACCGTCGTACGTGAGCACAATCCCAGGATCGCCGGCCACGGCAATTCGCTTGGGGTTTGTGGGGTCAATCCAGAAGTAGTGCGTGTCTCCGTTGCCGAGTCCGCTGCGGAAGGTTTTGCCACCGTCGTTGGAGATGTAGCCGCCAACGTTGCCGGCGTACACGGTGTTCGAATCTTTTGGATCGGCAAAGAGCTTGCTGTAGTACCAAGCGCGCTGACGGAGATTGCGGTCGGCATTCACGTACTGCCACGTGGAGCCGGCGTCGTCGGAGCGGAAGACGCCGCCAGAATCGGCTTCAATAACGGCCCACACTCGATTCGGCTTTGCCGGCGAAATGGCAATTCCAATGTTGCCCCACAGGCCATGCGGAAGACCGGCGTTGTGCGAGAGTTCAGTCCAGTGGTCGCCGCCGTCCGTTGTCTTGTACATGCTGCCACCAGCACCGCCGCTCACCAGAAGCCACGGCTTGCGACCGGCCTGCCAGAATCCGGCGTAGAGCACATTCGGATTGGTGGGATCCATCACAAGATCGGCAATGCCCGTCGAGTCATTCTTGAACAGAATATTCTGCCACGTCTTGCCGCCGTCCTTGGAGCGGTACACGCCGCGTTCCTTGTTGGGGCCAAACACGTGGCCGAGCGCGCCCACGTACACGATGTTCGGATCCGTTGGGTGCGTGACGATGCGCGAGATATACTGCGTCTCGGCGAGCCCCATAAAGCTCCACGTTTTGCCAGCATCGGCGCTCTTCCACACACCGTCGCCATGCGAGACGTTGCCGCGAATCGCCGTTTCGCCGCCGCCGGCCCACACGACATCGGGGTTCGGCTTGAAAATGTCGAGCGCGCCAATCGTACCGCCGAAGTACTTATCGGTGGTCGGGTGCCAGGTCTTACCGCTATCGGCGGTCTTCCAGACGCCGCCGCCGGTGGTGCCCACGTAGTACTCAGCAGGACGCTGCGTAGAGCCCACGACCGAGGTCATACGGCCGGAGTGCGCCGGTCCGAGGAGGCGCCAGCTCACATTCTGCCAGAGGGTGGTGTCTACCGAGGCGGCCGAGGCCGGCCGCGCCGCCGCAACCTTGGCGGCCTGCGCCGGGAGCAACGCCGGCAACGAACAGAGCAACAGAGCAGCCAGCGCGTGGCCGCGCCGAGTCCGTGGGAAGAAACGCATGGAAAAGTCCTCGAGAAAAAGCGATGGGGCGCCCGCAGTCGGGCAACCTTTAAGATACGCTTTACGAGGCGGGGGCGTTCGGGCTTCCGCCGAAACGCCCCCCTTCGCTTCAGTATCAGGCCAAGCAGAACTCAGGCCAGGTCAAACCGGTCCAGATTCATCACCTTGGTCCACGCGGCCACAAAGGCCTGCACAAACTTTTCCTGCGCATCATCAGCCGCATACACCTCGGCGAGCGCGCGGAGCTGTGAGTTCGACCCAAAAATCAGATCGACCCGCGTTGCGGTCCACTTCTGGTCGCCGGTTTCGCGGTCGTGCCCTTCAAAAACACCGTTGGTGCCAGCGGTCGGCTTCCACGTCGTGCCAATGTCGAGCAACTGCACAAAGAAATCGTTGGTGAGCGCCTCAGGACGTTTGGTGAACACGCCGTGCTGCGCGTGGCCGAAGTTCGCATTCAACGCGCGCAGACCGCCAACGAGTACCGTCATCTCCGGAGCGGTCAGCGTCAGGAGTTGTGCCTTGTCAATCAGCAACGACTCGGCGGACACGGTGTACGCGGCCTTCTGATAGTTGCGGAATCCGTCGGCGATCGGCTCGAGCACGCCCATCGATGCAACATCCGTCTGCTCCTGCGTTGCATCCATACGGCCTGGAGTGAACGGCACCGTCACGTGCTGGCCGCCGTTCTTCGCGGCCTGTTCCACGGCCGCGCATCCACCGAGCACAATAAGATCGGCGAGCGAAATCTTCTTGCCGTTCTTCTGCGCGGCGTTGAACTCCTGTTGCATCGCCTCGAAGAGCTTGATCGCCTTGGCGAGCTTCGCTGGCTGGTTCACTTCCCAATCTTTCTGAGGCGCCAACCGAATGCGCGCGCCGTTTGCGCCGCCACGTTTGTCGGAGCCGCGGAAGGTGGATGCCGACGCCCACGCCGTGGAGACAAGTTGTGCGATGGACAAACCAGACGAGAGAATCTTCGCCTTGAGCGCCGTGACGTCGGCTGCATCAACCAACGGGTGATTGACCGCCGGAATAGGATCCTGCCAGAGCAACTCTTCCGCGGGCACAAAGGCGCCGAGGTAGCGCGAACGCGGACCCATATCACGGTGCGTCAACTTGAACCAGGCACGCGCAAAGGCGTCGGCCAATTGTTCGGGGTGCTTGTGGAACCGCTTCGAGATGGCGAGATAGGCGGGATCTTCGCGCAGCGCCATGTCGGCCGTGGTCATCATCGGTGCATGGCGCGCCGTTTTGTCGTGGGCGTCCGGCACCGTGGTTTTGGCCGCCGCATCCTTGGGCGTCCACTGCTGGGCACCGGCGGGGCTCTTGGTCAGTTCCCACTCGTAGCCGAGCAAGGTGTCGAAGTAGCCGTTGTCCCACTTGATCGGGTTCGGAGTCCACGCGCCTTCAATACCGCTCGTGGTGGTGTGCACGCCTTTCCCGCTACCAAAGCTGTTCTTCCAGCCAAGTCCCTGCTCTTCGATTGTAGCGCCTTCGGGCTCAGGGCCCACAAGCTTTGGATCGCCCGCGCCGTGCGCCTTTCCGAACGTGTGTCCGCCCGCCACGAGCGCGACGGTTTCTTCATCGTTCATGGCCATGCGCGCGAACGTCTCGCGAATGTCTTTGGCTGATGCGAGCGGATCGGGACGCCCGTTGGGTCCTTCCGGGTTCACATAGATGAGCCCCATCTGAACAGCGGCGAGCGGATTCTCGAGTTCGCGGTCGCCCGAGTAGCGCTTGTCACCAAGCCACTCGGCTTCGGAGCCCCAGTAGATATCGGTTTCCGGTTCAAAGACATCGGCTCGGCCACCGGCAAAGCCGAAGGGCTTGAGCCCCATCGACTCAATGGCGCAGTTGCCGGCAAAGATCATAAGGTCGGCCCACGAGAGCTTCTTGCCGTACTTCTGTTTGATGGGCCAGAGTAACCGACGTGCTTTGTCGAGATTGCCGTTGTCGGGCCAGCTGTTGAGCGGGGCAAATCGCTGGGTGCCGCTGGATGCGCCGCCGCGGCCGTCTGCCGTGCGGTAAGTGCCCGCACTGTGCCACGCCATTCTAATGAAGAGCGGGCCGTAGTGTCCGTAGTCGGCTGGCCACCAGTCCTGCGAGGTGGTCATCAGCGCGTAGAGGTCTTTTTTGAGGGCCTCGAGATCCAGCGTCTTGAACTCCGCCGCATAATCGAACCCCGTGCCCATAGGATCGGAGAGGGCAGAGTTTTGGTGGAGGATCGAGAGGTTGAGCTGATTTGGCCACCAGTCTTTATTCGAGGTGCTTGCGGCTGCCGTCGCCGTGCCGGCGCCGTGCATGACCGGGCATTTACCCGCCGTATTGCCAGTATGTCCGTCCATCGTTCCTCTCCTCTCATGGATTCCGTGAGCGCAGCGCTTTATCAACGACGCTTAGCTAACGCTTCGGTACACAATCCAGTTTCATAGGGAGGAGGGGGTTCCAGCCCTCAGAGCGGAGGCGAACTACTCAGCGGAATCCGCTGGTCCGCCGGCGCGATACGCGAGTAACCACTCTGCGCTCCATCGCGCAAAATCTCCGGCACAGATAGCCGCGCGGGCCTCGCGCATTAACCCTATGAGCATGGCGAGATTATGCAGCGCAATGAGGCGTGGACCGAGCGGTTCGTCGGCGGCAAAGAGGTGTCGGAGATACGCACGGTCGTATTGCGTGCACGCGGGACAGGGACAGCCGTCCACGAGTGGCGCACGGTCGAGGCGATTCGTGCCCTTGAGCAGCTGCACCGTTCCGCGCGGGGTGAACGCCGTGCCATGGCGTCCCATGCGAGTGGGCGCCACGCAGTCAAACAGGTCCATACCGCGACCGACGGCTTCGACAAGGTCGTCGGGAAAGCCCACGCCCATCAGATAGCGCGGTCGTTCGCGCGGCAACTCTGCGCCGCAGATATCGAGCGTGGCATACATCTCGGGCTTGGGCTCGCCCGTGGAGAGGCCGCCCACGGCAAAGCCTTCCCAGTCGCCGCAATTCAAAATGCCGCGCATCGACGCGCGACGGAGCTCGGCGTGCACACCGCCCTGCACAATCGGAAAGAGCGATTGCTGTGGCGCGCGCCGTTCGTCGTCGTTGGTCGCGGGGAGCAGCGGAGTGCCGGGCGGTGTTGGGACGGTATCCAACGGCGCGCGCCCCTCGCGCGAGATTCGATCAAACTCAACGCGGCACCGTTCGAGCCATCGGAGGCTTCGCTCCATCGCGCCGCGCGCCGGTTCGAGAGCGCTTCCACCATCTATCAGCTCGTCGAGCTGCATAATGACATCGGCGCCAAGGTTGCGCTCGATTTGAATGACGCGCTCGGGGGTATAGGCGTGGAGTGAGCCGTCAAATTTATTCTTGAAGGTGACGCCTTCCTCGTTCACTTCGCGGTACCGCGCGAGCGAAAACACCTGGAAGCCGCCGGAGTCGGTGAGCATCGGCCCGTCCCACCGGGCAAAGGCGTGCAACCCACCGAGCGCGCGGACCACGGCGTCGCCCGGACGCAGGTACAGATGATACGCGTTCGATAGGAGCATGCGCGCACCCATCGCGCCCACCTCGGAGGTGGCGAGCCCGCGAATGGCCGCGTGCGTTCCCACGGGCATGAACGCGGGTGTTTCCACGGTGCCATGCGGCGTCGTGAACTCAGCGGCGCGTGCGGCACCTTCGGTGGCGTCGAGCCGGAAGGCGAATGGCGCCGTGCTCATGGGCAGCGAGCGGGTGCGAGGAACAATGGAAAGGGGCGAGGGGCTTATGGTGGTGCTAACGCTATCCGGTAATAAGTTAATGTAGACACCCTGCCCCCCGACCCCCTCATTCCGATGACCCGATCCATTCGATTTGACGATGGCGCCGCCTACCAGCGGTATATGGGCCTATGGAGTGAGCCAGCGGGCGACGCCTTTCTCGCCTGGCTGGCGCCGCCGTATCGCGTGCGATGGCTCGACGTGGGATGCGGCAATGGCGCGTTCACCGAACGAATTCTCGCGCGCACGGCTCCCAGTTCGGTGCACGGCATTGACCCGTCGGCCGCACAGCTCGAGTTTGCGCGCACGCGAGCCGTGCTCGGGAACGTGCACTTTCGCCAAGGCGATGCGATGGCGCTGCCGTACACCGATGACCAATTCGACGCGGCAGTGATGCCATTGGTGATCTTCTTTGTGCCGGACCCCGCCAAGGGCGTGTCCGAAATGGTGCGGGTCGTCGCGCCGGGCGGTGTGGTCTCCGCGTATGCGTGGGATATGGATAACGGCGGCTTTCCTTATGCCGCGCTACAAGAAGAACTGCGTGCACTCGGCGCCACGCTTCCGGTTCCACCCAGTCCTGAGGCGGCGCGCGTTGATGTGCTGCGCGAGTTGTGGACCGCTGCAGGGTTGGAGGATGTCGCAACGCACGAGATCACCGTGCAACGAACCTTCGCGGACTTCGACGACTATTGGGCGACCATTCATTTGGGCCCGAGCGTCGGGCCAACGCTGGCGGAGATGGGTGCCGAGGATAGTGCGCGGCTCAACGCGCGGCTGCGCGAACGTTTGCCAGCGGGTGCCGATGGCCGGATTCAGTACAGTGCACGTGCCAATGCCGTCCGAGGACGCGTGCCAACGCCGCACGCGGGCTAATGTCGTTCATACGAAGCCAGCAACGCTCTCACTACTCGCGTTCATCGGCTGGCACGCCGCGGCGTGAGGCACATTGTCGTATCTTTGCGACTCCTCACGTCCCGGCAGGTGCCCTGTGCGTCACGTTCTTTGTTTTGCCTCGCTGCTCGCACTCGCCGCGTGCCGCCCCGCGACCCAGCCCGCGCAGAGTGAGTATCTCTTTCTCTGGGCCGGCGACTCCGCCGACAAAGCCACAGACTTTCTCGCGGTGATCGACGCGAATCCCGCATCGGCCAAGTATGGGAGCGTCGTGACCACGCTCCCCACCGGAGTGGCGGGCACGCAGCCGCATCACACCGAAGCAGAAATGCCCCTCAATCGACACCTCCTGGCGAATGGGTTTCACGCCGGGCGCACTTGGCTATTCGACCTGACGGAGCCGACAAAGCCCAAGATTCTCACGGAGTTTGGCGATCGCGCGGGGTTTAGTCATCCGCACACCTTCGTGCGCCTGTCGAACGGCAATGTGCTGGCGACCTATCAGTACAAGGCGGACTCCGCCACTGCCTCGCCAGCGATGAGCACCATGCCGATGGGCGCCATGAAACCGCACGCCGTGGACGTCACCGGCGGGCTCGTGGAAATGGACGAGCGTGGTACCGTTGTCCGCAGAGGTGCCGCGGCGGACAGCGCGATCCCCGACAAGCTGATTTATCCGTATAGCGTGATTGCGATGCGCGCCGTTGACCGCGCCGTCTCCACCACCACGAACATGTCGCATGACGACAAGATCTCTACCTCCGAATGGGTGCAGTTCTGGCGCTTGTCCGACCTGAAGCTGCTCCAGAGCATCGCACTCAAGCCCGGGCCGCGTGGCGATGAGCACAAGTTCACGGGCGAGCCACATCTCCTGCCCGACGGCAAGAGCGTGTACATCCACACATTCAACTGTGGGTTGTATTTGTTGCGTGGCGTGGAAAGTTCGGCGCCTACCACAACGTTTGTGAAAGGTTTTGAAGGCACGGGCTGCGGCGTACCGGTCCTCACGGGTCACTGGTGGCTACAACCGGTGCCGGCAGCGCACTCGCTCGTCGCGCTCGACATTTCCGATCCCGAGCATCCGCGCGAGGTCTCGTCTGTTTCGTTTGGAGTTGACGAGGAGCCGCACTGGATTGCCATAGACCCCACGGGGACGCGCGTGGTGTTGAACTCCGGCGGCTGGGTCGCCAACGGGTTCTCAAAGGGGAATAGACTCTTCGTGATCAATTTCGATCCAACAACCGGCACGCTCGCTATTGATGCGCGATTCAAGGATGCGCAGAGCGATCGGCCCGGCCTGACCCTCACTGGCCGGACGTGGCCCCACGGGTTTACCGGTACGGCCGTGCCACACGGGACGGTGTTCTCTCGGTAAGGGAGCGTCCCCGCCGAGCGATGGCTCGCTCGGCGGGGTTTCCCTATGGGCGCGGCGCTCGCGTTTCGTCCCAATGTTGGCGTACGTTGTGCGTATGGAACTCTCCCAAATTCCGTTCGGCACCACCAACTGGGCTGAGGTTTCGCCAACCGAGCATCCCGGCGAAACCGGCGTTGCACTGTGGCGCACGCAGCAGTTCGGCACGGTCCGCGTGCGCATGGTTGAGTACTCCGCCAACTACCGTGCCGATCATTGGTGCTCCAAAGGCCACATCTTGCTCTGCCTCTCGGGGGAGCTTGTGACGGAGTTGGCTGACGGCCGTAGCTGCACACTCACGCCCGGCATGAGTTATCAGGTGGCGGACGGTGCCATGGCGCATCGGTCGGTAACGGCGGCGGGCGCCACGTTGTTTATTGTGGACTAATGCAGCGCGACCGGACGCCGTATGTCCGGCCCGATCTTCGCTCGAGGGAATCATGTTGATCATTCGGTACGTGTACAATCTGCTGGTACTCGGTACCGTGTTGTATGCGTTGCGCAGGGGCTATCTCCGTCGGCGCCCGTACTGGTCTCGTGCGTCGTGGCTTCGCTTTGGCGCAACGTGCGGCGTGTGCATCGTGATGATCGCCGTATTCCTCGTGGATGCATCTGGCAGTCACCCAGCGTGGGTAACGAGCGCTGATCGGCGATCCTATTGGATAGTGGGCATGCTCGCGCTAATGATGGTTGGCGCAGGCGGTCTCTCAGCGGCGATCGGGTGGTTGGTCGTCGGAGAAGCTGCGCGCCCATTTCCAGGAGTGCGCGACCAGAATCAGCTCAGCCGCTAACGTCCCCTCAATGGCCTGATTACGGCCGTTTCGGCTTGCGGCGTCACCAGGAAATTCGTATGATCGCCCGTTCATCCCCCCGAGGAGTTTCCGTGGAACGAGCCCCCAAGTGGTTTGTGCCGGTCGTTGTGATTGCGTTGTTGTGGAATCTGATGGGCTGTGCGGCCTACCTCAGCGATGTGATGCTGTCACCCGAAGCGTTCGCCAAGATGAGCGCTGCGCAACAAGCTGCCTACTCCACACGGCCCGCCTGGTCGGTGGCTGCAACGGCGGTTGCCGTCTGGTTTGGTGCGGCGGGATGTGTCGGCCTGCTGATGCGCAAACGGTGGGCAACGCCGGTGCTCATCGCATCACTCATTGGGGTGATTGTGCAGGATGTGTCGCTCTTTGCGTTGAGCAAGGATGCGGGACAAGCTGGGACGGTTGTGATCGCACTGCAGGGGTTGGTGTTGCTGGTCGCGGTTGCGTTGGTGGTGCTCGGAAAGCGAGCGGTCGCGCGCGGATGGAGCGCGTAGCGGAACCATTCATGCATCGCGTGATTAGCCTAGCCGATAGTATTGACGCGTTTACCGGAACACGGGGAAGGGTAAAGTCGTGACCCAATTCCAGCGATTCGCTCCGGATATTCAGCTCTTTCACGTTCGATAAACACCGCCACCGCTCAGGGGCACTATGTCCAGCGACGACCGTCACGGAAGCGCGCATGAACTCTCTCGCCGTACGCTGCTCGAGCGCGGTGCGGCGGCCGCGGCGTTTTTTGCGATCCCCGCTTCGCTGCGAGGCGATGTGGTGCGCGGTTGGACCGCCGCACGGCCCTACCTCGACGCCGCTCAGCGTGCAGAGCGATGGATTGCGCGCGCTGCCGTGAAGGGCGCGGCCGGCACAACATGGCCCGCCGATCCCGCTGACGCAAAATCCATTCAGAGCAATCTCTACAGCGGTAGCCCGGGCATCGTGCTCTTTTACCTTGAGTTGCATCACGCCACCGGCGACGCCGCATATCTCGCACAGGCACGCGCCGGCGCTGACTACCTCATGGCAACCCTTCCCTCGTCCGCCGCATCACTCGGCGACGAAGGCGCAGGGCTCTACACCGGCGTGGCGGGCATCGCATATGTGCTGGAACTCACGCGTCGCGCCAGCGGTGACGCGCGGTACGCCGAGGGCGTGGCGCGCGCTGCCTCGCTCCTGAAGAGCGCCCTTACGCCGATGGGCGCCGGAGCGGGATGGAATAACTCTACCGACATCATCTCCGGTAGCGGGGGCATTCTGCTCACCCTCCTCTGGCTGGGGCAAGCACGCGGAGAGTGGCCGGATTGGCGCCGCGACGCCGTGAAGGTAGGCGCGCGTCTCGTGGAAGTGGCCCAGCCAGAACATGGCGGACTCAAGTGGTCCATCTCCACCGACATGCCGCGACGCTACCCCAACTTCTCGCACGGCACCGCCGGCGTCTCGTACGTGTTGGCCACACTGTACAAGGAAACAGGAGAACGGCGCTTCCTCGACGCCGCGCTTTCGGGCGAGCAGTACCTACAAGCGATCGCTACACGAACCGCGCAAAACGGAATGAAGATTCTCCATTCCGAGCCCGGCGGCGAGCAACTCTTCTATTTGAGCTGGTGTCATGGCCCAGCCGGCACGGCGCGGCTGTATCGCCGTCTCGCGGATGTCACGGGTGATACGAAATGGCTCGACACCATTCCTCGCCTCGCCCAAGGCATCATCGACAGCGGCGTCCCCGATCAACACCCGGATGGCGCCGGCTATTGGAACAACATCTCGCAGTGCTGCGGCAACTGCGGCATCTCGGAGTTCTTCCTCGACTGGCATGCCGCCACAGGCGAGCCGCGCCATCTGACTTTTGCGCAGCGCGTAGTGGATAACACGCTGCAACGTGCCACGCCCGACGGCAACGGACTCAAGTGGATTCAGGCCGAGCATCGCGTGCGCCCCGAACTGCTCGTGGCGCAAACGGGATTGATGCAGGGCGCGGCTGGTGTGGGGCTCGCACTGCTGCATCTGGACGGCGCACTCGAAAAACGTGCGCCGCGCGTTCAGCTTCCCGACACGCCCCGCTGGCGCTGACGCCCGTCAGCCGCCCCAGATCTCGCCGAGCACGCGCTTGAAGTTGCCGCCGAGGATGCCTTCGATTTGCGCGTCGGTGTACTTCCGTCGCGTGAGCCCCTCGGTGAGATCAAACATCCGTTTGGGGTGGTCTACCCCCTCGATGTCGGTCTTGGCGCGGAATCCATAGACGGCCTTGTAGCCGGCCTGGATTGCTTTGATCTGATCCGGCGGGAGCGCGTCATACCCGTGAAGATCCATGTCGCTGCCCACGCCGAGGTGTTCTGGGCCGGTGAGTTTCGCGACGTGATCGAAGTGATCGAGCAGGCTTTCGATAGTGGTGGGCTCGCTCCCCTTCACGAACATGCGCACGCCGGTGATGCCCATGACCGAACCAGCCTTGCCCATGGCTTTGATGACTTCGTCGGGCTTGGTGCGCGGGTGGCCACTGGCCAGCGCGCGGGCATTGGAGTGCGTGATCAAAACTGGTTTCTTGGAGACTTCAAATGCGTCGAGCGACGTCCGGTCGCCGCAATGCGATACGTCAACGGCCATTCCCACGGCATTCATTCTCTCCACAATCGACACGCCAAAATCAGAGAGCCCTTCATCCCGACGCTCGGTGGAACCGTTGCCAATCATGTTGCGCGTGTTGTACGTGAGTTGCGACACGCGCTGCCCGAGGGCGTGAAAGGCTTCGACATCCTTGGCCGTGCGGAAATGCTCGGAGTTTTGTAAGCCGAGGAGCAACCCGGCGCGTCCGCTTTTTTTGGCGCGGTCGAAGTCGGCGGCGGTGTCGATGCGAGCGAACCACTGAGGGTGGCTCGCAATGAATCCGTTTTGCAGCGCGAGGTATCGGTAGCTGTCCTCATACGCTCCTGGGCCACCCATGCCCACCGCGATATGAAAGGCGGAGATCCCTGATGCTGCGAATTCCGCCGCGTCAGCCGCCGTGAACGAGGCGGGCTTGCTCAGCCATTGCTCCATCTTCGGAAAATTCAAGGTGATCGGACTCAGCATGTCGATCACCGTCGCCCGTTTCATCAGGTCGATGGTGCGCGCGGAGTATTCAGCGCCGCTCCACGGAAAGAGAGTAAAGCGGCCGCGGTTGAAGGCGGGAGCAACGGCGAACGCACTAGCGGCAAGGAAGGAGCGGCGGCTGAGCATAGAAGATCCGAAGAGAGAAGAAATGCGTTAGCGCACAACCGGTCGGCGGACCGGCTTGCCAGGTAGCGCTTCCAAGACCAGCGCGCCCGCACGAATCACCGGCGTGCCATTCACAATCACATGACGCATCCCTTCGGAGTGCGCGTTGGGAGCGGTGAAGGTGGCCTTGTCGGTCACGGTCGCGAGATCAAACACGACGAGATCGGCATCCTTGCCCACCTGCAGTCTTCCCTTCTGCTTCATTTGCGGCACGCTCGCTTCAATAATCTGCGCAGGAATGAGCGTCACTTTGCGCAGCCCCTCGCGCAACGACACCTTTTGCCGTTCGCGCACATAGTCACGCAGAAATCTCGTGAAGGTGCCCGCGCTGCGGGGATGCGCAAAGGCGTCGGCCGGCAACGGCCAAACATTCTCAGTGATCGTCTTTCCGTTGGACGTCCAAGGCATAGCATCTGATGCAATCGCCCCGCCGGGAAAGAGCACGGCCTGATCGAGCAACGCCTGGTCCGTGGCACTTTGATCCGGGCGCATGAAGTGCACCACGATCCACGATCCAGGTGTTTTGGCCTGCGCTTCCGTGAGTGTTGAATCGTTGTACGGCTTTCCACCGAACTCAATGTCGCTCGCCTTCGCGCCACCCATCCGTTCGCGCCAGTTACCGCGGAATATCTCGGCGCCAACGACCGTGCTGCCGGCGGCATACGGATAGGCTTCCGTTGTGATCGGCAATCCGCGCGCCTGCGCTCCGCGAATGAGTTCGGCGATGATAGGAATGTCGCGCGTGCTATTGCTATTGAGATGGCTGATGTGCATCTGCGCGCCTGTCGACGCGGCAAGCGACACCAGTTCTTCAAACGCCTCGAACGATGACTGCGGTTCGATCACGCTCAGGTAACGCACATGCGTGTACGTGGGGACGTTGTATTTCTTGGCCAGTTTGGCGACTTCGTAGTACTCCTTGCGTCCGTGCCCAGGGGCGTAGCCAGCCAGCACACCAATCCCGAGCGCGCCTTCCTTGAGGCCCTGCTCTACGCGAGCCATAATGCGCGCCGTTTCGTCTGGTGTCGCAACCGTGTACTGCCACCCTGTCTTCTTCTGTGCTTCTTGGAAATAGCTGAGATCGCCTGTCGGCTCCATATGTTCTTTCTCAGCGACACGACCAAATAGCCACGAGGCCGAGAACCCATAGTTGATCGGACGCCCCTCGCGCGCCGCGCGGTCGTACGCGGCACCCACCGGCAGAATACCGGCCTCGAGTTCCAGACCGGTCGTGACGCCATCAAAGGCCTGCATGCGCGCCGCGGCGATCTGCTGCCCGTGCGCGTGCAGATCAATGAATCCTGGCGCGACAACGAGACCGCGCGCGTCGAGCATCTCTTTTCCCGTGATCGGCGTCGCGGAGATCGCGGCAATCTTGCCCGCCCGTACGCCAATCCAGCGCACGGCATCGAGGCCGGTTTCGGGATCGATGGCACGGCCGTTTGCAATCACGAGATCGTAGCTGGCGGCGGGACGCCCCTGTGCCGGAAGTGTGCTCGCGACCGAGAGGGTCACGGCACTCAACGCAACGGAGGCGGATAACCGAAATGGGTGTCTGAACATGAAACCGCGCTTTAATTGGTGATGGCACCACTCCAGACCAAACCGGAGTCAGCGACGTATCGCGCGGATACGATGCGGTAGCCACTCCGATTTGGCTAGGGCGCGTGACGGCTTGGCCGGTGAGCCCGCAGCCCTGCGGTTACCTGTTGCCCAGCGCACACACCACAAGCTGGTCGAAATCCCGACGGTAGTCATCCAGCGAGACCACCGTATGCCGCCGTGCGTTGTCGCGGCGGGTTGGCGTAGAAACCGCCGCCAAGCCGACGTCAACCAATGGGGAATACAGCTTCACCAGCCGCTCACCACGACGAGTCACCACCCCGGCGATCGCGTAATAATGGTCGTCGATCAACCCCGCGAGGTCTGCTCGACCGGTCCGCCGAGCGAGGTCGCGAGTGGACGGCGTGCTCGTCACCATGGGGTGTCCTGCCGCAATGCCCTCCACGAGCCGCTGCCAGAGCGCGAGCCGTGAGCGTTTGTTCGGCGTCAGCGTTCGGCTCGGTGTGCCCGTCAACGCGGTGAGCGCAAACCCGCCGTCACCACCCTGATTGACGTGCACGTACCCATGTTGCCACGCGGCAAAGGCTTTCTCAAAGAGCGCCGGCCAAAGCACCTGTCCCCGAGAGCTCGAGCGGAGGCTGCGTCCGAACTTCTGATGGCCGCGCCTATCTACGGGAAACCGCGTGTCAACGCGAATGCGTACGGGCGCGGCCACCCCCCGTTTCCGCTCCCAGAACGTGACGGTATAGGTGCCATCATCGTTCGCAACAATGCCGCGCCGAATCAGCCGCGGGTGGCCGTTTGCGACGGCGGCGAGTGACGAGAGAAAGTAGCAGTCACCCAAATCGCCTTGGCCAATCTCATAGCCGGAAATACGACCGGCAAAGAGGTCGCCTTCATAGCGACGATAGTGAAGGCCAACAAATCGATGTCCGTCAAAATCCTTGCCGCGCGGCAGCGGCGGCTCGGAGAGCGATACTGGCGTGGGGTGTTCGAAGCGAGTCAATCGTGGCGGCATTGGGGGGTACCTGCGTTGCTATAAAGCTACCACTGCATATTAACCTTTACCGATGCCTTCCCGTGACACCCTCACCGCACTGCTTCGGCAGCTGAATCCGGTACTCCATCCCGGAACGTACGTCTTCGCTACGGTGGCCCCCGACGCGGCCCTCAGCGTGCACGAGATTATTGCGTCGGTGCAAGAGCCGGAAGGGCGCTCCGTCATCGTCGAATCTGCCGTGGCGCGACGGGAAAAACTCTCGGCTCGCTTTCCCTGCGCGTGGATTACGCTCACCGTCAACTCTGACCTTGCGGCCACTGGGCTCACGGCGGCTTTCTCCGCGGCTCTAGACAGCGCCGGAATTAGCTGTAATGTCGTGGCAGGTATTCACCATGATCACATCTTTGTGCCCCATGCGATGGCGCAGGCGGCGATGGGAGCGCTTCAGCAGCTGCAGCTCGGCGCGAGCCACGGCACGACGACGAATCCTCTCGAATAACGATCACCTTCTGCCCGACGAGGACATGCATGCTCGGCACCAACTCGACGTCTGCTGACCAACAGGCCGCACGCCGAACCGTGTGGACCTACCTCGTCCTTACTGTAGCGTTCAGTTCCATCTTCTGGGGACTCATCATCTCCGCCGGCACGCTTGGCGTTCGCGGCGGACTCTATGTGTACTTGCTCATGTGGTCACCCGGCGTTGCGGCGCTGGTGACGCGACTCTTCTACCAACGCAACGTGCGCGGCGAAGGATGGGGGTGGGGCGGCACACGATGGCAGCTGTTTGGCTATTTCTTGCCGATCGCCTACGCGACCGTCGCCTATGGCACCGTCTGGCTCGCGGGACTCGGCGGCATCGGAACCTTCAAGAATAGCCTGCCGATGTTCATCATCGCGGGATCAATACAGAGCTGCCTTTCCGCACTCGGCGAGGAACTCGGCTGGCGCGGTCTGCTGGTTCCGGAGCTCGCCAAACTCACCACCTACACCCGCACGTCGCTCATCAGCGGTTCGATCTGGGCGCTCTGGCACGCACCGCTCATCCTGTTCGCGGACTACAACAGCGGCACGCCAAAAGCCTTTGCCCTCCTCTGCTTTTTCGTCATGGTGGTGGGCATATCGTTTGCGTTCGCGTGGCTCCGGCTTCGCTCCGGGAGCGTGTGGACCGCGATGCTCCTGCACGGCAGTCACAATCTCTGGATTCAGAGCTTCTTTGATCGCGTGACGGTGAATACCGGTCGTACCGCATGGTTCACTACGGAGTTCGGCGCGGCCCTCGCGATCGTGTCGGTGGTGGTCGCGTACCTGTTCTGGCGTCAGCGGAACAGCCTGTCGTCGGCGGTGACGTTGTCTGCTCTCCCCGCGCAGTGAAGGCGAGCGGGGTCGGCTGGGCGCCGAGGTGAAGTAACCGGTCTGCGTCGGCCTACCGCGCTGCGTTCCCCTGACAGAAGCTCGTATCAAGTAACCGGCATCGCGCACTCGGATAACGTCGCGAACGACCTGACGTCTCACTCTCCGACGGCGCGCTCGTGCCGTGATCCGTGCGTCACGCAATCGCCGACCGCTTGTTCCCAACCAGCGAGAGCACGGTAGATTCTTTTCCCGTAGATCATCCTTCTGACCAGGACGCTCTCGTGGCCATCCCGCTCCCAACCGTCTCGCCCGTCGCACCGAACGTTCGCGTCTGGCGCACGTTGCAAGCGCTCTTCTGGCTGGTCGGCTGCGTCATCTTCACGAGCCTGATCTTCTTTCCGCCGCTCGGCCTGACGCTCCTCTGGAACATCCTCATTCCCGTGGCGCCGATGCTGATGGTGGTCGCCGTCGGCCTGTGGCGGAATGTGTGCCCGCTCGCGAGCGTGGTGCTCTTCCCGCGCCATATGGGATGGTCGAAGCAGCGGATTATGTCGCCACGCACACAAGCCAAGCTCGGGCTGGTCGGTGTCATGCTGTTGTATCTGATCGTGCCCATGCGTCACGCGATGTTGAACACCAACGGGCCGGCCAGCGCTATGCTCATCACCGCACTCATCGTGGCGGGATTCGTCATGGGAACGCAGTTCGAATGGAAGAGTGCCTGGTGCTCGTCGCTCTGCCCCGTGCATCCGGTCGAAAAACTCTACGGGTCCAATGTGTTTGGCGCCATGCCCAACGCACACTGTGATCAGTGCATGAACTGCGTGGTGCCCTGCCCTGACTCCACGCCGAATATGACCCCGCGTCGTCCGAGCAAGAACGCGTATACGCGCGCCAGCGGTCTGCTGATCGCCGGCGGACTTCCGGGCTTTGTGTGGGGATGGTTCCACGTGCCCGACCACCTCGGCATTTCCGAAATCGGCGATCTACTTCGTGTGTATCAGATGCCGGTCGCTGGGCTGGTAGTCACTCTCACCCTGTACGTGGCGCTCCTCCGGCTCAAGTTCGCCACCGAGCCGTGGCTCACGCGCATCTCTGGAACAGCGGCCGTATCCTGCTACTACTGGTATCGTATTCCGTCGCTGCTTGGGTTCGGTCAGTTTGCCGGAGATGGACGGCTCTTCGATGCCCACGGCTTGATTCCTGACTGGGCACCGCTCGCGATGACGCTCGCGTCCACCGCGTTCTTTGCCTACTGGTTGCTCATTCGCAAGCCGAACGAGAAGAGTTGGGTGGTCCGGCCCAGCTACGCTGGGCGGGCAGCGTCGGAAGATCGGGTGTAATGTCGGCGGCATACAACAGACCCTGTCGGGGCTATCGCGTGAGCTTAACACCAGATCAATTTCAGTAAGGCTGACTTATCAGCCTGAACGAGGTGATGTGTGTTACCGACAGGAGCGCCCTCCGACCATGACTCCACAATCTGACACCACCCATCCGAACGCCGAAGCATTTCCCCACGGCGTGAGCGGCCCCGTGCTCCGCGCACTCGCGCACGCAGGCATTCGTTCGATGGCGCAGCTCGCGCAGCGCACCGAAGCGTCGGTGGCCGCGCTACACGGCATGGGGCCGAAGGCGATTCGCATCCTGACCGCTGGGCTCGCGGATCAGGGAAGAAAATTTCGGCGCGATTAACACACGCGCGCCGATGACAGCACATCATATCACAGGGCGCGATATGGCGGCCGCAGGCACGGTGGCCGCCGCGTGACTCCCACGCGGTGGAATATTCCCAACGCTCTCTCCGCCGCGCGACTCCTCGGCGTGCCGGTGCTGTTCCTACTCGTGGATCATCGGCCGGTCACGGCATTCGCCACACTCTACGCGATCCTCGGGCTCACCGACTATCTCGACGGCAAACTCGCCCGCGCCTGGAACCAGACCTCGGCGTTCGGCTCGATGCTCGACGCCGTCGCCGACATTGCCTACTACGTATCCACCGCGTATTTCGCCGTACGGCTCTTTCCTAACTACGTCACGCCAAACATTCCATACATCGTTGGATGTCTGGTGCTGTACTTGGCGCTAGTTTTTGTGTCGAAGGCACGCGTCGGTCGCATCGTCCTGCCGCACACCCATCTGAGTCGCGCGGCGGGCGTGCTGGTCGTGGTGACGCTGTTTGCGTCCTTCCTCATCGACACCACGTGGGCCTTTCGCGGCGTGATCGCGCTCTACGGAATTTCATTCGTGGAGCAGATCGCGATGGTGTGGCTGTACGGCGACGTACCGCTCGACACCCGCAGCATCCTCTGGTTGCGGCGTGGCCGGTCGCACGCGGCGACCGGCGCACGCCCCACCTAGTCGCTACGCCGGAACTTTCGGCAGCGACGACAGCGCTTCGGCCACCAGCTCTTTGGGATACTCGTAATCCTGCAACTGCCCGCGGTTGTAGGCCTGATATGCCATCATATCGAAGTGGCCGTGACCGGAGAGATTGAACGCAATCACTTTCTTCTCACCCGTCTGCTTACAGACCAGCGCTTCATCGATCGCAACACGAATGGCATGTGCGCTCTCGGGCGCGGGAATAATTCCCTCGGCCTTTGAGAACTGCACGGCCGCCGCGAAGGTCTCCAATTGATGGACCGCGCGCGCCTCGATGTCGCCGTTATGCACGAGCGCGCTCACGCTGGGCGCCATGCCATGGTAGCGCAGGCCACCGGCATGAATGTCGGGCGGCATGAACGTGTGTCCGAGCGTGTGCATCTTCACGATGGGCGCGGTGCCAGCGAGGTCGGCCCAGTCGTATGCATAAACGCCGCGCGTCATGCTCGGGCAAGACGCCGGTTCGACCGCAATGATCCGACTCTTCTTCCCCGCCGTCAGATTCTGATGGACAAACGGATACGCAAAGCCGGCAAAGTTTGAACCGCCACCGGCGCACGCAATCACAAAGTCTGGATACTCGCCAGCCATTTCCATCTGCTGCAGCGCTTCTTGGCCGATCACCGTTTGATGCATCAGCACGTGGCCGAGCGACGAGCCGGCCGAGTATTTCTTGGCTCCGCCGCTCATAGCCACCGTCTCAACGGCTTCTGAGATTGTAAGGCCGAGCGTGCCGGCATTTTCGGGGTCTCGCGCCAACACCGCGCGGCCCGCATGCGTGCGATCGGTGGGGCTCGCATACACCTGCGCGCCGAAGTTTTCCATGATGATGCGGCGATACGGCTTCTGCGTGTGACTGATCTTCACCATGAAGACTTCAAGGTCGATATCAAAAAAGTTGCACGCCATCGCCATCGCCGATCCCCACTGGCCAGCACCAGTCTCTGTGACCATCGCCTTGGTGCCCGCTTCCTTATTATAGAACGCCTGCGCCACCGCCGTATTGGGCTTATGCGATCCCACGGGGGACACGCCTTCGTACTTGTAATAAATGTGCGCGGGTGTATCGAGCATCTTCTCCAAACGCACGGCGCGCAGCATCGGCGTGGGCCGCCACAAGCGATAGATGTCCCGCACGGGTTCGGGAATATCGATATAGCGCTCGGTGCTGATTTCTTGCATGATCAAACTCATGGGCAACAGCACGCCTAAGAAATCAGGCGTGACCGGCTCCATCGTGCCTGGGTGCAGCACCGGCTGCGGTGGCACGGGCAGGTCAGCGTTGATGTTGTACCACGTCTTGGGAATCTGATTTTCGTCCAAGAGAAACTGACGCCGTTCGCTCACGGAGCATCTCCTTACCAAACGGGGGGACGGTCGACGTCGTGCGCCGAACGTGGGGCTCATGCCATGCCGATGCTACCTCGCTGACAGTCGCCGTAGTGCGGTAGTATGTAGAGTTGCCGGTGCATACGCTAGCAAACATCGTATAGTTTGGACATCAACAAAAGTTCGCCTACGAACAAGGTGTCCTAAAAAGGGCCGTCTACCGCAGACGGCCTCCGCGCACGTTTCCGCTGAGGGAGGGCAGCTGTGACCAACATGACCGAATGGCTACAGTCTGTGCGCCTCGCGGAATACGCGGCGCTCTTTGCCGAACACGAAATCACGCTCGACGTGCTCCCGCATCTCACCGAGTCCGACATCAACGGACTCGGCTTGCCCATCGGTCCGCGCCGTCGACTGCTGGTGGAAATTCAGGCGCTCGCCGCTGCCGCTCAGCCGGCGGCGATCGTCGAGCGTACCGCGCCACTCAAAGAACTCGACTCCGCACCAAGCAGCGCCGAGCGGCGCCAGCTCACGGTGATGTTCTGCGATCTCGTGGGCTCTACGGCACTCGCCGAACACCTCGATCCCGAAGAACTGCACGCGCTGATGCAAACGTATCGCGCCGCCTGCGGTGCCGTCGTCGCACGCTATGAAGGACATGTGGCGCAGTATCTGGGCGACGGCTTGATGGTCTACTTCGGTTGGCCCGTGGCGCACGAAGATGACGCCGAACGCGGGGTGCGCTCGGCGCTGGAAATGGTGGAGGCGGTGCGGCAGATTCGAGCGGCGCGTCCACTCGCGGTGCGCATCGGTCTCGCCACTGGCCAAGTCGTCGTGGGCGATACGAGCCAAGACAACGCCGAAGCGAGACTCGCCGTGGGAGAGACGCCGAACCTGGCGGCACGCCTCCAAGCACTCGCGGCACCGCACGAAATCGTCATCGCGCCCACCACACGCCGCCTCGTGGTTGATGCCTTTGACCTAACCGACCTCGGCGCGCGCGAACTCAAGGGAGTCGCACAGCCGGTGCCGGTGTGGCGCGTGGATGCCGCTCGTCGCACAGAAGGGCGCTTCAAAGCAGCGCACGGTGGTATGCAATTGGCGCCGCTGGTAGGTCGTGAAGAAGAGAGCACCCTGCTGGAGCGCCGCTGGCGTCAGGCGAGCGCCAACGATGGGCAAGTCGTGCTGATTGGCGGACAGGCCGGCATTGGCAAATCGCGACTCACGCAAGGATTGCGCGAGCGCATGACTGGGCCCTGCACCGAAATCCATTACCAGTGCTCGCCCTACCACCTCAACTCGCCGCTACATCCGTTTATTGAGCAGATCGAAGGCGCGGCGGGCTTTGCGCGCGACGATGCCGCGGAACAGCGCCTCAATAAACTGGAAGGGTCGCTCGTAGGTGACGCGGCCCAGATTGCGCAAACGGCCCCCTTATTGGCCGCTGCACTCTCACTGCCGGTGGATCGCTATCCGCCGTTGGCACTCTCGCCGCAGAAGCGGAAAGAGAGAACGCTCGAGGCAATCGCTGGGCAAATCGAAGCGCTCGCGTTGCAGGGCCCGGTGCTGATGGTGGTGGAAGACGTCCACTGGATTGACCCGACGAGCCAGGAATTGCTCGAGCTACTGGTGCCGAAGCTGCGGCAGCTTCCCGTGTTGCTGGTGATGACGCATCGACCGGAGTACGTGCCCGTGTGGGCTACGCACCCCAACGTGACCAGCATCACGCTCAACCGACTCGGGCGAGCCCAAGGGGCGTTGCTCGTCGGCGCCGTCACCTCTGGCCGCGCCCTACCACCAGACGTGCTCGACGAGATTCTGGCGCGCACCGACGGTGTGCCTCTGTTCGTGGAAGAGTTGACCCGTTCGGTGCTTGAGTCGGGACTGCTACTTGAGGACGGCGATCACTACACGCTGCAGGGGCCGCTGTCCGCGTTGGAAATTCCCGCCTCACTGCGCGACTCGCTCATGGCGCGCCTCGACCGACTCGGCGCCGTCAAAGAACTCGCGCAGATTGGCGCGTGCATTGGACGGGAGTTTTCGCACGATCTACTTGCCAGTGTCTCGCCGTTGCTTGCCGAGCCGCTCGCGGCCGCACTCGAACGTCTGGTTGAGGCCGGGCTAGTGACGCAACGCGATGTGGCGCCATTCGCGACCTACACGTTCAAGCACGCCTTGGTGCAGGACGCCGCTTATGAATCGCTGCTCAAAAGCCGGCGGAGCGCACTGCACGCGAAGATTGCGTTTGTGTTGGAGCATGAGTTCGTCGATCGTGTGAACAACACCCCGGAGTGGCTCGCGCACCACCACACGCAGGCTGGGAATCTCGCCCCGGCCATTCCGCTCTGGCGCAAAGCGGGCACCATGGCGGTCAGCCGCGTAGCGCTGAAAGAAGCCGTGGCGCACTTCCAGAACGGGTTGTCGCTGATTGATCAGTTGCCGCCGTCCGAAGAGCGCGATCGACTGGAACTCACAATCCGCGAACCACTCAACGCCGCGTGGACCGGTTTACGCGGTTGGGCCGCCGCCGAGGTTGGCGTCAATGCGGCGGCGATTCTCAAACTCGCCGAGAGTCAACGGAATGCGCAAAGTGTGCTCTTGGCCATCTGGTGGGTGTGGACGAGCACAATCACGCAGGGTCGCATCGCTGACTCGCTTCCGTGGGTAGAGCGGCTGGTCGCGGAGGGGCGAGAGTCCGATGACATCGACCTCAAGATGTTCGGCCATGCCACGGCGATGGTGCAGTACTTTCTGCACGGCGACCTGCTCGAGTCGCGCGCGGAAACAGATAAAGCGCTCGCACTACACGACCCGCGTCGTTCCCAGCGTTGGATTCAGCTCACGGGGCACGATCTTCGCACCTTCGTGGAAGTGTACGCCTGCCAGCTGATCTGGATGCTGGGCTATCCGGAGCAGGCGGAGCGGATGAGCGAAACGAGCACGGCGCATGCGCGCGCCGACGGCCATGCGTTTGGGCTTGTATGGGCGCTCACCTTCAGCGCGTACGTCTTTGCGTATCGTCGCGAGCCGGCGCGGTTTATGGAGCGCGTGGATGAAGCCGACCGCCTGGCGCGCGAGCAAGGGCTCGCGTTCATCTCTGAGGTTTCCGCGCCACAGGCGCGCGGGATAGCCGCGCTCCAGAATGGTGAGTTCAGTGACGCCATCGTGCTCCTGCGACGCGGGCTTGAACGGTGGACGAGAACCGGTGGCAATGTTCGCGTGCCATTCGTGAAGTCTGCGCTGGCGGAGGCGGTGGCGCGTCAGGGCAACCTCGACGCCGCGTTGGAGTTGATCGACGAATGCCTGGCGCAGATCGATCGACAGTCGGGACAGGAGCGGTTGTGGCTCGCGGAAGTCTTACGTCTCAAGGGCTGGATGCTGATGCGCCAAGAGCGATACGACGAAGCCGAGTCGCAGTTGCGCGCGTCCATTGACTGCGCGCATAGCCAGCATGCCAAGTCATGGGAGCTGCGCGGCGCCACGACGTTGGCGGGATTGATAGCAACGCAGGGACGGCGCGACGAAGCGCGCGCCATTCTTGCCCCCGTTTATGCGTGGTTCACCGAAGGCTTCGGCACCAAGGACCTGACGGAGGCAAAAGCCTTACTCGACGAACTTTCCTCGTGAGGAATGTGGGTTGCGAAGTAACCGTCTAGCGGTAGATTCGCGGAATCACGGAAGTCTTCTCGCTCCCCCCGCATATCACTTCCCCTCAGGAGTCGTGAGTTATGAGCAAGAAATCAGGGTCCCGCACGTCTAAGCCGAAATTCGACCCTCGTATCGTCAAGGCGCACAAAGCGTACGTCAACGCCATCAACTCGAACATTACTTCTCGGGTCATGGCCTGCTACGACAAAGACGCGCAGGTGATGCAGCCGGACGGTCCGCTCGTGCACGGTCACAAGGCCATCGAGAAGTGGGTCGCGGGCTACTTCAAAGAATACAAAACGCACTGGGACAAAGTTTCGAAGCTCATCTGGGTGGCCGGCGACTACGGCTTTGACCAGGGCGTCGACTCGGCGGTGGACATTCCCCGCAACGGCGGCTGCACGCAGCGCTATACCGTGAAGGGGCTGCTGATCTACAAGCGTCAGGCAAATGGGGAGTTCAAGGTGTATCGCGACATCTGGAACTTCAATTCCGTGCCGACCTTTACGCGCGGCTAAGCCACGTGGGTCCGCGCTGGCGCGCCGAACGGCGCCCAGCGCGGAGTTTGACCGCCCTCCCCCCTCGCACCAGGCACGGCAATGTCCTCACGTAGCGATCGCCACGTTCTCCGGCCAACGCCGGCGACCGCGGCCCAGAAGTCCTTGGCCGCCTCGAAGAACGCTGGGAGCAAAGCTCGACTGCCCAAGCTCCCACCCAAGCCGGAAGAAATGACGTGGCGTGATTATCTCATCATGCTCCTGCATATCGGCGCCGAGCTCGAGCACGCGCTCATGGTGGAGTACCTCTACGCTGCATACTCGCTCGGCGGGGACGATGCCGCAAAGCACGACGACCGCGTACGCGAGTGGCGCGACACCATCCTCACCGTGGCGCGCGAAGAAATGGGGCACCTCATCACGGTGCAAAACCTCCTGCTGCTTGTTGGCGGCCCGGTGAGTTTTGAACGGCGCGACTATCCGTGGAGCAGCCCGTTCTATCCGTTTGAGTTTCGTTTGGAGCGGCTCTCGCTCAAGTCGCTCGCGTGCTACGTCTACGCGGAGATGCCTCGCACGCTCGTCACACCCGCCGACAAAAAGGTCCGGCGCGATGTGGTGAAACTCGTCGGCCCCGACGCCCCCACGGTGGGCGAGATCTACGATCGTATTATTGAAGTGATCGGCAATGAAAAATTGATTCCAGATTCGATGTTCAACGCGGACTCATACGCGTTTCAGTCCACATGGGACGAGTGGGGACGCGGCTACCGGCCGCCGAACCACCAGCCGTATGCCAAGCATCCAGAAATCCCGCCGGCGCACGAGCGCAAGACACGCGTCATCGTCACGCAAATGGCGACGCGCACCGAAGCACTCGACGCGCTCCGTGACATCGCCGGACAAGGAGAAGCCGAGCATCTGCGCTCGGATGCGAAGATGGAAGAGTCGCACTTCGATCGCTTTGCGCGGATCTTCCGCGAGTATCAGGCCATTCTGAAGAAAGACCCCAAGTGGTCGCCGAGTCGCCCGGTGCCTGAGAATCCGTACGCGGGCGAAGCCGAGTATGCACCAGAAGGCACGACGGCCGTTTCGAATCCGGCCTCGATGGCCTGGGCAAGCCTCTTCAACGTCCGCTATCGGATTCTGCTCTCGCTGCTCACGTACACGTTCCGTATTCCCCGAGACGCGCCGGAGTCCGCCAAGCTACGGCGCGCATCCATGCTGGCTCGCACCTTTGGGGAGATGTACAACCTCAAGGCGGTCGCCGGTGTGCTCGTGCGGTTGCCACTCGCTGGGCCTAGGGGCGTGAAACGGGCGGGGCCGCCCTTCCAACTCCCCTACACGCTCACGCCTCCGCTACCGGAAGCGAACTATTGGCGCCTGCATCTCGATCTGCTCGACGCCAGCAAGGAGCTCGCCGAGAGTTTGCTCGACTCCAAGCGACACCACACAGCAGACGCGCCAACAGACGGCACACGGTATCTGCACGCCATGCTCGAGGCCGACCACGCGTCGAGAACGTGGATTGAAGGCATTCTCGCTGGCATCGACTTCAGTCGGAGGTTGCTCGCATGACCATTCGCGAACTTCGCATCCTCCCCCCGCTCGCCATCGGCCGCCTCGGCTCGGCGAGCAAGCCGCTCGACAACTTCACGATGGAGACGAACCACGACAAGCCGTTGGGGTTTCGTCGCATCGTGCCTGCCGAAACGCTGCACGTGGACGAGAAAACGGGAGAGATCAGTCACCAAACGATCCCGACGTCGATCGAATTTAAGACCGTGCACGGAAAAATCCGCCCGGTCGCCCCGTTTATTGAAGTGTGGGCGCGGGTCGACGACTCCACGACATTCGTTCCCCTCACGCTCGACCTGCTCAAGAAGCACGGCGCAACTGCAAGCGACATTGCCTGGGATGTGACGGTCGGCAACCGCAAGGTTGAGCGTCGCACGGGTCATGCAGGCGACCGCGTCGAGGCCGTCACCGGCTCGTTCTCTGATCACGGCAAGCAGCCGCTCACTGGGCACAGTCCGCATTTTCTCTCAAAGAAACACACGATCGACTTCGGCAGCGTGCGGTTCATCAAGCCCAATCACGCACACCCCGAGATTCGACTGCGCTTTTCCCCCGCCAAGGGTTTGATCTACGGACCCAAGATCACGGCGAAGGAATTCAAGAAGATGCAGGAGGCGGACCCGAGCGTTCACAATCTCTATCGGGTGCCTGCGAAGCAGGCCGTCTATAACAAAACCAAGGGATGGTGGAAGTTTTCGATTCCGCCCGAAGTGCGAAACGCGGACCCGAGCGTCACCAAGTTCTACAACGAAACGATGCCGCCGGCGTTGTTTGCGATCATCCCACCTGGTCCGTGCTGGCTGAACAACAACGTAGCGGTGAGCCGTGGGTATTTTGACGACGCCTGTGACGGCACGGTGCACGTCAAGCTCAAGGTGGGCGGCAAGAAACTCACGGCCGTTGGGCGGATCGTGGCGGCACCGCCGGCGCTGGTTCCGGATTCCCTCTTTGTGCGCAGCCTCGCCGACGACATTGATCAGGTGATCTTTGGCCCAGACGTCCCAAAGAGCGAGACGGTCGATGTGACGCGGGCCCGCGCCGAGGACATTGTGCGTCGTGCCTTCGAGACCGTGCGCTTTTTGAACGTCGCGGTGATGAATGGCAACCCAGTTCAGGGGCGCGATCCGCTCGACATCGACACCATGCCGGCTGAAGAAGCGTTCGATAACTATCGGCTCATGCGTCCGGTGTTCGCACCGCATTCGGCTGACACGCTCGCCATCATGGGGTTACACCAGCGTGTCTACGCCACCATGCGAAGCGGCGCCGCACCCTGGTTTCCCGTCGTCCTCCGCAAGCCAAACGAGGTCGCCGACTTCACTGACAGCGGCCGCCGCAAGATGCCAGCGTTGATGGCCGGCGCCGACGGCAACTACCTCGCGCTCACGTACCGGCAGATTCAGACGATTCAGGCGGCATCAAAGGCGCCGCTCGATATGCCCAATACGGATATCACCATCGAAGCCGATACGAATCCGGCACGATTGATTCCGCGCAACGCATCCGCTCGGCGCGCCGCCGAAATGCATCACGTGGCCATGGGCAATCCCGTGAGCTCCCGCCCCGTCACGGCCATCGGCAATTGCACACCAGGAATGGAGGTGGACTTCCGCGCGGTGTGGCGCCGCGTCTTTGAGGGCATCGTCCTGCGCGAGTATGACAATCTTGTCTTGGAGTCTGACGACAAGAAATACCGCCACCTGGTGGGCCATCGGTTGCTCAAGGTGGAGTATCAACGGCCGTCGGGGAGTGGAAAGAAATCGCAGGCGTCATTCCTTACGATGACCACGCAGATCGGGCCGAATCCGTACGACACCGCCACCGAGTCCGTAGTGCTGTCATTTGAAGCCAGCCCGGATGGCGTCGCGCCACTCGAGTGGTCGAACCTGCTCGCGTACATGCTGCACGAGCGTGCCGGCAAGACGGTCACCTGCTACTTCAGCGCCGACAACGAAAACCTCGGCATGATCGCGTGGAATCCGAAAGACAAGCACATCAAGATGACGCTCTCCGTACGCGAGTTCTTCGACGGGGACACCGCCATGATCGCGCCCGTGCTCGCTAAACCGGGCGAACTGACGCAGGGGCTCTGTTCTCCCTGGCAGAACGATTACCGCGAGTGCTCGTGCTACTACTGGGCATCGGCGCGGCCAGACTTTGTGAACGTCGAAGCCGCACCCTCCGGAATGGCGGTGGGCGACAACTGGCTGCAGAAGACGCGTACCGGCGAATACGTGCCCGACGATTACGCCGACACGCGACTCGTGTTGTACGACGATCTCTTCAACGAGTGGGAGAAGTGGCTGCGCTTCGCGGTCAAGGGTCAAGACGCAGAAGGTGAGGCCAAGCGGTGAGTGTGATGGGTACGGACGCCGCACCCGTACGGCCTGACGCGCCGTCCGCACGCACTGAGGCGATGAGGCACGAGGGACGATCCTTCATGGACGCCTCGTCGCCTCGTTCGCCCGCGGCGCATCTGCTCAGCTCCGAAGCGGGGCGCCATCTCTTCGTTCCCGATGGAAGCCGACTCTTTGATGCCGACGCGAGCCTGTTCGCGCAGTTCGAGGCAGCCATCGACAGGGGTCACGCCGATGCGCTGCTCGATGACGTGGGATTGCGTGGCACGCCGTTCATTGACGACGAGCCGCTGACGGCGCCACCGCTGCACGCCCTCTCGCTCGCCATCGCCCAGAAGTGCAATCTGGGATGTACCTACTGCTATGCACAGCAGGGAGAGTTCGGTGGAACCGCGCGAAACATGGCACGCGAAGCCGCCGAGCAGGCGGTCAATCTGTTGGTGGGCGGTGCGGAGCCAGGCGCGCGACTGAATCTCGCCTTTTTGGGTGGTGAGCCGCTCGCCAATCGCGCGCTATTACAGGAGACGACGCGCCGAGCGGCGATGTTGGCGGCGGAACGGAACGTGACGCTCGGGTTCTCCATTACGACCAACGGAACACTGGTCACTGCGGCGGACGCCGATTTCTTTGAAGAGTTCGGTTTTGCCGTGACCATCAGCCTCGACGGACCGCGCGAGGCACACGACGCGCAACGTCCATACAAAAGTGGTAAGGGAAGCTTCGACCGCATTATGGCGAACCTCGAGCCTATGTTCGAGAAACAGCGCCGGATGCAGGTCACCGCCCGTGTAACGGTCACGCCGCGCAACATGATGTTGCGGCAGACACTCGATGAGTTCGTCGCCGCTGGTTTTCACACGGTGGGATTTTCCCCGCTCCTGCGCTCGCCCACCGGCCAGGGTGAATTGGAACGCGACGATCTTGAAGTGATGCTCGGCGAGATGATCGATTGCGGCCGGGAATTTGAACGCCGCACCGTGGCCGGCGAACGGTATCCGTTCGCGAACATGCTCAACGCGCTGCGCGAAATCGAACGCGGCACGCATCGGCCCTATCCCTGCGGCGCTGGCGCTGGCTACCTCGGCGTGTCCGCGGAAGGCGAACTGGCAGCCTGTCATCGATTTGTTGGGGACGCCGATGGTGCGATGGGCACGCTTGCAGAAGGAATAGATGCGGCTCGACGCGCCACGTGGCTGAAGGAGCGGCACGTGCATCAGCAGGAGCCGTGCACGCAGTGCTGGGCGCGCTATCTCTGCGGGGGCGGCTGTCACCACGAAGTCATCGCTCGTGGCCGGCCGGCCTGCGACTACATTCGCGGCTGGCTACACTACTCGCTCGGCGCCTATCTCCGGCTCACGCCGTACGGACTCGGATACGACCCACGTGTTCCGCGCGAGGTAGCGTAGGCTGCAATGACGCGCGTCACCACGGAGATCGTCGTCGTCGGCGCCGGACCCGCAGGATGCGTCTTTGCAACGCGAATGGCGCAACTCGGCTACGACGTCGTATTGATTGAGCGCGCGCGCTTTCCACGGTCGCACGTCGGGGAATCATTGAGTCCCGGCGTGATGCCGATGCTCGCGTTGATGGGATCGGCCGCGATTATCGAAGCCGTGGGTTTTCCGCGCGTCAGCAACGTGAGTACAAACTGGGAGGGCACGGAGGCGGTCCGTCACGATCCGCGCGCGCAAGGCATGCTCGTGGAGCGCGGCGCGTTCGATGCTGCCTTACTTGCGCGTGCACACGCGGTGGGGGTGCGCGTGCTGCAACCGGCGCAGGTTCGCGAACACGAGCGCACGCCGAATGGTTGGCGCCTCAACGTGGATGTTCCGGCCGAGTCGATGGAGCTTCACGCTCGTTTTCTTGCGGACGGCACCGGACGTTCCGCTCGATTTGGTGGACGGCGCCGCACGATGGGGCCGCGCACGATAGCAATTCACGGCTACTGGACCGGCACGAAACTTCCGGACCAGCCGCGCATTGAGGCCGGCGAACGTGAGTGGTATTGGGGCGTTCCGATTCCCGACGGGAGCTACAATACGCTGGTTTTTGTAGATGCCGAACGATTCCGCGCGGAACCCGGCGTTCCGCTCGATAATCGCCTCCGCGCGCTACTTGGTGAGTCTTTGCTGATGCGCGATACGCGGGGCGCAATACTCCGTGCGCCCGCGCGCGCCGCCGACGCCACGCCGTATGTCGATGACGACTGCGTCAGCGCGCATCACATCCGAGTGGGTGATGCGGCGCTCGCCATTGATCCGCTCTCGTCTAGTGGTGTGCAGAAGGCCATTCAGTCGGCGCTCGCTGGTGCGATTGTCGTCAATACGTTGTTGCGGCGTCCTGAATCCACAGATGCGGCCCTCACGTTCTACCGCGAAAGTCTTCAGGAGTCCGCCGTACGTCATCGACTGTGGGCCGGTAGTCACTATGCCACTGCGGCCGCGCGTTTTAGTGACGCGTTCTGGCACGACCGCGCTAGCAACGCCGACGTCATGGCGGCGGCACCGAGTATGATGCCGGCCGTCGCGCCAATTGCCGACGACGTACCGCTACAATTGTCGCCGATGACCGTGTGGGACGACGTGCCCTGCCTCGGCGAGCAGTACGTTGAGCGCAAGCGCGCGCTCCGCCATCCGTTGCTCGATGGGCCGGTGGCGTATGTTGGCGGTCAGGAGCTTGCCCCGCTTCTTCGTGAAATGCCGTCGGGGCTCACTGCTCTGGAACTCGCGCAGGTGTGGTCGCGTGCGATGCCGACCAGCGTGGGGCACTCGGTCGCGCGGTGGCTCGTGGGGCACGGAGTACTCGAGCCTCTGACAGACGTCAGCGGTTCTATACGTCCTGCTTCGACGCATACCTAACCTACTGGACGGTGTTATTCGCGCCCCTTCTATATAATGGGGCGTTGACGGTGATGAGCGGCGCGCCCGACGCCAATCACCGAAACAACGACCAGCGCGCATACGCCGTTGCATCCGCCGCGCTTCGCTTCATACTTCCTGAGCCGTACATCCCGTCCACGCACTCACCCGAGCTCGTCATGACCCGCATTCGCATTAAAGCCGGCCCCTTCGAGTTCTTTGGCCAGCTCGAAGAAATCGCCGCGCCGCGCACCTGCGCCCGTTTTCTACAACTCTTGCCCTACACCAACAAAGTCATCCACTCCCGCTGGAGCGGCGAGGCCGTTTGGATTCCACTCGGCGATCTCGACCTTGGACTCGAATACGAAAATCATACGAGCCATCCGTCGCGCGGCGATATCTTGCTGCACCTAGGCAAGTTCAGCGAGACCGAGTTTCTCTTTGCCTACGGCAGTTCCTGTTTTGCCAGCAAAGTTGGCCAGCTCGCCGGCAATCACTTTCTCACAGTGATTGAAGGCACTGAACACTTCGCGGCGTTCGGAAAGCTCGTGTTATGGGAGGGAGCGCAGGATATCGAGTTTTCGCTTGCCTGATCGCACGTGAGTCACGCCTATTTTTTGTGCTCCGCCTCGAACAACTTGCGTTGCTCACGAATCAGATACGCCTGAATCGCTTTTGCGTCAGCTGGCGTGAGCAGATCGGAGAAGCTCGCCATCCCGTTCGCCGCGTACATGCCGCCGAGTACCACGGAGTCGAACACGGCGTGGGTTGCGGCGGGGAGACGATGCAAGTCGGGATATGACGAGAGCTGCTGCTCTCCCTTGCCGCTATGGCACCGGGCGCAGCGCGCGCCAAACAACCCAGCACCGCGCGTCGCCGCCGTATCGGAGTACCACGCCAGCTTCGGCGCTTCAGGCGTCGCCACGACCGGACGCTTCGGCGGCAGAGGCGTGGCGCCACCGCCAATCTTGAACGCGAGAATGCGGCCCGTGTTCAGATACTTCGTTGTAGCGAGCAACGGCGACAACGCCGGGTTGACCGCACCTCCGAAACCTGCGAACACCGCGACGTACTGCTCGCCATCAATCTCGTAGCTCACCGGCGCTGCCATGATGCCCGTGCCCACGTCGATTTCGTGCAGTTTCTCGCCGTTGTCCGCGCGATACACAATTAATTTGCCAGCGCCGGTGCCCTGAATCACAAGATTTCCGGCCGTCGTGAGGACGCCACCGCCAATGAACTCGGTGAGCCCAATCGGCACACGCCACCGTTCCTTCTGCGCCACCGGATCCCACGCGAGCAGAAACTCTTTCACCGCCATAGACGGTTCCCCGTCCACGGCCTTCCAGAACGCCGCCGCCTGTTCTTTTGAAACCGGAATAGGCATGCCGTGGTTCGCCTTGAACTCGTTCGGCAGATCATTAAACATGGCGCCCGATCCCACATTCGCGTCGCCAGGCATCCAGCGATACGTGTCTTGGCGGAAAATCATCATCCCTTGATCGCGCGCCGGAATGTAGACGAGTCCGGTCTGCGGATTGAACGCCATCGGCTGCCAGTTGTGCGCGCCCGCCTGCGTGGGGAACACCACCTTCGGGTCCTTATTGTAGTTCCCCTTGCCGGTGGGAATCGGGCGCCCAGTCGAATCCACTCCCTTCGCCCAGTTCACGTACACAAAGGGCTCCGCCGAAATGAACTGCCCCGACTCGCGATCAATCACAAAGTAAAAGCCGTTCTTCGGCGCCTGCATGATCACCTTGCGCGGTTTTCCTTTGATCGTGAGATCCGCAAGAATCATGTTCTGCGTGGTGGTGAAATCCCACTCTTCGCCGGGCGTGGTTTGGTAGAACCACTTCATGCGCCCATCATCGGGATTAATGGCGAGGATGCAATCGAGATACAGATTGTCGCCGCCGCTCGGGCTACGGAATGCCATGGGATACGGCGAACTGTTACCGGTGCCAACGTAAAGCAGGTTCAACTCGGGGTCATAATTCATTTCGCCCCAGACCGTGCCGCCCAGCCCCGACGCCCAATCAGACTTGGGATCCCACGTCTTGCGAGCCGTGGTGACTTCGGGATGTTCGTCCGGTCCCTTGGCGGGATCGCCCGGCACCGTGAAGAAGCGCCACTTTTTCTCGCCGGTGTTGAGGTCATACGCCGTGACATAGCCGCGCACGCCGAACTCCGCACCGCTGTTCCCCACCACTACGACGTTCTTCGCCACAATCGGCGGACCGGTGATCGTATAGAAACGCGAATCGCGCTCAATAAACGTGTCCGCGCGCCACACTTCTTTTCCGGTCGCGGCGTCGAGCGACACCAGCCAGCCGTCGAGCGTTGCCACATACACATGGCCACCCCACACCGATAATCCGCGGCTCACCACATCGCAGCAGGCGCGACGGCCATAGCTACCGTCCACCTTGGGGTCGTAGCGCCACTTTTCCTTACCGGTTTTGGCATCCACCGCAAAGGCGCTTCCCCAGGGGCCAGACACATAGAGCACGCCGTCCACGACAATCGGCGTTGCTTCCTGACCGTGATCCACGCGGCCACGATGCGACGGCGCCGAATATTCCCACGCAAAGCCGAGTTTAGTGGCGTTTGCGGCGCTCAGCTGTGTGAGCGGCGAAAAACGGTCGGCCTTGTAGGTACGTCCGAGCCCCAGCCATTGCCCCGGTTCGGCGTCGCCATGCGTCCAGCGGTCGAGGGTCACATTGCCTGGCGCTTTGCCACACGCGGACAAGGCCACCAAGAGCAACATCGTGAACGAGCGTCCGCGCATGGAAGGAACCCCTTGAGGGTGAGGAATGAGCATGGCCGCCAGCAGCTGGCGCCGAACAGCAGGCTCCGGGGGGGGCCGCTACAACTTAGAGTCGGTGGGAATAATGGCGCGATCTGAACTCCACCGCTATACGCGCGGGTAACCGTTACTCCCGCTGGAGGGGTCGTGGCGGAGACGCAGCGGAGCTACATTCGCCTCCAGCCGTTCACTTCCATTCGAGATGAGGCGCTATGCATCAGCCCGGTGTCGTGCTCCGCAGGTTTATCGTCGTGGCAGCCGTTACAATCGCCGGCTGTCAGCCAGCGGCAGCTCCAGCCGGCGGCGGTGATGCGGCCGCGCAGGCAGGCGACATTAAGGCGGTGGAAGCGGTGCTTCACGGCTGGTACGATGCCGCCGAACGCCAAGACTCCGTTGCGTGGAAAGCGGCGATGCTGCCGGAGTTCTTTATTGTCGAAGATACGAACGTGTTCGACAAAGCGGCGATCACCAAGATGGTCGTAGAAGGATTTCCCGTGGGCAGGGCGCGGGCCACGTTGAGTGACTTCCGCACGCAGGTGCGTGGCGACGTCGCGTGGTCGACCTTCCGCAACACGGAAGACTGGACGCCGAATGTCGGAAAACCCGACGCGCCACACCGGTTCATCGAGTCGGTCGTCTTTCGCCGAGTAGATGGCGCCTGGAAGATGGAACGCTACCACGCCACCGCGATCAATCGCCGCTAACCTTCGTGGATCTCGATATGCGAAAACTTTTCATTGCCACTTGTCTGCTTGCGACGAGTTTCTCCCGCGCGGCATTCGCGCAGGCTGCGCCTACAGCGCCGGGGGCACTGGCTCCAGAAATTCTCTGGGATACCTGGGGCGTCCCACACATTTACGCCGCCACCGATGCCGGCGCCTTCAAAGCCTTTGGCTATGCGCAAATGCAAGCGCATGGTGACCTCATCTTGAAACTGTACGGTCAGGCGAGAGGGCGCGCCGCTGAATACTGGGGCGAGTCGCATCTCACCACCGACCGCTTTGTGCGCACGCTGGGAATCACGCAGCACGCTGCGCAATCATATCGCACAATGTCGCCCGCCCTGCACGCCAACGTCGCGGCGTTCGCGGCGGGCATCAACGCCTACGTCGCCCAGCACCCCGACAAGATCGCGGACAGCGTGAAGGTGGTGCTCCCGGTGACGGCCACCGATGTGGTCGCGCATACGGAACGGGTCATCTACTACTTGTTCATGTTACTCGGACAGGTGCAGATGCCCAGCAAGTTCAACGATGCATCCAAGCCCGGTTCGAACATGTGGGCCATCAGTGCCGGTCGCTCCGCGTCGGGGCACCCGATGTTACTGGGCAATCCGCATTTGCCATGGAGTGATCTGTACCTGTTCTTTGAATCGCAGATCACCGCCCCCGGTCGTGATTTCTACGGCACCACGCTCGTCGGCTTTCCTGTACCAGTCATCGGATTCAACAACAACGTGGGCTGGTCGCATACCGTCAACACACAGGACGGCGTGGACGACTATACCCTGACCCCGCGCGGCAACGGCTACTTGCTTGACGGGGCTGAACGGGCCTTCACCACGCGGAACGAGATTCTCAAAATCAAAAGCGCCACCGGCCTGCGCACGGAGACAATGCGCGTCCGCACCTCCGTCCACGGACCAGTATTCGACGACAGCACCGGCACACTCCGCGCCGTGCGCATTGCGGGCCTCGACGACCCGAACATGCTCGAACAATGGTGGAAGATGGGCGCGGCAACCTCCATGAAGGAGTTTGAATCCGGCGTGCGCGGCATGCATGTGCCGTTCTTCAATATCATGGCCGCCAGCCACGATGGTCACATCTACTATTTCTTTGGCGGAAAAACCCCTAAGCGCGTGCGCGGTGACGGCGCTTTCTGGCGCGCTCCCGTACGCGGCGACAGCTCGGCGCTCATCTGGAAAGAGACCCTCGCCTACGATCAACTTCCGCACGTGATGGACCCGCCGTCGGGCTGGCTGCAGAACGCCAACGATCCGCCCTGGACGGTGACCTGGCCCCTCGTGTTCAAGCCGGATGCCTATGCCGCCTACGTGGCGCCGCGTGAAATGTCGTTCCGCCCGCAGCGTTCCGCGGCCATGCTGATGGCCGATAGCAGTATCACTTTTGACGAGCTCGTGCAGTACAAGCACTCCACGCACATGTTGCTGGCGGACCGTGTGCTTCCGGAACTCCTCGCCGCCGTACGCATCACGGGCGACGCCGACGCCAAGCGGGCGGCCGTTGTGCTCGCGGCGTGGGACGGCAACGCGAACGCCGACAGTCGCGGCGCCGTGCTCTTCAGCGCGTGGGTGCAGCAATGGCTCGGACCGGTGGGCGAAAAAGCATTCGCGCGCCCATGGCGACTCGAGGCGGCGGTTTCCACGCCGTCCGGCATCGCCGATCCCGCACGCGCAGTGAAAGCATTGAGCGCCGCCGCGCTCCTCACCGAAAAGAACCACCATGCGCTCGACGTCGCATATGGCGACGTCAACCGCTTGCGCTACGCGGGCAAAGATCTTCCGGGCAACGGCGCAGCGGGTGACCCGTTTGGCGTATTCCGCGTCGGTTACTACGCGCCGCAACCAGACGGCAAGTCGGTGTTCAGCGCGGGGGACAGCTACTATCAGGCCGTGGAATTCGGCACACCCCTCCGCGCGAAAGTGCTCACCGCCTACGGCAACGCTTCGCAACCGAGTTCACCGCACCGCGGCGACCAACTCGAACTCTTTGCCGCCAAGCAAATGCGCGATGCGTGGCGCACGCGGGCAGAAGTGCTCAAACACCTCGAGTCAAAGGACGTGATCCGCTAGGGATAGCGCAAGAACGAATCACCGTCGGGACCGGCTCCGCTGCGATCACACGCTGCGCACGCTGCGCACGCTGCGCACGCTGCGTGTGATCGTCAACGCGACGCTTCAGTTTCCTATGGCACCACGCTGTACAAGAACCGGAGCCCTCGCACCACCGCCGTTCCGTATGAATCGCCGTGCCCCAAGCCGGGGTTGATGTCGCTCTGTAAGCGAAGCCCGGGGTAATGTCGCGACGTGAGCGCCGATGCCAAGCGCATCTGGCCACTCACAATGCGCCCAACGCCCTCAAGAAACGGATCGCTCATCTCAAGACTCCCGGACGCCAAGTAGATCCCAACTTTGAGATCTTTGTGCGAGGCAGCCCATCGCGCTTCCTGCCGGTCCATTTCGCCATCGCCGTACGCCATGGCCGGACTCGAGATGATGTACTTGGTAAAACGCGAGCCCGGCTGAAAAATTACATACGACGCAAAGAAGCCACCGGCTGATACGCCGACCAGCCCGAGCTGTGTGGTGTCTACCGGAAAACGCTTTTGGAGCCCAGCAACAAGTTCGTTATTGATCGCCGCCAGAAACTTCTGTGCGCCACCCGTGCAGGGACCAGACCACGCCGCTTTCATTTTTTCGCACGTCTGTTGCACCACCTCACCGAACGGATCCTTCATCTGCCAGTCCGGCGGCGAAAACTCGTAGACGCGACGGCGCGTAAATACTTCCTCACCCAACGCGAGCGGTGCCCCGATGCTGGCAATCATCAAGTCGCCAATCGCGCCCTGATTTCGGAGCGAACGCACTGCGTCGAGCGTCGCGTTGAATGCATCGTTCCCGTCCGTCACCACTAACAACGGAAGCGTCTTCCCGCCCTCGGCTTTGAAGGTGGGCGGCACCCACACCGACACCTCGTAGCGCACGCCCATGGAGGGCGAATCAAAGACAAATGCTGAGACGCCCGGCACCACATAGGGAACCGACTGCAGCGATTGCGCGGCTACTGGCGTGACGGTCGTCGCGAGTACAAACACCGCGAGTGCGGAGACCCGATAAAACAGACGCATTCGTAAAATGGGCTTGAGGAATGAACGGGAACGACGCAGCGATAACCGCTTCACCAGCATTACGGCTTCGCCGGCTTGATGCGTGTGAAGACGATCGGCTTCACACTCGCCTCGATGGGAACTGACACCGACGTGACGCCTCCCTTTTCATCCAGCGCAAAGGTGACGCGTCCGCTCAGCATAGCCTTCGGTGCAACCGCGAACACATCGTAGTGCACATGCTCAAGCGGCACTTTGATGTCATCAAGCGCCATGTCGAGCCCTTTCGCGCCAGCGTGAATCTCCAGAACGCCGTAGCCGGGGTGCTCATATCGACCCGCAAAGTCCGCCAACGCGCGCGACGGGGTCGTGCCAGCCACGCGTGTCTTGATGTCTGCCGCTCGCATGGCCTTCATCGCAGAGTCGGCCATCTTCGTCTGCTTGCGAGCCGTCCCAGTCCAGTCGAGCGGGGGGAGACCCAACATCCGATCTACCAGATACAGCGCGAGCGCGTTCGGCAGTGGATTCCCGCCACCATCAGTGTTTCCAGTGTTCGAGAGAATCACAAAACCAATCTTGTCGTTCGGCAGCCACCCCATCTGCGAAATGAATCCATCAATACCGCCGCCGTGAATCACCACCTTGTGGCCACGGTAGCCCACCACGCCGAGTCCGAGCGCGTACGTGTCCGGCCCGAGTTCCGGCACACCGGCAAACAGCCATGCGCCGGGCACCACCGCGCGCGACGTCTGCATCACCGAGTCCTGCTTCGCCGAAACGAGTTGCTTCCCTTCCCAAGCGCCGAAGTGCATCCGGAAGGATACGTACTTGAGCATGTCGTCCACGCTCGCATTGATCGATCCCGCCGGACCAACGGCGTCAATCTGACGGAATGGAATGCGCGCCACTTTGCCGTCGGTATAGTCGTAGGGATAGCTGAAATCATCCGCCTTCGTCATCTCGGAAACCGACGTGGTCGAGCGCGTCATCCCAAGCGGCGCAAAGAGGCGCCCACGCACCTGCTCCTCCCAGCTTTTTCCGGTAATGCGTTCGCTGAGCACGCCGGCACTCAAGAACATGAGGTTGTTGTACTGCCACACATTGCGGAATGACGTATTCGGCTCCAAATACTTGAGCCGCTGAAAGATCTGATTGCGCGTAAAGGCACGTCCGTACCACACCGCATCGTGCCGCGGCAGTCCGGAGACGTGCGACACCAAGTCCATTGGCGTCATGTTGCGGCTCGCGTAGTCATCATACAGCTCAAAATCCGGCAACCAAGTGCGCACCGGTTTATTCCAGTCGAGCTTGCCTTCGTCCACCAGCATCGCGAGGAGCGTCGTGGTGAAGGACTTGGAGTTGGAACCAATGGCAAAGAGCGTGCGCGAGGTTACCGGCTTCGCGGCCTCCACATCGCGGAAGCCATAGCCCTTGGCCATCACAATCTGGCCGTCTTTGATAATGCCCACGCCCAGCCCAGGCACGTGGAAGTCGGCCATCATCGTTTCGATGACCTGGTCTACGCCTCTGAGGTCGGGAGCGGCAGCCTTGGACTGCGCCGAAATCGGCGAGACCCATAGCGCGCCCTGAACAACCAATCCAACAGCAACGGACAGTACGCGGGTACTGCGCATGCGCAAACTCCTGTAGTGAACATGACTATTGGGGGGTTGGACGCTGGGAATTGTGGCGCCCGCCCTCACGACACGCTAGCCCTGTCGGCGCGGCGCGTGATTGCTGGGTACACCCCACAGAGACTAGCGAAGAACGGCTCCAACCATCACAATTGCTCCAGCCGCCGCGACCAGTAACCACACCGCCGGAGTGCTTTTGACAATCTGGATCTTCGACGTGATGTGGACCCTGATGCTGTTCGGCGTGGCACTCTTCACCGGCTGCTGCATCGTCTTCAATCCCGCGATTCGCGGCATTCGCACGATGGGCATTCTCTCGTCCTATGCAGTGGGCATTTGGATGCTGATCGTGCTCCCAGCGAAAATCGCGATTGGCACCTGGTGCGTCTTTGCGTCAGCGGGTGGCGTGATCGCCTTTGCGTACGAACTGTGGGCGCGCCGTCGTTATGCCGCGGCCGGACGTAAACCACGGCCGTTGATATTGTTGCAAGGCTTCATCCTCTGGCCTGGGATGATCCCTGATGCCATTGAGGGCGTGCTCGTGGACACCGGTATCCTCGAGCCAAGCGGGCCGAGGGAAGCAAACGGCTCCACGGAAACGAAAGCTTAAGCGCCGCTGTTGTTCGAAACCGGCAAGCACACGACGCCTCGTTTACCGGGCGCAGCGCCACGCACGGCTTCCTCACCCATCATTGTAACGATCGCGTTCTTCCCCCGGAGAGCATTGTGCCAAAACGAATGCAGGTGCAGGGCGTGCATCACATCACGCTCGTCGGTTCCACGCGCCAGAGCGCCATCGATTTCTGGCAAGGCGTGCTCGGCATGCCGTTCATTCTCGAGCAGCCAAACCTCGGCAAGGGCGACGAGAATCACCTGTACTTTGATCCCGGCGACGGCCGATTGATCACCGTCTTTACCAGCGAGAGCACACCGGATGCCCGCCGGCATGCGCCACGCGAGGTGGGGTGCGTGGAGCACATCGCGTTCAACGTTTCACGCGCGACGTTCCTGCAGGCGCCCGCGCGGCTCACCGAGCATGGTATTGAGTTCATTCAGCGCGATCGGGGCTTCATGGACTCGATCTACCTGCGCGATCCTAATGGTCTCAAGGTGGAACTGGCCTGCTACAAGTTCGAGACGCCCGAAGGCTTTCGCGCCGCAGATGTGCTCATGACGGCGCAACGCCTTCGCGTGGAACGCGAACATCATCACATCACCGAGGAGCATCTCGCCGACGCGATCGAACTCCTCATGGCCCAACGCGACCGCCTGCCAGGCTAGTTCGCGCACTGTCTGTAGTGATTGAGGAAATCCGAAAGCACCCCCCACTTTCTCAGGAGATCCGTACGATGATCGAACTCATGATCTTGCGCGTCATCCATATTGTCGGCGCCGTGGTGTGGGCCGGCACAGGCGTGTTCGTCAGCTTCTTCCTTCTCCCCGCCATGGGGATGGCGGGCCCGGCCGGAGCGCCCGTAATGGGCGCCCTCATCAAGCGTCGACTGTTTGTCATTATTCCCAGCATCGCAACCATCACGATGCTCGTCGGCGTGCGCATGCTCTGGTTGGCATCCGCTGGATTTTCGTCGGCCTATTTCATGAGCAACGGAGGTCGCACGTACCTGTTCGGCGCCCTCGCGTCATTGACGGCATTTACCATCTTCATGACCGTCAATCACCAGGCCATCGGCAAGATGGGGCTGCTGCAACAGCAGCTCGCGCAAACCCCGGAGGCCGACCGCGGGCCGTTGATGGCGCAACTCAATGCCGTGCGCGCCCGAGCCACGGTGGGAGCGCGGGCGAGTGCCCTCCTCTTGATCGCCACCGCGATGGCGATGGCTATCGCCCGTTACATCCCGTAAGGCGAGACGGGCGGGCGCGTGGTGTGAGTGGTCAGTTGGTGACGAATCGCGGTTAGCGCTTCGTCACCAACCGCTCGATCGCGCGCAGCCCGTCATCTCCCACATCGAGACTGAACGCATTCACGTAGAGCGCGATGTGCTGCGCGCACACCGCATCGCTCATTTCCTGCGCGTGCGCCCGCACATAGTCGCGGCTCGCCTCGGGATGATCGAACGCATACTGCACCGACGCCCGAATCGCGCGCTCAACGGCGGCAACCGTCTCATCGTCGAGATCGGATCGCGCGCAAATGCCCGCGAGTGGCACGGGCAACCCCGTCTCCTGCTTCCACCAATCACCCAAGTCCACAGCCTTTGACAATCCGTGTTCGGCGTACGTAAACCGGCTCTCGTGAATGATGAGCCCTGCGTTGACGTCACCGTCGGCCACCGCCTTGAGGATGCGGTCATAGCGCAGTTCAACGACTTCGCCGAGCGTAGGCGCCGCGAGCTGTAACAAACGAAAAGCGGTCGTCTCACGCCCCGGAATCGCCACGCGGCCGCGCACCGCATCGGCCAGCGACATCGGCGTGCGCGTGACCACCAGCGGCCCCACGCCTTCGCCGAGTGCGGCACCGCTGCGGAGGAGGCGATACCGCGTCCCCACACCAGCAAAGGCGCCAACGCTCAACTTGGTCAGTGCGAACGCGCCGTCATGTGCGCGCCGGTTCAGTTCCTCGATGTCGAGGAGTACGGGCGTCACGCGGAACGGCAGGTCAATGAGTCCGTGCGTCAACGCGTGAAACGCAAAAGTGTCGTTGGGGCAGGGCGAGTAGCCAAAGGTTAGCTCACGCATGGTCGCCACCTGCCACCGCGCGCATTAATGCTGCCACGAGCGCCGGCGTTGCACGCGTGATCGCCGCGAACGCGTCATCAAAGTGCCAGCGCGCACGGTCAGACTCTTCGACTTCATTGGAGATGGCGCGCACCTCAATGGCGGGTACTCCGGCATGCTGTGCTGCGCGGAGCACGCCAAAGCCCTCCATCGCCTCCACGTCGCACCCGATGCCGCCGCCAATACGGGCACTCGTTCCAATCACGAGCGAACGCGCGGCTGGTAAGACGTGCTGCGCCGCGGCAATAAGCGCTGGCGCGGTGTCCACGGTGTTCGGCGCCCAGTCCGCGGTCACGCCGAGGTCGCAGTAATGTGACGCCGTGCCAATAATCATCGTGGTGGGCGCAATGCCGCTCGCGCGCCGAGCGCCAGCGATTCCCACGTGCAGAATGGCAGACGGCCGAAGCCGTGCGATTTCCGCCGCGGTCGCAGCGGCGGATTCCACCGGCCCGACCCCACACAAGAGCGTGCGCCAACCTTGCGGCGTTGCACATTCGCGCGCGGTGGCGCACACGACTAAAACGGATGGTGATTCGGCCATATGCAAGAAGTCTAGAGACGGTGCCGCTCGCTCACAATCGCGACCTTTTCATCTTGGCGAGACATACCCAGGCAGACCGGTTCCCAGCCTGCGAAACTGGCGCCAGCACGCGTGCGGCGGCATCGTTACCACCGACGACAGCGGACATCACCATCGCCCATCATTTCTTCTCGGAGAATTGCCGTGCGCATCAGCCGTACCGTACCGATATGGCTTGGTGGCACGATGCTGCCGTTGATGTTCGGCTGCGCTCCCTGGCGCGCGCCCGCAGCATCCGCAACGGCGGCAACGGCGGCAACGGCGGTGGAGCCGTTCCGCACCGATCTCGCCGTGAGTGGCGAGGGCGCTCCGCACTATCGCATTCCCGCCTTGATTGTGACCACGGCAGGCACGGTGCTCGCGGCCTACGACGCACGCCCCACACTCAACGACCTGCCAAGCAACATCTCACTCGTACTGCGCCGCTCCACCGACAACGGCCGGACGTGGGGTGTGCCCATCATTGTGCGGCGCGACACGGCACCAAACGGCTACGGCGATCCGTCACTACTTGTTGATGACAGTACGAAACGCATTTTCCTCTTTCACGCGGCCGGTGTGCTCCAAGGCTTCTTCGGCTCCCACACCGGCAACGACGAAGCCAATCCAAACATCTTGCAGGCCGACGTTTCGTTCTCCGATGACGACGGTCTGACGTGGCGCCACCGTCGCATTACCAATCAGATCAAGCGGCCGGCATGGGGCGGCCTCTTCGCTTCATCTGGCGCGGGCATTCAACTGAAGCGCGGTGCACACGCTGGCCGACTCGTGCAGCAGTACGTCATTCGCATCAACGGTGCCGTCTGGGCCGCCAGCGCTTTCAGCGACGATCACGGTGACAGCTGGCGAATGGGCACTCCCATCGGCCCGGGCGCAGATGAAAACAAAGCCGTCGAACTCGCCGACGGCCGTCTGATGCTCAACAGCCGCGCCAAGCCCGTGCGCAAAATCGCTTGGTCCAACGACGGCGGCGAATCGTGGAGTGGCTGGCGCGATGAACCACAGCTGACCGATCCGGCAAACAACGGCGCCATCATCCGCTACGCCCCGGACGGAGCGCCGACCGCGCGGGAGAGCCACTGGCTGCTGTTTAGCAACACCGAGCATCCCAGCGAACGACGTAATCTGGTGCTGAAGCTGTCGTGTGATGATGGCTCCACTTGGCCGGTGCGGACCGTCGTGGACGCTGGCCCCGCAGCCTACTCAACCATCGCGATCCTCAGGGACGGCGCACTCGGCGTCCTCTACGAACGAGGCGACTACGCCACCATCACCTTCGTACACCAACCGCTCCCGCGGTCTTGCCCCACCCCGTAGCGGTCAGAAGAGGCGTGACACGACCTGACTTGCTACATTTCACTCCTTGTCACGCGCCTTCCTCCGCGACGATCCCCCGGATCTCCGCCCGCAACTCAATCACCGCCTCCCGCCCCGCGATGACCCGGGCTATGACGCGGCCGCCGCGCGCGCCCTGCTCGATGGCGCGCGGGTCAGTGAAGTGCTCGCAGCGGAGGAAGCCACTGGGCTGCGCTGGGGGGAATCGCGTTTGCGCCCGCACGTCGAGCGCATCCTTGAGGAAGCCCGCGCGACACGCGATGACCGACTCGAACAAGTGGCGGAGCGCTTTCTTCGGCAGCCGGTGTAACGCAGCCGTGCGCCCCGCACTCCGATCGCTCAGCGTGTTTGTGCTCTCTGCGACGCTGCTGCCCGGCATGTTCGCATCAGTTGAACTAGACTGCCACAATGAGGCAGAAATCAGCTGCACCGATGAGAGCTGCCGAGTCGCGGACCAGTTCACACCAATGCAAATAGGCTACACCGCGCGTCAGCTTCGAATTTGCGCGTACTCCGGCTGCTGGGTCGGCAAGCCAGTGAGCACGACCTCGGGCTCACACCTGCACGTCTCCGCGCACGCCATGCGTTGGGAAGGCGCCGGTACTAATCCCACCGACGCGCTCCTGAGCATCGACCTGAATGGCACGGTCGGCGTCCTACGCGTTGCGAGCTTTGCCCTTCCCATTCGGTGCAAGGTCACGCGTACGGGGCATCATTGAACCACGCGCACGAATCGGATTTTTGACACGCGGTTGCCGTCGAGCTGGAATCCCGCTGACTTCCCGCGCACGGGGGCGTCAAACTGCACCAGCAACCCCGCGCCATCCGTATACCGATACGCTACGTCGGTAGCCGGTAGCGTCGTCGGACGATTGCGAGGCCGGCGGATCTGCAAGGATGCCCCGTCCGCCACGACCTCCCATACGGCATCATTCAGCTCCACGCTCGTGTATCGGCCGACGATCGCCGCCTGTTCCGCCGGGCGCGGCGCGCCGGCTGTTCTTGCATTCGCGGCACCCGCCCCTGCCCCGCGCGCCGTCACAGCCACGGGGCCAAGCGCATCGCGCAACACGATGTCGGCCATGCGCAGCGAAAGCGCACCGGTGTTCGCCGTACTCGCGTTACACAACATGGCGACGCTGGTGTGCTGCTCCGGAAATCGATACAGTGCCGCGCGATACCCGCCCGTGGCGCCGGTGTGTTGCACGAGCTTGAGGCCACGATAGCTCTCGACCGTGAGGCCAAAGGCATAATCATTGGCCGTACCGCTCGTGAGCGGCTCCGTCGTTTGCATCAGGTCAACAAAGGCGCGGCCACCCACCTTGGCATCATAGAAGTTCTCGTCCCAGCGCTGCAGGTCGGCGAGCGTGGTCACAATACCGCCCTGCCCCACAAGGTCGTTGTTCCAGATATCCACGCGCCACCCACCGCCATTCGGCGAATACGCTGCGGCGCGGCGCGGAATGATCTCGTTGTGATCGTCAAGAAACAGCGTCTCGCGCATACCCAGCGGACGAAAGAACGCCGAGTCGGCAAAGCGGCGCAGTGACTGCCCTGTCACACGCTGCACCAATACGCCCAACGTGAGATAGCCCGTGTTGCTGTACCGATATTCACTGCCAGGCACAAAGTTGAGCCCCTTCTGGCGCGCGGCCAGCGCGAACATGTCGTCCACACCGTAACCGTCATCATTCCGCATTCCCGCCAAACTGACCAATTCCCAAAAATCGCGAAGCCCACTCGTGTGATGCACCAAATGGCGAACCTTCACCGCCGGCGTGTACTCTGGAAACTCAGGAATGTATTTGCGTACATCATCCTCGAGCGAAATGCGCCCCGCCTGCACGAGCAGTGCAATACTCGCTGCCGTGAACTGCTTCGACACCGACCCTACCGTGAATCGCGTACTCGGCGTAATCGCCACGTCGTACGTGAGGTTGGCAAACCCGTACCCGCGCGAAAACGTCATCGCGCCATTCTGATAGACCGCCACACCGCACCCTGGCGATCCAGAGTGCGCATACGTCGAGAACAAGGTGTCGATGGCAGCCGCGGAGCGTGAAGGCAGTGTCGCCTGACTAACGGCCGGCGCGGGAACGAGCAGCGTAGTGACTATGACGCCGCACACGACGAACTCATGGAAGGCTGGGCGCACGTCAAACTCCTCAAGCAACGGTCAATGGAAATGCAGGGATGGACGGCGGAACGTGACAGAGTATGGCGCCACTCCGGGCCGAACGCCATATCCGTACGGCAGGCGCTAAGCATTGCCGACGAGCGGTTGGCCATGTTTCGGTAGCGGGTCAGAGCGCGTACCTTCACACCGTCCTACTGACGGTGATACATCTCGGCGTGACTGGAGGGTCTGTCATATATGCAACTGCGTCGCACTCTGTACCTCGCCACCGTAGCGTCTTTCGTGTGGAACCTCGCACTGGTGGTCGGCGTAGTCCTCGACGCTTCATACGCGTACCGCCGAGCGGCAGGCGGACAGTTTTCTGGCTTTCCGCTGGCCGTTCGCATCACCTATGTGGTGATCACGGTCGTTGTGACGTACCAACTGCGAACGTTTCATAGACTTTTCCGCGGCGATCGCATCTCGCCAGCATGGTTACCGCGCGCATTCTTCTTTCTGAGTCTCGCCAGCGTTCTCGTGAATGCCATATCGCCTAGCTCGGCGGAACGGTTCAACGCCATTCCCGCCGCCATTATCGCGTACGCCTTCTGGCGTCTCAGACCGACCGCATAGCCAAACTCACGCGCGCTTTCCGTAGGGCGTGCGCTAGCGCAGCTCCTGCATTGGCAGGCCGATGTATGACAGCGCCCGCGCACCGCGCTGCACCGTCCATGTGGGGGCCGCGTGCGCAGGAATCATCGCAAACATTGGGCGGTCTGCCCCGCTCAGCGCGAGTCGAATACGATGCCCCGCTTTGAGCCGTACCGACGTGGCAAACAACTCAAATGGTATGTCTGCCACTGTTCCCGGTACCAACGGCGCCGCACTTGCCGCGTCGTACGGATGATACGGGCCAAAGAGACGGTACGGCGGCGCATCCGCCGACACTCGACGATGCCGCGCTCGAAGCATCCCCTCGGTGAGATAGGTGACCTTTCCGTCCGGCGCCACATCCTCCAGATACGCAAAGAACGCACCGTCATCGTGCGTTGAAGCCACCTTCAGCCAGACCACCGGCACACCCGTGATCTCCACGTCGTTGGCAAGCGGAACGCTGGTGTATGTCAACAGTTTGGCGTCAGACTCCGCACGATCGTCATAAATCACATCGCCACCCCCGAGTTGCGTGTGCCAGCGCGTGGCATCCCCGGTCGTGGCAGTGGTGTCCACGGTGTAGCGGTCGCTCGCGTCAGCAACGGTGGGAGCGCGTGGCGACAACGTATGCGCCGAGTCGAGATACCAACGCGTGGTAGTAATCCCCGCCGGCGGCCACTGCGTGGTGGTGCGCCAGCGTCCGTCGTTCATCGTGTAGTAGCGAATCTCGTGTGTCGGGGTGACCGCGGTGCCTTTGAGAAATCCATCGAAAAACGCGAGCAGCTGTTGCTGTTGCTCACGCGACGACGGAACCGTTGCTGTGGTGTCTGGCAGAAATGGATCAATGTGATGACCACCGCCGTGGCTCCACGGTCCAATCTCCAACTGTTGCGGCGTCTTCAGCGAAAAGAAACGACTGAGCGCCACATTGACGGTGCCAGCATCGAGCCACCCGACGCGCACGAGCATCGGGGTCGCCAACGACTCGACCGCGCCACGCATTCCGTAGGGCGACACATCACCAAAGGTGCGGTGCGACGACGGAAAGCTGTCGCGCGGGTTCACGAGCTTTCGCATTTCGGTGAGCACGTCGTAATTGTGGCGCGCGGCCACAATAGCCTTGAGCTCACGGCCGTCGGCATCGCCGTCGACGGGCTTAATGCCGCTCACGAAGAGCCGCAACATAAAGCAGGCAAAACCCGAGGCACCGTCAGCGGCGCAATAGTTATTGGCATCGAGTGCGTTGTTCGCACCGCCCCACTCTTGCAAGAACGCCTCAGCCAGCACGCCGCCGGGCATCGCGAGGTCGAGTGCCGGGTCGTAGTCGTCATACAACGGTGCGACCGCCTTCACTGCCGAACGGCCCGTGGCGGCGAGCATCTCTGCGGTATTCCCCGCGTACGACACACCCCAGCCGCCTACGCGCCCGTTGGACCACGGCTGCCGCACGATGTGATCCACGATCTCGCCGTAGTCCGCGAGTTCCTCCGGCGACCATTCGCTCGTGCGCGTCCCCGACGACGCTCCGCTCCCTCGCGCGTCCACCAGTACGACCGCGTATCCCGCGTCGAGAATCGCCGCCACACTTGGCCGGAGCGAACTGTATTGACCGATGGACGTCGAGGCGCGCGAGAGAATCCCCGGCAGCGTTGCCCGCACGTACCGCGTGGACTGAATCAACGTTGGAACCTTCTGCCCCACTGCGAGTGAGGCGGGATACCAAATGTCGACCGCGATCCGCGTGCCGTCGCGCATCGTCACATACCGCGACTCATTGCGCTTCATCCCCGCCGGTACCCGCGCATCGCCCACGTCCTTGGCCGTGTACGCCAGCACCGTGACGACACCACTGAGAAGCACCACGAGCGCAATGCCGATCAGCGCGATTCGCTTCAACACGAGACTCTCCGAGAGTGGGTCAGGCAGGACGGCGTGTCGCCGCTCCGGTAAAGCGGAGCAGACCACGACTCGCACGATGACGCACACGCGGCGGGTTCGTCCCCAAGAGCGCGCGGTACCACAGCGTGGACAAAAACTCGGCGATCGCTTCGTCCGTCGGCGCGGTCGCGGCAATCAGGGGACGTAACTGCTTCACGCGCGCCACAAACAACTTGCGCACCATCTCATCCATCATCGCTCCGAGCGCGTGCACCGCGAGCAGGAGCGTCGCTTCGTCGGTGCCCGACGCCGGAAACCGCCGACGCAGATTCTGCGTCACATGCAAGAACCATTCATGGCTCAGCCGTTCGTGGAGCGCCATGAACTCCGGCACCTGATCGCCAAGCTGCAGCAGGCAACGCATGAGCCCCGCATTGGCGCGCGCCGAGGAGACCCACGCAAGATTGGCCGCGTAGAGCGCCTCAAAGAGCGGACGGGGCGGCGCGGCGGTGCGGCCCGTATGAAAAGTGGACTGCAGAAACCCCGTGAGCACTTCGATGGTAATGTGCTCGGTGTTGCGGAAATACTGATAAAACGTGGCCGGTGAGGTCTGCGCCCGTTCACAAATGTCACGCACGCGCAGGCGCAGATACCCGCGCGCCTCAAGCGCCTGCACAGCCGCCAACGTCAGGCGGTCGCGCGTCCGTTCACCTTTGCGCTTATCGGCGCCCGCCGCCCGCTGCTGGCGACGAAGGATCGTCGCGTACGAAAGCGTCATAACACGCACGATAACGCCGCCGCCCGTCACTCTGCCACCCCTCGTTTGCGGAAAACTGACATTGGTGTCAGTTTTCTCAGAGACGCCGCTCCCGCGGATTCCGCCGTCACGACCTACCGCCCCGCTGAGGCCACTGCTTATGCCGCCCGAAACGCCCGCCCCGCGCTCCATTCAGTCCTTCGAAGCGGGCCGCGACCTCGGCACCTCCGCTTGGGTGACCGTCACGCAAGCCATGATTAGCAGCTTCGGTGATGTCACCCAGGACCGCGATCCCATGCACGTCGACCCTGCGTGGGCCGCCAAAGGGCCGTTCGGCAACACCATCGCCTTCGGCTTCCTCACGCTGTCGCTGCTCACGCACATGATGCACAACGCGATGGGCACCGACTCGAGCCACTACGATCCCACGCAAGGCTACTATCTGAACTACGGTTTCGACCGCGTACGCTTCATTACGCCCGTGCTGGTAGGCACACGCATTCGCGGCCATTTCCGGGTGGTCGAACTGCGGGCCGACGCCGGGAATCGCAACATCGTCAAGTTTGCCGCGACCGTCGAAATCGAAGGGAACGACCGCCCCGCCCTCGTCGCCGAATGGCTCAGCGTTGCCGTACCCGCCGCAACGGCGTAAGCCACCCATGGCAAAGCCACTTCCCAAGCCCGCCATACTCGGCTTCGCGCTCGGCTCGCTGGGCTCCGGTGTGTACTCCACGGTCCCCACCGTACTGCTGCTCTTCTACTGCACGGAGGTGTTGCACATCCCGCCGGCCTTCGCCGCCACGATTGTGTTCATCCCCAAGGCGTGGGCCATTGTGTGGGATCCGCTCGTCGGCGCCTGGAGTGATCGCAGTCGGTCGCCCCGCGGCCGGCGCGCGCCCTTCATTCTGGCAGGTACAGTTGGCATCTCGCTCACCTTCGCCCTGCTCTTCAATGCGCCGGGCACCTCGACGATGGCCGCGGGCGGATACGTCATGCTCGTCTATTTCGTCATGGCGTCATCGTACTCGGTGTTCGCCGTGCCATATGTGGCCGTGCCGGCTGAGATCACGGACATCGCGGCCGAACGCGAACAGTTGATGGCGTGGCGCATGACCACGGCTATGGTGGGCGTGCTGGTCGGCGCCGGCGTGGCGCCGATGCTCGTCTCCGCCGCCGGCGGTGGACGCGGTGGCTACAGCGTGATGGCGTTGATCATCGCGGCCTTCTGCGCCACAGCAATGCTTATCACGTACTTCACCGTACGTCGGTATCACACCAACGACCGTGGTCATTCGCGCCCTGCCGCAGACCTGCGCGCCGGACTCCGTCGCGTGGCAGCCAACGCTGACTACGTACGGCTCTGGATTGCCTACTTGCTCGCGATGAGTGGCACGGCCGTTTTCACCGCGATGGTGCCCTACTACGTGACCCATGTGCTCGCACGGCGCGAAGCCGATACCGGCACCGCACTGTTTGCCCTGCTCATTGGCACCATTCTCTCCATCCCGCTCTGGACCAAAGCCATGAAGCGCTGGGGCGGATGGCACGCGCTTACCGGAGCCTTTGCCGCGTACGCGGTCGTGGCGGCTGTATTCGCTGTAATGCCGAGCGGACTTTCGTTCGGCGCCGTGGTGGCAGCGATGTTTGTGCTCGGTGCTCCGTTCGGCGGCATTCAATTGTTGCCGTTTACTCTCCTCGCGCACATTGCGCATGCTGAAGCGGCAGCCGGCGATCGACAGGAAGGGCTCTACACCGGCGTCTGGACAGCGGGCGAGAAACTCGCGCTCGCCATTGGCCCCGCCGTCGCGGGCGGCGGACTCGCACTCACAGGCTACGTTTCAGGTGCGGCGCAGCAGACCGAAGCGGCGCGCCACGGGCTCCAATTATTGATGGCGCTGGTGCCAGCCGTCTTTTTGGCGCCGGCCATGGTCATGCTGCTGCGACGCCGCGGGGCGAAGCACACGGAGCACGCGCATCATGTCTGATATGGTGTTGCGCCCAACACCGGTAGCGCACCGCGTCAGCGACTTTGTCACCTGGTACGCCGAGCGAACACCGCAGGCGGAAGCATCGGTGCACGAGGCAGATCGACTGACCTACGCAGCGCTCGCCGCGCGCGTCGACGCCGTCGCGCGCGCCCTGCTTGCTGTCGGCGTAAAGAAGGGCGATCGCGTCGCCACACTCGCTCCGCCGCACCCCGATTACCTCATCACCTTTCTGGCGAGCGCATCCATTGGCGCGATCTGGATGGGGCTCAACCCACGGTATCGCACCGACGAGCTCACGTACGTTGTGGCTGACGCCGAGCCAAGCGTGCTCTTTGCGCGCACCTCGTTCGGCGACCGGCAGTACGACGCCGAGATTGCCGCGATGCGCGCAGCGGCGCCGTCCGTTCGACAGGTGGTAGCGCTGGATGACACGGGAGCCGCTGGCACAGAATCCATCGCGGCATTTCTCGCACGTGGCAGCACAGTGCCTGACGACCGCCTCGCCACCGCGCGTGCGGACTGCGGCGGACGCGACGCCTGCCTGCTCGTGTATACCTCGGGAAGCACCGGACGCCCCAAGGGAGCACTGCTCGCCCACGATTCCATTGTGCAGTTCTCCAATGGGCAGAACCGCGCCTGGCCCATCAACGACCAACGATTCCTGAACTACTTCCCGATCAATCACGTCGGGTGCGTCGTTGATATGTCTGTGCCCACCCTCGCCGCCGGTGGCTGCCTCATCTTTATGGAGCAGTTCACTCCTGACGCTGCGCTCGCCCTGATGGTGCGCGAACGCGTCTCGGCGTGGGCCTCCGTGCCCACGGTCTTTCAAATGCAGCTCGAGCTCCCGGATTTTGCGAGCTACGATCTCTCGGCGGTGCGCCTCATTATTTGGGAAGGGGCGGCAATGCCCGTGGAGGTGATTCGTCGCCTGCGTACGATCGTGCCATTGATGGCCACGAACTACGGCATGACCGAAACCACGAGCGCCATCACCATTGTCTATCCCACAGAAGACGAAGATGTGCTCGCCAACTCCGTAGGCAGCGCATTCGAAGGCGTGCAACTGCGACTCGCCGACGAACATGGCAAAGCCGTAGCGGACGGCGCGCCCGGCGAAGTGCAGACACACTCCATCTACAACACACTCGGCTACTGGCGGCGCCCCGACGCAACGGCGGCCGCCTTCACCGCCGATGGCTGGTTTCGCACCGGCGACCTCGCCGTGCAGCGTCCCGACGGTCGTTATCGCATTGTCGGCCGCATCAAGGAGATGTACAAGTCCGGCGGCTACAACGTCTATCCGCGCGAAGTCGAGGACTGCATCCAGTCGCACCCCGACGTCGTGATGGCGGCCGTGGTCGGCTGCCCAGACCCACTCTGGCAGGAGGTAGGCGTCGCCTTCGTGGTTGGACGAGGCGCGCTCACCGCGGATGCACTCGAGAAGCACTGCCGCGAACATCTCGCCAACTATAAGATTCCAAAGCGATTCGTGCTCTGCAGCGAACTCCCGCTCTTGCCCATCGGCAAGGTAGACAAGGTTGAGTTAGCTCGGCGCGCGCAGCAGGACGCCACCGCGTAGCAGAAAAACTGATCGACATTCCCGCCCCACCCATCACACGGAACCGCTCATGCGTCTCACCGTCAACGGCACCGCTCGCACGTACGATGGCGATCCCACCCAGCCACTCCTCTGGTATCTGCGTGATGAGCTGACACTCACGGGCACCAAGTTCGGATGCGGGATTGCCGCGTGCGGCTCCTGCACGGTGCACGTAGACGGCGAAGCCATTCAGTCGTGCGTGACACCGATGAGCGCCCTCGCCGACAAAAAAGTGACGACCATCGAAGGCCTCAGCGCTAAGGGTGATCACCCCGTGCAGACGGCGTGGGCCGAGGCCAACGTGCCGCAATGCGGCTACTGCCAATCCGGTCAGATGATGGCCGCGTCCGCGTTACTTGCCAAAACAGCCCATCCCACCGACGCAGATATCGACCGCGCCATGTCGCTCGTCATCTGCCGCTGCGGCACCTATGATCGTATCAAGTCCGCGATCATCGCCGCCTCCAAGGGAGGGCGCTAGCCATGACAACGCCAACCAGTATGGAACGCCGCGCTTTTCTCCAGCGCTTGGCGACCGGCGGCCTTGTGCTTGCCGTGGGCGTGAACGGCGTGCGTCACCTCGAGGCGATGACTGCATTCTTCACACTTGATCCGCTGCAACCGTCGGTACATCTCAGCATCGGCGAGGATGGCCTCGTCACCGTGGTCTGCCACCGTTCTGAAATGGGCCAAGGGGTGCGCACCGCACTCTGCATGGTGATGGCTGACGAACTCGAAGCAGACTGGACCACCATTCGCATTGAACAGGCGATCGGCGACAAAAAGTACGGCGATCAGAACACCGACGGCTCCACCAGCATTCGCGCGGGCTCGTACGACCGCTTCCGGCTTGCCGGCGCTGCCGCGCGCGCGATGCTCGAACAGGCAGCCGCTACAGAGTGGGGCGTGCCGTTGGCCGAGGTCACCGCACGCAATGGTGCGGTGGTACACGACGGCAGCAAACGCTCGCTCCCCTTTGGCAAACTCGTGGCGCGCGCACGGACACTCCCGGTGCCCACCAAGCCCAAGCTCAAGGACGAATCGCAGTTCCGTTTCATCGGCAAAGAAGTCGCCGGGCTCGACCTACACGACATTCTCACTGGCAAGGCCATCTTCGGGCAGGACGCGAAGATGAAGGGAATGAAAATCGCCGTCGTGTTGCGTCCGCCGGTGTACGGCTCCAAGGTTGCCACGCTCGACGCATCGGCCGCACTGAAGGTGAAAGGGGTGGAGCGTGTGATCACGCTGGCCACCACGCCCGTGCCGTCCGGCTTTCAGCCGCTAGGCGGCGTGGCCGTTGTGGCCACGAGCACATGGGCCGCGCTGCAGGGACGGCGCGCGCTCAAAGTCACATGGACGGCGAGCCCCAACGACGGCTACGATTCCGACAAGTACCGCGCCGAACTGCAAAAATCCGCACGCGCGCCCGGACGCGTCATTCGTCGACAAGGAGATGCAGCGGCCGCACTCGCGAACTCCACACGCAAGGTGACCGCCGAGTATTACGCGCCGCATCTGGCGCAAGCGCCCATGGAGCCGCCGGCCGCCGTGGCGATGGTCACGGCTACTGGATGTGAATGCTGGGTCTGCACTCAGAATCCGCAAGAAGTGCGCGACTCGGTGGCAACCGCACTCAAACTTCCAAAAGAAAAAGTCATCTGTCACGTCACCATGCTCGGCGGCGGCTTCGGACGAAAATCCAAACCCGATTACGCGGTGGAAGCGGCACTGCTCTCCAAAGAAATGCACGCGCCGGTGAAAGTCATCTGGACGCGCGAAGACGACATCCAGAACGGCTATCCGCATACGGTGGCGTTCCAACATTTTGAAGGGGCGCTCGACGCGTCGGGCAAGGTCACGGCATTGCTGCACCGCGTGGCCTCGCCGTCGATCAACAGCACCTTCGCCCCTGGCGTCACCGACCTGAGTGACGGCGAGGCCACCGCCGGACTCCTCGATTCTCCGTACGCGATCCCCAACTATCAGGCCGAGTCGTGCAAAGCCATTCCGCATGTGCGCATTGGCTGGTTTCGCTCGGTCAATAACATTCCGCACGCTTTTGCGATTTCGTCCTTCCTCGACGAACTCGCCCACGCCGCCGGGCGCGATCCGCGTGACTTTCTGCTCGAACTACTCGGCCCCGACCGAATTGTGGATATGAAGCAGGTGGGTGCCGTGAATCCGGTGGACAACTACGGCGGCACCTGGGAAGAGCACCCGCTCGACATTGCGCGGTATCGCAAAGTGCTCGAACTAGCCACCGCCAAGGCCGGCTGGGGCAAGCAACTGCCCAAGGGCGAAGGGCTCGGCCTCGCCGTGCACCGCAGCTTCCTCTCGTACGTGGCCGTGGTGGTGCATGCGAAAGTCAGCGCCAAGGGTGAGATCGTGATCCCACGCGTGGACATCGCCATGGATTGCGGCTTCATGGTGCACCCCGAGCGCATTCGCTCGCAGGCCGAGGGCGCCGTGGTCATGGGGCTGAGCAACGCCATCACGAGTGAACTCTCGTACAAGAATGGGCGCGTGGCGCAGTCGAACTTCAACGATTACCGGGTGCTGCGCATGAGCGCCGCGCCGCGCGAAACGCATGTGCATCTGGCGCCGAGTGGCGGTGCGCCGGGCGGTGTCGGTGAGCCGGGGGTGCCGCCAGTCGCACCAGCGCTCGCCAATGCGATTTTCGCGGCGACCGGCAAACGTATTCGCTCGCTTCCGCTCGGCAAAGAACTGACCAAGAACAACGGGTGAACCCATGAAGGCGCTCCTCCTGATTCCGCTCGTCGCGTCCGTCGCGTCCGTCGCACTGGCGCAGCGACCAACGGTTACCACCGCAACGTACGCCAAGGCGGAGCAGCGATTCTCCAAGAATGCCGATGCGATGGTCCTCGGTGATCGCATCGCGCCTAACTGGATCGCGGGAAGCGATCGCTTTTGGTATCGCGTCACCACGTCACGTGGCGCCGCGTTTATGTATGTGGATCCCGCACGGAAGATTCGCCGTGTGGCCTTTGATCACGCACAGCTATCAGTCGCACTCGGTCGCGCGGCCGACACGACGCTGGTGGCCGACTCATTGCCTTTTCAAACATTGGAGTGGCAGGAAGAGGGCGCACTGACGCGCGTGCAGGTGATGCTGCGAGGAAAGAGTTGGCGCTGCAACATCAGCGCGGCGTACGAGTGCGCGAGTGTCACGCCCCCCAAGATTGATCCATCTGAACTGCGTTCGCCGGACGGCCGTTGGGCGCTGTCGTTGAAAGAGCATAATCTCTGGCTCCGCAATACCGCGACTGACGAAAGCAAAGCGCTCACCACCGACGGCACCGCACGCTATGGCTATGCGCGCGATCCCGAAGCCAACACCACTTTTATCACCATGCAACGGGCTGGCATGCCTGTGGTACCGGTCGCCAGTTGGTCATCCGATTCCAAGCGCATCGTCGCGCAGCGCATTGATCAGCGCCGAGTGCCACTGTCGTACCTGCTGCAGTCGTCGCCCGACAGCGGCGTCCGGGCAAAACTCTGGACGTTCGCCTTTCCCTTCCCTGGTGACTCCGTCGCGCAGGGCACCTGGCAGCTCTTCGACGCCGCGTCAGGACAGCGCATCAGCACCGATGCGCACCCAATGCCGACACCGTATGGTTCGTCGCTCACGTTTCAGGAAGCGTGGTGGAGCGATTCGGCCGGTACGCAGCTGTACTACATCGAGCATGAACGCGGCGGCAAAGCCTGGTGGCTCAAGGCGATAGACGTGGCTTCTGGCACCACGCGCACGGTGGCCGAAGAGCGCGGCCCCACGCTTGTGGAAGCAACGCTCGAACTTGGCACACGTCCTGAAATACACGTGACACACGATGGCCGCGAGATCATCTGGCCTTCGGAGCGAGATGGCTGGCAGCATCTGTACTTGCTCGACGCCGCGACCGGCCGCGTCAAATCGCAAATCACGTCGGGGCCGTGGGTCGTGCGGCGTATTGTTCGGGTGGATGACGCGACGCGACGCATCTGGTTCCTCGGCACCGGGCGCGAAGCCGGCCGAGATCCGTACCTCACCCATTTGTACGTCGTCGGTTTTGATGGGCGCGGGCTCACGCTCCTGTCGCCGGAAGATGCCCACCACGAAATCACGCTCGGGGCCAAAGGCGACTGGGTGATTGATCGGTACAGTCGCGCGGATGTCGCACCGGTCACGGTGGTGCGATCGCTCGACGGCAAGAGCGTGTTGCCACTCGAGCGCGCGGATGTGTCGCGCCTCCTGGCCACCGGCTGGCGCTGGCCCGAACGGTTTTCAACAAAAGCCGCGGACGGGGTGACCGATCTGTTCGGCCTCCTCTACAAGCCCGCCGATTTTGATTCGACCAAACGATACCCGGTGATTGAAGAGATTTACCCCGGGCCGCAAACAATCGAAGTCCCCAAGGCCTTCGTTGCCGGTGGGGATATCAACGCGTTGGTCGAACTCGGCATGATCGGCTTTCGGGTGGATGGCCGCGGGACGCCGTTCCGCTCGAAAGCCTTCCATAATTATTCGTACGGCCACCTCGAAAACGGCGGTGGACTTGAGGATCACGTTGCGGCGCTACGTGAGATTGCAAAAAGCCGAGCGTATGTAGACCTCGATCGCGTTGGGATCTATGGCCATTCCGGCGGCGGCTTCGCCTCCGCGCGCGCGATGTTTCTGTATCCCGACCTGTACAAGGTGGCGGTTTCGTCCGCCGGCAATCATGACCAGCGCGGCTACCTCTCGCTCTGGGGCGAGACCTACCAGGGGATGCCGCAGGGCGACAACTATGCGGCGCAGGCCAATCCGTCGATTGCCAAGAACCTCAAGGGCAAGTTGATGCTCGTGTATGGCGACATGGACGACAACGTGGCGCCCGCGCTCACCCTGCAGGTGATGAACGCGCTGACCAAGGCCAATAAATCTTTTGATATGATGGTGGTGCCCAATGGATCGCACGGCATGGTGTACAACATGTATTTCCGCCGGCGGCGCTGGGATTACTTCGTGGAGCACTTGATCGGCGCCACGCCCCCGCGCGACTACCTCATTACCACCGCGCCTGAGCTTCCGCCGGCGATCGTGGGGACGGGAACGCTGCCGTAATACGGATTGAAGTGGCGCGCTCTAGTATTGCTCGCGCGGGGTTGAGGGTCCGACTCGACGGCGAACATAGGCGGCGAAGCAGAAAAAGTGGCCTGTCCCAATAAAGGGACGCTGCATTTGACGTTTTAACTGAAGTTGGAAGAAGGCGGCTCCTGACAAGGGGGTCGCCTTATTCTTCTCCGGCGGAAGCTATGGTAAGATGTTGCCATGTAATGATTTACGATGACACTGGTCAGTGACCAATGTCATCATTTCTGCATTGCTTGGTATACCAGTCGACCACACCCTCAGCACCCATCACACCCAAAGAAATCGCGAGCGAACATTCGAACTGGACTGCCGCAGGAATGCTTCTATATATAAGGTTGTGAAATAGCGTTGTGTTTGTGTTGTTACAGGACTCACGGTACACCAACCCGGTACCCCCTTTATGAAGAAACGAGTTCTCCTGCTGCTAATGGGAACATTCCTTTTTGCTGCGCAAGCGTTCGCGCAGCAAAAAGCCATTACCGGCAAAATCACCAACGAGCAGGGATTCCCGCTCGGTGGTGTCCAAGTGGTCATCAAAGGCACCACCACTGGTGCGGTGAGTAACACCGACGGTGGCTACTCGGTGCGTGCAACGGTCGGTCAGCTGTTGCAGTTCCGCCTGATCGGTATGCAGATGGTGGAGCGCACGATCGGCGCCGAGAGCGTGATCAACGTGCAGTTGATGCGCGCGACCGCGAAGCTCGACGCGATGGTCGTCACCGCGCTGGGCCAGACGGCACAGCAACGGTCGCTCGGCACCTCGCAGCAGCAGGTCGAAGGGGCGGCGATTGCGCAGACTCAGCGCGAAAACTTCATCAACGCCATTCAGGGCCGCGTGGCCGGCGTGGACGTCACGAGCAGCTCCGGCGTTCCGGGCGCGTCGTCGTCCATCACCATCCGTGGCATCAGCTCCATCAGCAGCAGCAACCAGCCGCTGATGATTGTTGACGGCCTCCCGCTCGACAACAAGACGACGAACACGAACTCCCTCGCGTCCGACGCGCCGGGTTCGCTGACCGCCTTCAACAACCGCGGCATCGACTTCACGAACCGCGCGGGCGACATCAATCCCGAAGACATCGAAACGATGGTCATCCTGAAGGGACCGGAAGCCTCGGCTCTTTACGGCATCGACGCGGCCAACGGCGCCATTGTCATCACGACGAAGCGCGGCAAGGCAGGCACCGGCGGGTTTGAGTACAGCAACAACTTCCGCGTCGAAAGCACGAACGCTCGGCCGGCCGTGCAACATCAGTACGGCCCGACGTCGATCAACGGCAGCACGCTCGGCTCGTTCCAGTACTTTGGCGCGCCGTACGCTGCGAACACGACGTTCTATGACAACATCGATGGCTTCTTCCGTACGGCGGTCAGCCAGCGCCACAACTTGGCGTTCAGTGGCGCGGCGCCGGACGATAAGGTCAACTATCGTGTTGGCGTGTCGATTGACAAGCAGCTCGGTGTGATCCCGAACGCGGACTATACGCGTTTCAATATCACGGGCGCGTCGGCGGCGCAGGTCAACCGCTGGCTCAAGACAGACTTGTCATTTGCGTTTGCGAACGTGAATAACAACCAGCCGTACAAAGGTGACGCTGGCCCGCTCCTAGGGCTGCTCCTCTGGCCCGCGACGGACCAGGCATCGAGCTACCTCACCCCAGCTGGTGGCCGCCGCCGCATCACGGCCCTCACGCAGACGGGTGAAATCGACAACCCGTACTTCAACGTCAACAAGAACAACAATAACTCGATCAACAACCGCATGTTGCTCAACTTGGGCTTCGTGCTAACGCCGCTCTCGTGGGCGGACTTGAAGACCAACATCGGGTATGACGGCTACACCAACGCGAGCACCATTATCCGCAACCCGGAAAGTGTGCTCGGCTTTACGTACAACGGTGTGCTCGACCTGAATACCGACGTCACGCGCAACATCAACATTCAGACGTTGTTCAACGTCCATCCGCGCGCATTGACGAAAGATCTTTCGATTAGCGGTTTTGTTGGCCAGTCCATGCAGGATGCCAAGTCCGAAATCGACGGCATCGAAGGGTTGAACTTCTTGGACCCGAACTTCGTGTCGATCAACAACACGAGCTCGCGCTCGAGCCGTACGACGATCAGCCAGCGCCGCCTCGTGAGCGCATTCGGCAGCGCGTCGCTCGATTTCCGGAAGTACCTGTACCTGAACGTCACGGGCCGTAATGACTGGACGTCGACGATTCCGCTGGCGCACAACTCGTTCTTCTATCCGTCGGTGTCGTCCAGCTTCATCTTCTCCGACGCCTTCCCGTCCGTTGCCAAGTACGTGACCGGCAAGGTGCGTGCGGGCTTCGCCGAGGTGGGCCGCGATGCCCGTCCGTACGCGTTCGCGCCGTCGCTCGAGTACAAGACGACATCGGGTGGCGGCTACGGCTCCACGTTCTACGGCCCGAACATCGATCTCAAGCCGGAGTTCGCGAAGTCATACGAGTTCGGAACGGAACTCAGCTTCTTCGACGACCGCCTTGGTCTCGATGTGACGTACTACAAGAAGCAGACGCAGGACCAGATCGTGAACGACATCCGCGGCTCGTACGGCACCGGGTTCATTCTGTTCAACCTGAACGGCGCCTCCACCGAGAACCACGGCATCGAGATCACGCTACGCGGTACGCCGATCATCAAGCGCGACTTCACGTGGGATGTGCAGGCCAACTTCACGATGGCTCGCGGCAAGGTCGTCTCGCTTCCGCACGCGCTTCCCGAATCGTATGTGTCGGACACCTGGCTCTACGGCAATGTGCGCAACGGCACGATGCCTGGGCTCTCGACGATGTCGCTCACGGGCTTCTTCTACCTCCGCGACACCTCGAGCACCAACGGGCACAAGGGCGAACTGCTCATTGACCCGACCTCGGGACTCCCGCTGCGGTCGAGCGTGTTCATCGCGGGCGGCTATGATCGCCAACCCGATTACACGATCGGTCTCTCGAACACCTTCAAGTACAAGCGCTTCACGCTCGACTTCCTGCTCGACATCCGGAAGGGCGGTGACATCTTCAACGCCACGGAGCATTATCTCACGGTTCGTGGTCTCGCCACGAGCACGACCGACCGTGAGAAGCCCCGCGTCATCCCGGGTGTTGTCCGCGACGGCAAGGAAAACACGGCCACCCCGACGATCAACAACATCGTTGTGGTTCCGGCGGTGCAGACGGGCTACTACACGAACATGAGCGAAGAGCTCTTCATCGAGAAGAACATCAACTGGCTGCGCCTCCGCGACATCACGTTGCGCTACAACATCCCGGATAACTGGATGCACACGCGGAACGCCAGCGTCTTCATCACGGGGACGGACCTGTTCCTTCTCACCAACTACACCGGACTCGACCCGATCGTGAACGGCAATACCGCCGCCGTCGGTGGATCGGGTGGCACGGGCATCGACTTCGGAAACTTCCCGATCCCGCGCGGTGTGAGCTTTGGCCTCAAGGTGGGCTTCTAACCATGAAACAGATCATGAAATCCAAAGCGCCCATGAAGGTCGTGCGCGTTGCGCTGCTCGCGGGGATGCTGGCCTTCACCCCGAGCTGCCGCCAGTTCCTCGATGTGAACACGAATCCCAATGCGCCCCAGACGGTCACCGCAAATCTGTATCTGCCCGCGATGATCCACTGGATGTTTACGGCGCCGCAGTATGACGGCCGCTTCATCGGCCGCCTGACGCAGGAGTGGATGCTCGCAAACGGCCAGACGGCCCTGAGCACCTGGGACCGCATGGGCTATGACCCGGGCAGCGACAACGGCGCCGAACAGTGGCGTGACGTGTACTGGTCGCTCGGGCAGAACCTCGTGGACATGATGTCGAAGGCCGAAGCAGAACAGCGCTGGGACTTGCTCGGCGTCGGCCAGATCATGAAGGCGTGGGGCTGGCAGGTGCTCACCGACATGCACGGCGAGATCATCGTGAAGCAGGCGATCGATCCGTCGCGCTTCTCGTTCGACTACGACACGCAAGAGTATGCGTACACGGAAGTTCAGCGGCTCCTCGGGCTAGCCATCACCAACCTCTCGAAGACCGACGGCGCCGTGGACGCGACGTATCTCGCGCGTACCGACAAGATCTACAACGGCGACCGCACGAAGTGGCTGAAGCTCGCGAACGCCATGATGGCGCTCAACCTCAACCACTACTCGAACAAGTCGTCCTACAAGCCGGCCGACATCATTGCCTACGTCGACAAGTCATTTGCCAGCAACGCCGACGAGCCGTTGATGTTCTATACCAACGTCGATCCGGCCTTCGCGGACCGAAATTTCCTCGGCGTCTCGCGCGGCAATTTCAACAGCTACCGTCAGACGCTGTTCGTGCTCGGCTTGATGAACGGCACCCAGTTTGGCGGCACGGTGGATCCGCGTATGAGCCGCATGCTGTCGCCGTCGCCTGACGGTCAGTACCGCGGCGTGGACGTGAACGTGATCGGGTTTGGCGCTATGACCACGGCGCAGCAGCCGATGAATTTCTTCGGCTACACCGGCTCGACCGGTGTCTCGGGCACGCCCAGTCGCTACATCTTCGACGACAAGACGAAGGTGCCGCTGATGACGTATGCACAGATGCAGTTCATCAAGGCCGAGGCGGCGTACCGTGGTGGCGACAAGGCCACCGCGCTCACCGCCTACAAGAACGCCATCTCGGCGCACCTCGACTTTGTGAACGCCCGCAACAGCGACAACGGCCAGACGCCGACGCAGATCACCGCGGCGGAAAAGGCTGCGTTCCTCGCCGACCCGAACATTGTGCCGGCAACCGCTGCGGGCTTGACGCTCACGCACATCATGAGCCAGAAGTACATCGCGCAGTGGGGTTGGGGACACAACGAAATCTTTATGGATATGCGCCGCTACCACTGGACCGACATCGATCCAGCCAGCGGGAAGCAGGTGTTCCCAGGCTTCACCCCGCCGACGAATCTGCATCCTGACAACGGTGGCAAGGTCGTGCAGCGCATCCGTCCGCGATACAACTCCGAATACGTGTGGAACGTCCCCTCGCTGTCCGCCATTGGCGGACTCGCGCTGGACTACCACACGAAGCCGATTTGGATCACTCAACCGTAACCCGGCCATGAACAAGCATACTTCCCTCGCAGTGCTGCTCTGTGCCGCGGTGTTGACGGCCTGCGGTACCAAGCAGTTTCAGGACATCACGTCGCCGCCCGCCCAGTCGAAGATTCGCTTCTTCAACTTCGGCGTGAACGCGCCCGGCGTGAACTTTTATGCCAACACGACGAAGATGACGGCTATCAGCTCGACATCGGGCGTCGAATCCACCACCGGCGTCGTGTACGGTGCCGGTGGCGTCTCGTCCACCGGCTACTACACGGCGATCGCGCCGGGATCGTACACGTTTTCCGGCAATATCGCCGCCGCGACCGACAAGGATCTTGCGATCTCCAAGGTCACGTCGTCGCTCACTGCAGGCAGCGCGTACTCGTTCTACATGAGCGGGTTCTACGACGCCACGGCGAAGAGCGTCGAGGGGTTTGTTGTCGCGGACAACTACCCGGCGACCATTGACTGGACGCAGTCGTATGTGCGGTTCGTGAATGCCGTGTCGAACGCCAATCCGATGGTCCTGTACGCCAAGAATCAGACGACCACCACGGAAAGTGCCGTGGGTGCCGCCACGGCGTACAAGGCTGCTGGCGCGTTCGTGGCCATTCCGTCCGGCGTCTATGACTTGACCGCGCGCTTTGCGGATCAGACGACGGCGTTCCCGGCCCGAATCGGTGTGTCGTTTGTCGCCGGCAAGGTCTACACGGTCTCCGCGCTTGGTGACATCACGGTGCAGTCGACGACGCTCACGAACAGAGCCCGCCTCGACAACACGGCCAACCGGTAGTTCGCTCGGTAGGTCGCTGGGTACCACTGGTACCACTGGTACCACAGTTCAAAAAAGCCCTCGGCAGTTGCCGAGGGCTTTTTTGTTGGCCGCGCCGCCTAACCGTCGCGACAAGAAGATCGTACTTTCCAGACGAGGACTCGGGTCATCTCATTCGAACAGGTCGGGGTCATCATGAAAGTGCTCAGGCATTTCCTCGCACTCTTGGTTGTGATCGGCAATCAACATCCGCTGATCGCGCAAAGCACACCCGTGGCACCATCGCGACCGCAGATCATCGCTGCGGCTCGCGAAATTCTCGAACAGGCGCACTACACCTCACTCGTCACCATCGGCCCCGACGGCCAGCCGCAAGCGCGCATCGTCGACCCCTTTGTGCCGGATTCAGCGTTTACTATCTGGATTGCCACCAATCCGCTGACGCGCAAAGTGCAGGACATTCAACGGGACGCGCGCGTCACCTTGCTGTACTTCAATGCCGCCGCGTTCGAATACGTCACCGTGTATGGCACAGCAGTGCTCGATACGACGGCGGCGCAGAAGGCGATGCACTGGAAAACCGAATGGGCGACACTGTACAAAAACCAGAATCGCGGGGACGATTACGCGCTGATTCGCATCCGTCCGTCGCGGCTCGAGGTGGTCAGCGTGCGACGCGGGATTAACAATGATCCCAAAACGTGGCGCCCGGTGACGATTGATCTCCCTCGGTAGTGCGCGACGCACGACGATGCTTTCGTGTGCGGAAAGTCCGCCGCGCGTATCCATTCGGACCACTCCTTGCCCCACCGTCATGTCTCGCCGCACTTCTATTCTGCCGTTGCTGATTGGCGCCACGCTCCTCGTGTTGGACGCGTGTGTGTCGATCGCCCCATCGGTCGGCACGGTGGCGGCCGATGTCGGCACCACCGCCACGCGCCGCGCGCTGTTACTCGATCCCGCGAATGCCGCGTGGCGTGCAGCCGCACCACCCGTGTCGCGGCTGCGTTTTGAAACCACTAAGGGCGTTTTCGTCCTTGAACTGGTGCGCAGTTGGGGCCCGATCGGTGCGGACCGGTTCTACAACCTCGCACGGCTCGGGTATTACGACGACACGCGGGTGCACCGCATGCGCACCGGCTACATCGCGCAGTGGGGATTGCACGGCGACTCAGCCGTCAACGCCGCCTGGAAGGGACGCTATCTGCATGATGACGCACCCCGCTCCAATAATCGCCGCGGCACCTTTGCTTTTTCGTACGAGGGGCCCGGCCATGATAACACCCGCAATACGCAGCTCTTTGTGAATCTGGCCGACAACGTCCGCAACGACGCCGAACCATTCACGGTGCTGGGCACGGTCGTCGAAGGGCTCGCCGTGCTGGACAGTCTGTACGGCGGATACGGCGAGAACTCGGGGAGCGGCGTCCGGCAGGGCAAACAGGGGCCGCTTGAGAGGGGCGGCAACGCCTTTATGGACCGCGAGTACCCGAAGCTCGACCGAATTTTGCGAGTGACGGTGACGGTTCCGCCGCCGCCCCGCCCTGGAGACTGACCGGTCCCACCGTCCGGTCTGCCTAGGCCCGTAAACCCACCATTCGAGCCCTGCCTCCATTAGCATTAACACAGTTCCCCGCTGGTCCCTTTTCGTCCATTTCGGAGTTTCTGTGATGCGGCGCGCGCTCCCCCTTCTGCTCCTCTCCTCAGTCGTTATCGGCTGCGTTTCTAAAACACCAGAGCCGGCTAAGGTGCCGCTCGATCAGGCACCCGTCGCGGCAGCCGCGGCTGGCGGTGATGATCTCTCGGGACCCGTCCTCGAGGTGCTCAATGCCTCGCCATACGTCTACCTGCGCATCAAGACTGCCAAAGGCGACGCCTGGGCTGCGGTTCCCGAAATGAAGATCGAAAAAGGCGCGACCGTGACGGTCTCGAACCCGATGCTGATGTCGAAGTTCGAATCCAAGTCACTCAAGCGCACCTTTGACGAGGTCTACTTCGGCACGATCGCTCCGGCTGGTGGAGCCCCCGCCGCTGCTGGCGCCCCTGCTCCCGCTGGCGCCCCTGCTCCCGCTGGTGCCGCTGGTGCCGCTGGTGAAAACCCGCACGCGACCGCTGGGCAGACCAGCGCCGCAGTCACGGCTGGCTCGGTTCCGAAGGCCTCCGGCGCAGACGCTCGGACGGTGAGCGAAACGTGGGCCCAAAAGGCGAGCCTCGCAGGAAAGTCCGTCACCATTCGCGGCATTGTGGTGAAGGTCAACATCGGCGTGATGGGAAAGAATTGGATTCACCTGCAGGACGGCAGCGGCGATGCCAAGCTTGGGACCAATGACATCACCGTGACCTCCGCCAGCGCGGCATCCAATGGCGAGACGATCACCGTGACCGGCACCGTGCGCACGAATAAAGATTTTGGCGCGGGCTACGTCTACGCGATCATCGTTGAGGATGCGAAGATCACGAAGAAGTAAACGCACTCGTCGCAACGCAAATGGGGTGGTGCCGCTCACGCGGCACCACCCCATTTTCCGTTCCCACCGTCAGTGGTGACTTAGCGCGGATTGACGATCGGCAATTCCACAAAGCTTGCCTGCCCCGGCGCATGATAGATGCGCTGCGTGGCCTTGCGATAGTCCTCGGGCTTGGCGTTGAAGATGTTCGGCACAAACGTCTGCGGATTGCGATCATAGAGCGGGAACCACGCCGACTGCACCTGTACCATGATGCGATGGCCGGGGAGGAACACGTGATTCGTGGTCGGCAGCGCAAAGCGATACACGAGCGGCGTGTTGGCGGTAATCGCCTTGGGTGTCTCAAAACTTTCGCGATAGCGCCCGCGGAAAATGTCCATGGCCACCGCGAACTGGAATCCGCCCATCGCGGGCTGCACGGGTACTTCGTCCGGATACACATCGATGAGTTTCACGACCCAATCCGCATCGGTACCGCTGGTGGACGCCACGAGATTGGCCATCGCTTGGCCGCTGATCTTCACCGGTGCGATCAGTACATCGGTCGTAAACGTGAGCACATCCGTGCGTCCTGACATTTCACGCTGATCATCGGCGAGCCAGTCGGCCCATCGATTCGCCGTGTCATAACCCGAGGAGCGCGTGGGGCGCGCACGGAACGGCACCGGCTTGGCGGGATCGGAAATGTATTCGTCAAATCCCGCTGCCGTCGGTGGGGCAAAATTCAACCTCGACCCAGCCTGCATATACAGTGGCGTGGGGCGCACCGGGCATCCACTCGCGCACCCTGACGGCCAGGATTGCAAACGGCGCCACGTATTGGTCCCACTCTCAAACGCGGTGACCGGTGCGACGTCGGCCGGCGGCGCATCGTCCTTGAGATAATGGTCGAGAAACGGACGCAACACCTCGCGCTGAAACGTTTGCGACGTATTGCTCTCCCAACGAATGGCGCCCAACGAACTGCCGTCGGCGATTTCGCCGCCGTGATGCCAGGGACCCATCACGAGAAAGACTTTGTCGTTGCTGGTGTCTTTGGGCTTGAGCGCCTTGTACACCGCAATCGCACCGTAGCTGTCTTCGGCGTCCCACAGGCTATGCACAATCATCACTGGAATCTTGAGCGGTTGCGCCGCGAGGATTCTATCCATCGCCTGGTCCTGCCAAAACGCATCGTACGAGGGGTGCGCGAGTACTTTGCGCCAGAACCCGATCTGCTCCATGCCGCGCTGCCGCGCCATGTCGCCGGCGGAACCAGCGCGCATGAAGGCGTCGTATTCGTCGTAGTTCGTGGTCCACCACCGTTCGGAGTTATCGCGCGTGCCCACCTGCTCATACATGTACGCGAGGTTGTACTGCCGGAACGCGCCATTATGGAACCAGTCGTCGCCCATCCACCCATCCACCATCGGATTCATTGGCACGCTCACCTTGAGCGCAGGGTGCGGATTCACGAGCGCCATCAGCGGCAGAAAGCCGTCGTACGAAATACCAAGAATGCCAACCTTGCCGTTGGACTCCGGAATATTCTTCACGAGCCAGTCGACGGTGTCGTAGGTATCGGTGGCGTGGTCGACGTTCGTGGGGTTCAGCGGCCCACGCAACGGGCGGTTCATCACGTAGTCGCCTTCGGAGCCGTACTTGCCGCGCACGTCTTGCACCACGCGGATGTAGCCGCCACCAATGATCACGTCGAGAGCGTTATCGTAGCCGTCGATGGCCGTACCGAGGTGGGCGCTCGGTGAATAGGTGGTGAGTGCGGTGGCGTTGTACGGGGTGCGCGTGAGCAGAATGGGAGTGTGCGCGGCGCCCTTCGGCACGAGAATCACGGTGTGCAACTTTACGCCGTCGCGCATCGGGATCATCACATCGCGCCGGACGTGGTCGAAGCCTGCGAAGGTTGGCGTGAGCTTGGCCGGTGTTTCGGCGGGAAGCGTCGGGACCTGCGCGTGGAGCCCAACCGTGCCCGACACTGCGAGCAGTAAGCCGAGCACCGTGGCGGGAATCCGGCGGGCGATCGTGGAGAACATGGGCGACTCCGGAGCGGTGGCGATCATCGACTGGCGGTGAATGGGACTCATTCACGCGCGGGCGTGGCGGAGCAGACGATACATGAACCTGCCAGACAAGCCGGTAACGCGCCAGCTATCGTCGATGAAGTTGGAAACTCCTCGAGAGCGTTCAGAGCCGTCGCGCGCCACCAGCAGCGCGTAGCCGGTACGTGGGATACGACCTATCTTGCGCCATGATCTCAACCGCCCGTCTGCTCGCGGCCGCCTCGGCCGGCTTCGCGTTCGTCGCGTCCGCTTCGCTGCATGCCCAGGCGGTCACCCCCGCCCTGCTCGAGGCGCGCGAGGTGCCGCGCGCCGACACCACCGTCGCGCTACGCGTCGGCGGGCGCGAGCTGATGGCCGAACTTCGGGTGCCTGCGGGACCGGGACCGCACCCGATTGCGATCATCATTCACGGCGGTTGCTGGGTCACCAAGTTCGCCGACGCGCGCTACATGCGGCCGATGGCCGAAGCTGTGCGGCAGGCGGGCATCGCGACGTTCAATATCTCATACCGCCGAGCGGACGAAGTTGGCGGTGCTTGGCCGGGAACGTTTCTCGACGTGGCGGCCGCCGCCGCGATGGTGCGCGAACTGGTGCCGCGCTATCACCTCGACCTCACGCGCCTCGTCACCACCGGTCACTCGGCGGGCGCGCATCTCGCACTCTGGCTCGCGGCGCAGTCGAAGCTTCCGGCGACGAGTGCGGTGCGCGCGGCCGGTGTCCCGCTTCCGATCAAGGCGGTCGTCGCGCTCGACGGGCCCGGCGATCTCGCCGGCGCGAACGTGGCGATCACCTCGATCTGCGGCGGCCCGGTGCTCGAACAGCTGCTATCGAGTAAGCCGGACGAGAACGTCGAGCGCTGGCGCGATGCGTCACCCTCGTCGTGGCTCCCGCTCGGCGTGCCGCAGACCATGCTTCGCGGCGGACTCGACGCGCGGGTGGCGCCGCTCGGCTCGCCGACGGGCACGATGACCAACTACGCACGGCGTGCTACCGCCGCGGGGGATCTCGTCACCGTCGCGACGGCCGACACGACGAGCCATTTCGCGATGCTCGATCCGCAGAATCCCGCATTCGTCGTCGTGTTGCAGGCGCTCCGATCCGCCGTCGCGCCACGGCGCTGACCGCTACCGCTCGCGAAGCGCGGTTCCTTTCTCGGTCGCGAGTGGCGCTGACGTCGGCGCGAATGTTTGCACCGCTACCTTCGTCACGTAGAGCGCCGTCGGCACCCCCACCCCCACGCCGATCAGGCTGAGGTTGGCGGCGAGGACCGCACCCGTCCAGCGATTCACGAGCGCGCGACTCTTGGTGGTCATGACCGCGGCCGCGGCCGTCGTGTCGACGGCAATGAGGGCGATCGTGCACGTCCAAAAGACGAGCGGTCCGACCCGATCAAGCCACGCGACAAACGCATCGAGCATGCGATTTCTCCGGTAGACGGCAGATGGCAGGCTGGGGCGCTCCCATTACCACCGGATGTAACCTTTTTTGGGTCCCGTGTCCACCACCTGCCGGACGTCAACGTCCCCTCTCCCAGCACCGTAGATTCTCATTGACCCGTACTCTCCACCCGTACCAGGACGCCAGGATGAGCCCCGCTCTTCGCCGTCTCCCAGCGGCTGCCCTACTGTTGGCCGCCGCCCTCTTCCCCGCCGCCGCATCCGCTCAAGGGCGCGGTGCCGCCCGCGACTCCGTGCAGATCAATCGCTCGGCGAACCCCGTGCTGCAGAACTTCAAGTTCCGCTCCATCGGACCGGCCGTCATGGGCGGCCGCATCGACGACATCGCCGTGTCGGAGAGCAACCCGAACATCATCTACCTTGGCTACGCCGTGGGCGGCGTCTTCAAGTCGGAGAACAACGGCACCACGTGGGCGCCGGTGTTCGAAGAGCAGAGCGTGGCGTCGATTGGCGACATTGCCGTGCATCCGCGCGACCCGAATGTTGTCTACGTCGGCACCGGTGAACCAAACAACCGGCAGACCTCGTCATTCGGTGACGGCATCTACAAGACCACCGACGGTGGCAAGACGTGGCAGAACATCGGCCTCAAAGAAACACAGACAATCGCGCGCATTGTGATTGACCCGCGCAATCCTGAGGTCGTGTACGTCGCCTCACCGGGCCATCTCTTTGGCCCCAACGCTGAACGCGGCATCTACAAGTCGACCGACGGCGGCAAGACGTGGAATAAGATCCAGTACATCGACGAAAATACCGGCTTCACTGATATTCAGATGAGCCCGAGCAACTCAAGCGTGCTCGTCGCCGCCAGCTATCAGCGTCGCCGGAGCGGCTGCTGCTTCAACGGTGGCGGGGCCGGCAGTGCGCTTTGGCGTAGCGAGAACGCGGGACGCTCCTGGACGAAGATCACGGACAAGGGGCTGCCGACTGGCACGTATGGCCGCATTGCCGTGGACATCGCGAAGTCGAACTCGAGCGTCTGGTATGCGCAGATCGAAGCGGGGAGCACCGGTGACGCGCCGGCGGTCGTACCGGCGGCCGTTGCCGCTGGCGCGGCTGGTGCCGCCGCGGGTGGTGGCGGTGGTGGCGGGCGCGGCGGATTCGACTGGTGCAACAATGGTGCGCCGGCTGGGCTCGGTGGCCGAGGCGGAGAAGCCGATACCACGAAGCCACCAGCGCTTGATGCGGCCAAGGGCGGCATCTTCCGCTCCGACAACGCAGGTCGTAGCTGGCACCTCGTGACCAACTGCAACGCGCGACCGATGTACTTCAGTCAGCTGCGCATCGATCCGCAGAACGAAAACACGATCTATGTCGCGGGACTGCCCGTGGCCAAGTCACTCGACGGCGGCAAGACCTTTACCGTCCTCGACGCGGCAGGCGGCACGGGCACGGCAGGCCACGTGGACCAGCACGCGATTTGGATTAATCCCAAGAACTCGAATCACGTCATGATCGGCAACGATGGCGGACTCGACATCAGCTACGATCAGGGACGCAACTGGCAGTTCGTGAATACGATGGCCGCCGGCCTCGCCTATGCGGTGAGCGCCGACATGCGGCATCCGTATCACGTGCAGTTCGGCTTGCAGGACAACAACGCGTGGGGCGGGCCGAGCAGCAAGCGCGGCAGCGTCGGCATTATGAACTCCGACTGGTATCCGCTCGCCGGTGGCGACGGCTTCTGGACGCAAGCCGATCCGAACGATCACCACATCGTGTACGCCGAATCGCAGGACGGCAACACGACGCGCTTTGATCTGTCGACGGGGCAGCAGAAGAGCATTCGTCCGGCGCCGATGGCCGCAGTCGCCGGTGCCGCAGCGGCGGGTGGCCGTGGTGCTGGTGGTGCCGGGCGTGGTGGTCGAGGCGCAGGTGCAGCAGCTGCGGGCGCCGCGGCGGCGGCTCCGGTTGCAGCAGCGGCTCCGGCCGCCTGTGTGGATGGCCGCGTTGGTGGCGGTGGTGGCGGTGGTGGTGGTCGCGCCGGTGGCGCGGGGAACGTGGTTAACTCGCAGCCGGGTGACAGCTACCGCTTCAACTGGAACACACCGTTCCTGCTCTCGCCGCACAGCGGCAGCATCGTCTGGCTCGGCGGCAATCGTCTGTTCAAGTCCGTCGATCGCGGCGACCATTGGGTGGCCAGCGCCGACCTCACCAAGCAGATCGATCGCTGCAAAATTGCGCTGATGGGTGCGGCGGGCACGCAGCAACAGCTCTCGAAGAACGACGGCGTGGTGTCGTACAGCACGATCGTCTCGGTGAGCGAATCGCCTGTGATTCCGGGCATCGTGTGGGCCGGCACGGATGACGGGCTGCTCCAGGTGAGCCGCGATGGTGGCGTGACCTTCACCGAAGTCGGCAAGAACATTGCTGGACTGCCGGCAAATCACGACTACTTTTTCTCGCGCGTCGACGCGTCGCACTTTGATGCCGGCACCGCCTACATCGCGGTTGACGGGCACCGCAGCGACGATCTCAAGCCGTACGTGTACGTCACCAAGGACTTCGGAAAGACGTTCACGGCGATCACCAACGGACTCCCCGCCTCCGGCAATGTGCAGGTGGTGCGCGAAGACCCGAAGAATCGCGACCTGCTGTACGTGGGCATGGAGTATGGGCTGTATGCCTCGCTCGACGCCGGCGCACACTGGGAAAAGTTCATGAATAACTATCCCACGGTGCGCACGGATGACATTCTCGTGCACCCGCGCGATAACGACCTGATTATTGCCACGCACGGCCGCAGCATCTTCATTGCCGACGACATCACGCCGCTCCAGCAGCTGACGGCCGCGGTCAAGGAATCGGATGCGTTCTTGTTCGACGTGCGTCCGGCGATCAATTACCTCAACGATCGTCAGCTGCAGCAGCACTCGGGCGGCCAGCAGTTGTTTGTCGGCGACAACGCGCCGCGCGGCACGTCCATTAGCTATTGGCTGAAGTCCGCGGCGACGGGCGATGTGAAAATCTCGGTGACCGACGCCGCGGGCCGCACGCTCTGCACGAGCGATGGCCCCAAGAGCGCGGGCATCAACCGCGTGCAGTGGGCGTTGATTTCTCCGCTGCTCAACGCCGCTGGCCGTGGCGCGGGCGCGGCTGGTGGTGGCGGCGGTGGTGGTGGTCGCGGCAACGCTGGTCCGCCGAACAACAGCTGCTCGGGCGGCGGCGCTGGACGCGGAGCCGGTGGTGGAGGTGGCGGCTTTGGTGGTGGTGGTGGCGCACTCGAAGCGGGGATGTACAACGTCTCGCTCACCGTCAACGGCAAGACGATCATCAAGCCGGTGAAGGTGCTCGAAGACGTGTGGATGAACGAACGCTGACGACCCTCGCCTCTGGGCGTGCGCACGGCACGCCCAGAGGCGAGATTTCCACGACCGACGCCCCACTTCCCCACGAGGACAGCCGTGACCAATCCCGAAGAACTGCTTGACTTGATGGAACAGGACCTCCACTCGGCGGACTATGACGACGAGGCATTCGGCGGGATGGACCGTCGGCGTTTTGTGTTCATGTCGCTCGTCGCAGCGGCGGCCACCACTTTTGGCACCGAAGCCGCGCGCGCACAGGGTGGCGGCGGAGCAGCGGCGGCGGGCGGTGCCGCGGGACGTGGTCAGCAAGCGCAAGCGGCCGCGCCGCCACCACTGGGCAACGGCGAAGCGCCGGCCTTGCAGTTCCAGCCTTACCCAGGCGGCACGGGCGCGATGATGGAAAAGCTCGCGCGCGAACGCGGCCGCGCGGCATTCGATCGTGCGGTGTTTACGGTGGAACCGTGGAAAGGCGCCGTGCCCACCAACCCCGACGACATTGCGTATCTCCCCGCGCATCGCCTCTCGGCGCTGATCAAAGCCAGGAAGATCACGTCGGTGCAACTCACCGACATCTATTTGAACCGGCTCAAGCGACTGAATGCCACGCTGCTCTGCGCCGTGACGATTATGGAAACGTCCGCGCGCGCCGAAGCCGCAAAGGCAGACGCCGAGCTGGCGGCCGGTAAGTATCGCGGCCCGTTGCATGGGCTCCCCTACGGCGTGAAGGATCTCTTCAATACGAAGGGCGTGCCCACCACGTGGGGCGCGAAGGATTTTGAAAACCGCATCATCGACGAAGACGCCGAAATCGTGGTGCGCCTACGCGAGGCGGGTGCGGTGCTGATTGCGAAGCTGGCGACGGGCCTCTTTGCGCAGAACGATCAGTGGTTCCGCGGTCGCACCAATAATCCGTGGAATCTTGTGCAGGGCTCGAGCGGTTCGTCCGCAGGCCCGGCTTCGGCATCGGCGTCGGGTTGTGTGGCCTTCGCGATTGGCACGGAGACGCAGGGATCGATCGTGTCACCGGCGATTCGTTGCGGTGTGAGCGCTCTGCGCCCGACCTTCGGTCGCGTGAGCCGGAGCGGTGGTATGGTGCTAGCGTGGAGCCAGGATCGCGTGGGGCCTATCTGCCGGACGATCGAAGACTGCGCGATGGTGTTCAACGCCGTGCACGGTGTAGATGAAAAAGATCCCTCGACGGTGACGACGCCATTCCACTACAACCGCGCGCTAAAGCTGTCGTCACTCCGCGTGGGCGTGGACGCCAATGCTCCCAAGGAATTTGTGGAGCAGCTCAAGGCCATCGGGATTGTGCCAACGGAAATCGGTGCGCGCCCCGCTATTGCGGGTGCTGGATCCGGCGGCTTGAATGTTGAATACGCTGCGGCGTTCGATGAGTACGTGCAGCGCAAGGCCAAGGAGATTGGGCTCGATCTCAATGCGCTACCGGAACCGGGACGCGGTGGTGCGGCATTTGGTGGTGGCCGAGGAGCTGGCGTTGATACAGCGGCAGCTCGCATTGCCGCGGCAGCCGCCGCGGCGAATCCGATGGCGCCAGCAGATTGGAACCCGCGTTTCGTGGCGGGGCGCACGGTACGTGCGTTCGACTTTATTCAGAGCCAGCGTCGGCGCTACATGCTCGTGTCGCAGTGGGGCACGTTCATGAAGGATCTCGACATGTTCGTCGGCAATCCAAATGGAGACGTGGCGGCCAACGCACAGACCGGACATCCGTGCGCGGTGTTGCCCTATAAGTTCGACGTGCCGCAGGCGTTCGGCGGCGGTCGTGGTGGCGCGGCGGCACCGCCGGCCCCAGAACTCAAGCCGCAGCCGATTTGCGGCGTGATTGTCGGCAACTTGTTCAACGACGATCTGATTTTGTCCGTGGCGCATCAGGTGCAGGAACACAACAAGTTGCACCTCAAGCGTCCAGAACTCGCCTAAGGTGGTCAGCGCCGCGACGTCACCACACGTCGCGGCGCGGCCCACTTGGCCATCAGCGCACCGCCAAGGAACCCGCCAAGGTGCGCTTGCCAGCTGATGCCGGGCTGGCTCGGCAACACGCCAAACACGAGTCCGCCCCAGAGCGCGGTGACTCCAATGCTCAGGACAATCGGCCAGAAGGACCGCGCAAAGACGCCGCCGAGCACCAGAAAACCTAGATAGCCAAAAATCACGCCGCTTGCGCCGATGGTCACGCTGTTCGGTGCGGCAAAGGCCCACGCCACGAGTCCGCTCGTGAGCGCCGCAACAGCGGTGACGCCAACGAAGTGCCGCACATCGCGCAGCATCACCAACCAGCCGAGCACGAGAAAGGGGACGCTGTTTGAGGTGATGTGCTCTAGGCTACCGTGAAGAAACGGGGCGTAGAGAATGCCGGTGAGCCCGTCGGTCGTGCGCGGGTGGATGCCGTAGCCATCGAGGGCGCCGCCGAGCAGCGAGTCCACGCCAAAACTGAGCCACATTGCCGCGAGGAGCGCGCCCAAGAGGGTGGCGTGAAGTTTGAGCGTGCGAGTAATTGCCATGGAGTAGGAACGTAGTGCGACGGTGCCAAGAACGCACCGTCGCCTCACCCTCACCCGCCCCAGCTATGCGCGGCAAGCCACCGATCACCATCTCCGACGACGCCCGCAAACGGGCCACGGCGTCCATTCGCCGGTATTTTCTCAACGATCTCGAGGTCGAGATTGGCGATCTCAAAGCGGGGATCGTCCTCGACTTTGTGCTCTCGGAAATCGGCCCGTCGATCTACAATCAGGCGATTGCCGATGCGCGCGGGTTCATGGAGGAGCGAATTGCCGACCTCGGGGCAGTCGCGGAGCACGCGGAGTTTCCGTACTGGAAGCCGGGGCCGAAACGATAGGCTGATGGCGCGCGCCGTTTATGGAACCCGCAACCATGGCCAGCACCAGTTGCCATGGTTGCTGCCCTGCCCGATCTTCCATTCATCCCACACCGCGAGCAAACCGCCGTTCCTACACCAGCCATGACCACACCGCGTCGCCGACTCGTTGTCATCGGTGCCGGCGCGGCTGGCACCATGGCCGCGATCTTCGCCGCGGCGGGGGGCGCTGAGACCGTCCTGCTGGAACGCACCAAGGACGGCGGCCGCAAGATTCTCGTGAGCGGTGGCGGTCGCTGTAACGTGCTGCCCATGCAACTCGACGAGACACGGTTCGTGACCGACTCGTCGGTGAATACGTTGCGGCGCATCGTCCGTTCGTGGCCGCTGGCGGAACAGCGCACGTTCTTTGAGAACGACGTCGGCATTCCGCTCGTGGACGAGCCCGAGTCGCGCAAGACATTCCCCGCGTCGCATCGCGCGCGCGATGTGCGCGATGGCTTGATGGCGCTCGCGGTGCGGAACGGCGTTGCGTTGCGCATGGAAACGCAGGTGCGCGATGTCGTGCCGGTCGATCAGCGTTGGCGCATTGATCTGCACGACGGCGAATCGATGACCGCCGACGCCGTGATTCTTTCCTGTGGCGGCCTGTCAGTCCCCAACACGGGAAGCGACGGCGCTGGGCTCGACATTACGCGAGCGCTCGGGCACACGATGCACGAGACATATCCCGCACTCACGCCGTTGCTCGACCGGTCGGGTGCGTTCGCCAGTTTGTCCGGCGTGTCGCTGACCGTCACGCTCACCGCGCGCTCCGGTGCGCGCACGGCGACGGCGACCGGAGGTTTTCTCTTTACGCATCGCGGGTACAGTGGGCCGTCGGTGCTCGACATTTCGCACGTCTTTACGCGCCGCGGTGACGCGGGCGTAGCGCCTGGGCGACTCCTGGTGAAGTGGACCGCGCTCGACGACGCCCAGTGGGAGGCCGTCCTCAAGCCGCAGGGACCGCAGGGAGCGCGTACCGTGCTGGCCACGCTACGCGAGGAACTTCCCGACCGGCTCGCTATGGTATTGATGGGGATCGCCATTGTAGAGCCCATGCGCACACTCGCTGAGCTCCGGCGTGACGAACGGCTCCGGTTGATCGAGGCGCTCGTGCGTGGCGTGCTGCCGTGGAGCGGCGACGAGGGCTATCAAAAAGCTGAAGTCACAGGCGGCGGGGTGAGTCTCGCGGAAATCGATCCGCGCACAATGGAAAGTCGTCGGCACCCTGGACTGTACCTCTGCGGTGAGTTACTGGATGCGTTCGGGCCGATTGGAGGCTACAATTTTCTCTGGGCGTGGGCGACGGGACGCGCGGCTGGCTCCGGCGCGGCTGCCCAGCGCTGAGTGGCATTCGCAGCGCCGCATCGACGGCGCGGCGGAGTGCTTGGCCATGATACCTGCTATTTCAATTTGAATTTTCCTCAGTTCGGAGTTTGCCCGATGCGTCAGCCGTTTATTGCCGTCGCGCTTTGCCTTGCTACTGTGGCGCACGCGCAAGACCGTTCGCAGTCGCGCTCGACCATCACCTCCACGCACGGCATTGTCGCGAGCGAAAGTGTGCTCGCCTCCCAAGTGGGCGCGTCAATTCTTGAGCGCGGTGGCAACGCGGTGGATGCGGCGATCGCGACCAATGCCATGATGGGGCTCGTCGCCCCAATGAACGACGGCATCGGCGGTGATCTCTTCGCTATCTACTACGAGGCAAAAACAGGAAAACTGTACGGACTCAACGCCTCGGGCTGGGCGCCAAAAGCGCTCACCGCCGACTACTTGCTCGCCAAGGGTCTCACCACCATGCCGCAGCGCGGCATTCATGCCGCCACGGTGCCGGGCGCCGTGAACGGCTGGGCCAAACTGCTCAGTCGATTTGGGCGCCAGTCATTTGCGCAGGTGCTCGCACCGGCTATTCGCTATGCCGAAGCGGGATTCCCCGTGGGTGAAGTCGTCAGCGTGTATTGGAAGGACAGCGAGAAAGACCTTCGCGCCGACGCGCCGACGGCGCAGACCTACCTCCCCGCGGGTCACGTGCCGGTCGCCGGTGAGCTCTTTCGGAATCCGGATCTCGCCTGGACGTACAAAGAAATCGCACGCGGCGGAGCGGCCGCGTTTTACAAAGGCGCCATCTCCAAAAAGATGCTGGCTACCTTCGAGAGCCATGGCGGCACCATGACCGCGGCCGATCTCGCGGAGTTCGACGGCGAATGGGTGGATCCCATCTCCACGACCTACCATGGGTGGACGGTCTACGAACTGCCGCCCAACGGACAAGGCATTGCCGCACTCGAGATGCTCAATATCATGGAACAGTTTCCGCTCGCCGAGGCGGGACACAATTCGGTGAAGGCCCTGCACCTGATGATTGAAGCCAAGAAGCTCGCGTATGCCGACATGCAGCGCTACGACGCCGATCCGCGTTTTGCAAAAATTCCAGTCGCCGCCATGCGCTCCAAGGCGTACGCCGCTGAACGCGCCAAGTTGATTGATGCGGCGCATGCGACCTGCAATGTGCCGGCTGGTACGCCGCAGGGCACGGACAACGGGACGACGTATCTGAGCGTCGTGGATCGCGACGGCAACATGATTTCACTGATCCAGAGCAATTACTCAACCGTGGGCTTTGGCTCTGGCATTGCTGTGGGCGGTGCGGGATTTGTGCTCCACAATCGCGGCGGCGGCTTCACGCTCGACAAGAATAGCCCGAACGTGCTCGCGGGGCGTAAGCGTCCGCTGCACACGATCATCCCAGCATTCATGGAAAAAGATGACGTGCGTGTGGCCTTTGGCATCATGGGCGGATGGAATCAGGCGCAGGCCCACGCGCAGTTTGTATCGAATGTCGTAGACTTTGGCATGAACGTGCAGGCCGCGCTCGACGTCCCACGCTTTTCCAAGGAGACGTTCGCTGGCTGCGATGTCAACTTCGAATCACGCGTGGCCGAATCAACGCGCAACGCCCTCGCGGCGCTCGGTCATGTGATTGTGATGCGTGGCGACTATTCGTCCACTCGGATGGGCTCCGGTCAGGTGGTCATGCGCAACTATACAACGCGCATGAACTCCGGCGCGTCCGATCCACGAAAGGATGGCGCCGCCGTGCAGGAGCTCCTCGGCGCCAGCATCAAAAAGCATTAACAACGTCCTCCGCGGTGCGTGAGCACTACAGCACTTCTCCTTTTCGAGACCATCACCTCATGAGCCGTTCGCTCAGCTTTGCCACGCGTGCCGCGTTGTCCGCTGTCACCGTGCTGTCCGCCTGCTCGGCGCCGCCGCAGACACAGCCTGCGCCCATCGCCGTCGCTGGTACATCGATCGCCGTGTCCGTGCGCACCGACACGGTGTTCGACGTTGTGATTCGTAACGGACGCGTGCTCGATGGACAGGGCAATCCGTTTATTCTCGCCGACGTTGGCATTCGCAATGGCCGATTCACCAAGATCGGGGTGATTCCGCAGCGCGGCACACGAGAGATTGACGCGCGCGGACAGTACGTCTCGCCCGGTTGGATCGACATGATGGATCAGTCCGGCGGCGTGTTGCCGCAGAGCGGACTCGCCGAGAACAAGCTGCAAGAGGGCGTGACGACGGCCATTGGAGGCGAAGGCGGCACCCCGGTGCCGGCGACCGGCGTCAGAGGCTACTTCGACAATCTTGAGCGGCAGGGAATCAGCATCAACTTCGGTTCGTATTTCAGCGAGACGCAGGCCCGTCAGGCGGTGATTGGTGCCTCGTCACGCGTTCCGACGACGGCCGAACTCGTGCGGATGCGCGCGATTCTGGATACGGCGATGCGCGGCGGTGCGATGGGGATGACGACCGCGCTCATTTATCCGCCGAGTAGCTACGCGACGACGCCGGAGTTGATTGAGGTGGCCAAGGCCGTGGCGGTGTATGGCGGCACCTATGCCAGTCACATTCGCGGCGAGGGGCCCGAGGTGCTCGACGCGGTGAAAGAAGCGATTGCGATTGGCGAGGGCGCGCATTTACCGGTTGAGATATTTCACCTCAAGGTATCGTACAAGCCGGGCTGGGGCATTCTGATGGATAGCGTGCGTCAGGTCGTGGACGCGGCGCGCGCACGCAACGTCGACGTGGCGGCGGACATGTACCTCTACACCGCCGGCGGCACAGGACTCGAAGCGACGATTCCCAGCTGGGCGTCTGACGGCGGCAATGATTCGCTGCGCGTTCGTCTTGCAAACCCTGAGATTCGGGCGCGACTCAAGCGCGAGGTTCAAAGCGGCTCACCCGGTTGGTTCAATATCGTCGCCGCTTGCGGGGGCTGGGATAAAATCGTGCTCGTGAACGCGCGCAACGCCGCGAACGCGAAGTACGAACAGCGCAACCTCGCCGACATCGCGAAGGAACTCGGGCGCGACCCCGCCGACGTTGCGTGGGATTTTGTGGCGCAGGGACGCGGGCGCGTGATGGCGATTTACCACATGATGAGCGAGCAGGACATTGAAACGGCGTTGCGCTTTCCGTGGACGAGCATCGGGAGCGATGCCGGTGCCACGGTGTCGGTCGGCGCCATCGACCAAACAGGACTGCCGCACCCGCGTGCGTATGGCAACTTCCCACGACTCATTGCGAAGTATGTCAAAGAGCGCCACGTGCTCACATTGCCCGAGGCGATTCGCAAGATGACCGGCTGGCCCGCCACGCGCATGAAGCTCGCAAACCGCGGAACGATTGCGGTGGGCAACTGGGCGGATGTGACGATTTTCGACTACGACACCATCGAGGACCGTGCAACCTTTGAAAAACCGATGGCGTTGCCACTCGGCATTTCATACGTGCTGGTCAATGGCGTGGTCACGATCGACAAGGGCACGCACACGAACGCCAAGGCTGGGCGGGTGCTCTGGGGGCCAGGGCGGCGCAACGACTAACTGAGAGCACCGAACTGGCCCGTGGACTGAACGGGCCAGTTCGTGTGTTCAATGCGCATCAGGGCTGGGTCGCCAGCGCGAGCCACAGCTAGAGCAACGACCGCACCGCTCCACCATCGACACAGATCGCCTGACCGGTGACGAACCCCGCGCCGTGCGAGGCCAAAAAGGCGATCACCGCCGCGAGTTCGTCGGGGCGACCGAGTCGCCGTGCGGGCGTTTCGGCTTTCCACGCATCGTAGATCGCCTCGCGCGTCGCGCCGGTGCGCTTGGTTGTGGCTTCGGCGAGCGCCTCGAGACGCTCCGTGTCGGTGTAACCGGGGAGCACGGTATTCACCGTGACACCGTCCGCCGCCACTTCGTCCGCGAGCGTGCGATAATAGCCGGTCACCGCCGCGCGGAGCGCATTCGAGAGCACGAGCGAGACCACCGGCCGCTTGACCGCGAACGACGTAATCCCCACCACGCGCCCCCACTTTCGCGCCTGCATACCGGGCACGAACGCACGCGTCAGCTCCACTGCACTCCGCAGCAACAGCTCCGACGCCCGCTCCCATGCGCTCCAGTCGTGCCCCATCGCGGTACCGGTGGAGGGACCGCCGGTATTCGTGATCAGTACGTCGGCCCGTTCATAGCGGCCCATGGTCGCGTCGATGGTCGCGCGGATCCCTTCGGTGGTGCTCAAATCCGCCACAATCGGGAGGACCGCGGCCTTCGTTGGGGCGAGTCGCGCCACAGCGTGGTCGAGCGACTTGGGGTCGCGCGACACAATCGCCAGCTGCATTCCCTCTTGGGCGAACGCCTCGGCGGCGGCGAACCCGATCCCGCGGCTCGCCCCGCACACCAGCGCCACTTTCCCCTTCAGCCCTAAATCCACGCTACTTCTCCTTCCGGAGATAGGCATCACTCCCGTTCAGCCAGTCTTCGCGCGGCGGGTTGAACACGTCCAGATCGAGCGTATCCTCGAGCGCCTCGGCGCGGTGGCGCAGGTTGCTCGGAATGAGCAAGACCTCGCCGGCGGCCACGTCGGTGTACACGTCGCCGGGGGCGTCCGCGTGCTCGCCGAGCCAGAAGCGCAGGCAGCCGCTCATGATGTAGGTGATCTGCTCATTATGGTGTTCGTGCCCGGGCACCACGGCCCCTTTGGTCAGGAACACTTGGGCGATCATCATACGGTCCGTGCTGAGCACCTTGCGCGAGAGCAAGGGGGAGAGCGTTTCGAGCTTTACATCGGTCCAAACGTGCTTCGTGGCGGTCGTGGCGGCAGGCATGGGCGGTTCGGATTAGGTTATGGGAGCGATTGTATACACTCAAAGTACGCTTCGCTGGGCTTTCGCGTTTGCACTCCGGAGTTTCGTTCCAAAACACTCCGAGCGGTAGAGGCGCCAAGCCACCGACCTCCTTCATCCTTTAGGACATCCCGTGAAGCTCACCGAAACGAAGTGGATCTGGCGCGACGGCACGTTCATCAAGTGGGCCGACGCCCAAGTCCACGTCCTTTGCCATTCCCTGCAGTTCGGCTCGTCCGCCTTTGAAGGCGTCCGCTGCTACGAAACGCCCAAGGGACCGGCCATTTTCCGCCTCCAAGACCACCTCACCCGCCTCGTCAATTCCTGCAAGATCTACCGCATGGAAGTGCCGTACAGCATCGAGGACATGGTCGAGGGGTGCCGCGAGCTGGTGCGCCGCAATGAGATGAAGTCGTGCTACCTGCGCCCGATGGTGCTCCGCGGCTACGGCGCCGCCGGCATGATCCCCTTTGATAGCCCGATTGAGGTCTACCTCCCCTGCTGGCCGTGGGGCGCTTATTTGGGCGACGAAGCGATGGAAAACGGTGTGGACTGCTGCATCTCCACCTGGAACCGCATGGCGCCCAACACCATTCCCGCGGCAGCCAAGGTGGCCGGCAACTACCTCAGCGGCCAGCTCGTGAAGATGGAAGCGCTCCTCAACGGCTTCGCCGAAGGAATCGCGCTGGGCCCTGACGGCATGTTGAGCGAAGGCTCGGGGATGAACGTATTCGTGGTGAGCGGGGGCACGCTCTACACGCCGCCAGTCGACGGCACGTTGCTCCCAGGCATTACGCGCTCGAGCATCATCACTCTCGCCAAGGAAGCGGGGATTGAGGTGATTGAGCGCGCGCTGCCCCGTGAAAGTCTCTACACGGCCGACGAAGTGTTCTTTACCGGCACCGCCGCAGAGATCACGCCGGTCCGGAGCGTAGACAAGATTACGGTCGGCAAGGGGAAGCGCGGACCGATGACGTTGTTGTTGCAGACGGCGTATATGGAGACGGTCACCGGCAAGCGCGCCGACCCGCACGGCTGGCTCACGCTGGTGTAGATCGCAGCGCGGCGACGCGCGTCACCCAAGGAGGACGTTGTGGAGCACGAGCAACCGCAGACCCCGGGCGTCGACGGCGAATCTTCTCGCCCCGACGCCTCGCCTACCGACGCGGCCGTCTCGCGCCGCCGCTTTCTCTCCGTCGCGGGCTCGGTAGGTGCCGCGCTGACGTTCGTCGCTCCGCGCTTTGCGCGCACGCTGCACGCCGAGTCCGCTCCTCCGCTCCCCATGCCACTCGGCACGGGGGCGGCGGTGAATGCGGCACCAATGGCAGCGGCCGATCTCGCAAGTTTTGCGAGCGGCGTGCAATGGCGCATGCTCGGCCCCTTCCGCGGCGGGCGTGTGCCCACGGCGTGTGGCGTCCCGGGCCGACCAAATGAATTTTATTTTGGCGCCGCCAATGGTGGCGTCTGGAAGTCGATCGACGCCGGCCGCGTGTGGACGCCGGTGTTCGACGGCCAGCCCGTTGCATCGATTGGCGCCGTCACGGTGGCACCTTCGCATCCGGATACCGTATACGTGGGCACCGGCGAGAACACGCTGCGTGATTCCATGGGCTACGGCAACGGTGTGTACAAATCCACCGATGCCGGCAAGACGTGGACGCACTGTGGTCTCGACGACACGCATCACATTGGCAAAATCGCCGTGGATCCGCGCAACGCCGACATCGCGTTCGTGGCAGCCATTGGCAATCTCTATACGGCCACGCCGCATCGCGGCGTGTATCGCACGCGCGACGGCGGCAAGACGTGGCAGAAGGTGTTGTTTAAGGACGACAACATTGGCGCGGTGGAAGTGGTGATTGATCCCACCAACTCGTCAATTGTGTACGCCGGACTTTGGAATACCCGTCGTCCACCCTGGTACACCTACTCGCCCACCAATGGCCCAGGTGGCGGCATTTACAAGAGCACCGACGGTGGCAGTACGTGGAAGCCGCTCACGAATGGTCTGCCGAAGGAAGGCATTGGCCGTACGGGAATCGCGGTGGCACCGAGTAATCCCAAGCGCTTGTACGCAGTGGTGGATTGTCTCGTGCCCGAGCCCGGTGCCGCGCCCGGTGCCGCGCCCGCTGCCGCTCCCGGCGGCGGACGCGCTGGTGGTGGCGGTGGTGGCGGCGTTCCACAACAGGGTGGCTTCTTCCGCTCTGATGATGGCGGCGCGTCGTGGACGCGCATCTCGAGCGATCAAGCGCTGTGGGGACGCGGGTGGTATTTCGAGAAAGTTGCCGTCGATCCCAAGAACGCCGACGTGGTGTACGTGCCGAACGTTGCCGTCAGCCGCACGATGGACGGCGGAAAAACATGGGTCGCATTGCGCGGATCACCCGGCGGCGACGACTATCATCAGGCGTGGGTCAGTCCAGATGACAGCAACACGATGATCGTCGCGAGCGATCAAGGCGCGATCATCACGCACAACGCCAAGGCTGCCGACCCGCGCGATGTGACGTGGAGTTCATGGCTCAATCAGCCCATAGCGCAGATCTATCATGTGTCGGTGGATTATCGCTTTCCGTATTGGGTGACGGGCGCGCAGCAGGATTCCGGCGCCGTGGCCGTGCGTTCGCGCGGCAAGTTCGGACAAATCTCCATGCGCGACTGGGAACCGATTGGCGCAGGCGGTGAAAGTGGGATGACCGCCGGCGATCCGCTGCACCCGGGGCACGTGTACGGCGGTACGGGGACGTGCTTTGATCTCGAGAGCAATGCGGCGGTCGCGGGTACCACCGCGCCCGTCTCACCCGAGCCTGCGCGCGCCGACTGGACGCAGCCGCTCGTGATTTCGCACGCCGATCCGCGTGCGATGTACTACGCCAATCAATTCCTCTTCAAGAGCACCGATCGCGCGCGCAGTTGGACGCAGGTGAGTCCCGACCTCACGCGTGCGGAACCGGGCACACCGCCGAATCTCGATGCAGCGGCCGCCGCGCACGCGGACCGCAACGGCAAGCGCGGCGTGATCTACGCCGTATGCCCGTCGCCGTTGCTGGTGCCGATGGTGTGGGCCGGTACGGACGATGGGCTCATTCACGTGACCACCAACGACGGCAAGAGCTGGCAGAATGTGACGCCACCAGCCGTTGGTGCGTGGAGCCGCGTCACGGGGATCGACGCCTCGCACTTTGATTTTGCGGTCGCGTACGCGAGCGTGAGCCGTCATCAACTCGGTGATTTTGATCCGCATATTTTCCGCACGCGTGATCAAGGCAAAACGTGGCAGCGCATCACCACCGGCCTGCCGAAAGGCGTGTACGTGCACGTCGTGAAGGAAGACCCGATGCGGCAGGGCTTGCTCTTTGCCGGCACGGAACGCGGCATTCACTTCTCGGTGGACGACGGCGACAACTGGCAGCCTTTGCAGGGGAATCTGCCGGCAACATCGATGCGCGATCTTGAGATTTACAACAACGATTTGATTGTCGCGACGCATGGCCGCGGCTTCTGGGTGGTGGACGACATCAGCGCCCTCCGTCAGCTCTCGGCGGCGGTGTTGCAGGCCGATGCGCATCTGTTCAAGCCAACCGATGCGATCAACGTGACGCAGGGGAACGACAACGGCACGCCGTTGCAGAAGGATGAGCCGCAGGCGCTCAATCCGGCGGCCGGCGCGCCGATCGATTTCTACTTGAAGGCGAACGCCACCGGACCGATCACGCTCGAGATTCTCGACGCGAGTGGCACAGTGGTGCAGACATTGAGTGCCGAAGCGCCGGCCGCAGCGGCGACGGGGCGCGGAGGACGCGCGGGGGGCATTCCGAACACCTCCCCGCTTTGGCGACCGTCGCCGGATGCCTTCCCCACGACGGCGGGACTGCACCGCGTGTTTTGGATCCCAGTGGCCGGTGGCGGACGCGGAGGACGAGGCGGCGGCGGTGGTGGCGGTGGACGCGGCAGCAGCCCAACACCGCTCACCGGCACCTTCACGGCCAAACTAACGGTGGCTGGCAAGAGCTACACCCAGTCGTTCGCCGTAAAACCCGACCCGCGCTCGCACTAAGCACAGGCGGCAGGGCACTCAAGCGGACCCCGTGGCCGGCTCTCCTGATGGAGGGCCGGCCACGGTCGCATTTCCATCCGAGGGGTTGCCCTTGCGGCACCAGCGCACTATTCATACATACGTATGAATACACCCGCCACCGCCCCCGAACGCCTCCTCGCCGTTGCCGGTGACCTCTTTGCCCGCGCGGGCTTTGACGCGGTGTCGGTGCGCGACATCATCACGCGCGCCAAAGCCAATCTGGGCGCGGTCACCTACCACTTCGGCTCCAAAGAAGCACTCTTTCACGCGGTCATCGAACGCGTCGGCGGCAAGCTCGCCGATCGATTCGCAGAACAGGCCAGCCAGCCAGGGCCGCCGCTCGACCGCATCTGCGGCATTGTCACAATGGTGCTTACCGATCGCGAGTTTCCCGCCGGTGCCATGATCCTGCGCGAACTCGCCGCCACCGACCGACCGCTCCCCCCGCCCCTGCTTCGTGTGATGCAGCGCAACCTCGGCACCATCGCAGGGCTCATTCGCGAAGGACAGCGCGATGGCTCCATCTGCAAAGGTGAGCCGGAACTGCTCGCCATGAGCGTCATGGCGCAGCCATTCCTCCTTCGCGTGGTGAGTCGCATTCCGCGCGATGTCGCGGGAGTCGACCGGAACGACCCGCGCACACAAAAACGTCTCGTCACACACGTCGTTTCCATCATCCGTCGCAGCCTCGCGACACAGCCCGAGCATCGGTCATGATTCCGATTCTGCTCTTCTCCGCACTTCTGGTCACGCAACAAGACACCGCGCGCCTGACCATCGCCACGGCCGTTGACCGTGCGATCGCCACCCACCCGTCGGTGGCCGCCGCGCGCGCGCAGCGGGACGTCGCATCCGCCGATATCGATCAGGCGCGTGCCGCGTGGCTCCCCATGCTCAGCCTCGACGGCGCCATCAATCGGTTTGAAAAACCGATGATTGTCTATCCCCTGCACGCACTCGATCTGCGCAACCCGCCTACGTTCGACCGTGCGCTGGCACAAGCATCGGTCGGCGCCGCATACACACTGCTCGATTTCGGGGCGCGCTCCTCGCGTGTGCATGTCGCCGAGCGACAGCGCGAGGCCGCCGACGCCACGCTCGGCGCCACGGAACAACAGTTAGCCGCACGCACGGCGAACGCGTATCTCCGCGTCCTCACCACGCGCGGTATTCTCGCCGCGGAAGATCAGCGCCTCGCCGCCCTATCGGCCGAAGCGAAGCGCGCCCGCGACAGACTCGCCGCCGGAAAATCGGCACGGCTCGACACGTTGCGGGCGGCCTCCGAACTCGCCTCCGCGAGCGCCGATCGTCTGACGAGCGCGTCGAACGTGGACATTGCCGAACACGAACTCGCACGTCTCGTCGGCGTTGCCTATGAGACCGTGCACCAAGCGCCGCTCGCGGGCGTGCGACTCTCGCCAGCCGCGAACAACGCCGACGCCACCGTCACGCGCGGCGCCCTGACCGCCCGCGCGAACAGCGCGAACACCGATGTGGTGGCGGCGACACGGCGCGCCGACGCCGCCCAAGCCGCCATCGGATCGGCGCGCGCAACGATGTATCCGCAAGTGCAAGCCATGAGCGCGATCGTCGATCGGAGCAATATCACGGGCCGCTACCTCGCGGAGTGGCAGATGGGCGTCGCTTTCTCGTATCCGATTTTCACGGGCGGCGCCCGCACAAGCCTGATTGGTCGCGCCGAAGCAGCGGCGCGCGTCTCAGAGGAACAAGTGCGCGCCGCCAAACTCACCAACGCGCAGCAACTGGATGAAACCCAATCCACACTCGACGGATCGCGTGCACGGGTGACGGCCCTCGAAGCGGCTGTCGCGCAATCATCTGAGGTGGCGCGCATCACACAGTTATTGCGCGATGTTGGAGAAGGAACACAAACCGATTACTTGATTGCCGAAGCTAATCTTTTTCGTGCTCGTAGCAGTCTCGTGCAGGCCCGCCACGCCGTCATTGCGGCGCGAGTGGAACTGGCACGGGTACTGGGCGAGCTCTCACGCTCCTGGATTGCCAGCTCGCTGGAGACACTCCCATGAAACGCGCCCCGATTCTCATTGTGCTCGTCGCGGCAATCGCCGTTGGCGGGTATTTCTATCTTCGTCCGCGGGCGCAGAGCGACAGCATGGCGTCCAGCGGTACTGTTGAGGCGACCGAAGCGTCGCTCGGCGTACAGGTCGCTGGCCGCATCGAAGCCATTCGTGCTCGCGAAGGTGACAAGGTGCGGACGGGCGACACACTCGCGGTGATCGACCGCACCGAACTCCGCGCACGGCAGGCACAGGCCGAAGCGCAACGCGATGCGGCGCGCGCCCTGCTGACCGAGTTTGAGCGCGGCTCGCGCCCTGAGGAACTGGCGCAGTCACGCGAGGCCGATAGCGCGGCCGCCGCGCGCCTCACCGACGCACAGCGCGATCTCGCGCGCGTGCAGCAACTGTTCCGCGAAGGAGCGGTGTCGCAGGAGGCGCACGACAAGGCACGCCTCGCTTTGGATGTGGCGCGCAGTCAACGAGAGCAGGTCGCGCAGCAACTGCAGCTCGTACGCTCCGGCCCACGCAGCGAGCGGATCGCGGCGCAGCGCGCGGCGGTACAGCAGGCCGATGCCGTCGTGCGTCAGATTACCGCCCAACTGGCAAACGCCGTCGTGCTCGCGCCCTTCGATGGCGTGGTCACCGTGCGTCAACGGCAGCCTGGCGAAATCGTCGCGCCGGGCGCTCCCCTGCTCACCCTCGCGAACCTCGGCGATCGCTGGGTGCGCATTTACATCGCAGAAGACCGACTCGGCGCCGTTCAGCTCGGCGAACCGGCAACGATAACGACCGACACCTACCGCGACCGGCAGTACACGGGCGAGGTCGCCTTTATTGCGAGCGAAGCCGAGTTTACTCCGCGCAATGTGCAAACGACGGCGGAACGCGTCAAACTCGTGTATGCCGTGAAGGTGCGCATCACGGGGGACACGACCAACGCACTGAAACCCGGCATGCCCGCGGACGTTCTGCTCCGCCCCAAGCGGTAGCTGGCGATGACGACTGCCCGTCGCCCTGTCGATCAATCCGCGACTGACTCGTTCGCCATTTCGGCGCACGGCCTCACGCGCGCGTTCGGCACACTGACGGCGGTGAACGGGTTGACGTTCAACGTGGGCAAGGGTGAGTTGTTTGGGCTGGTCGGTCCTGACGGCGCTGGCAAGACAACCACACTGCGCATGCTGGCCGGTGTGCTGCCACCGACGAGCGGTGACGCGGAAGTCCGCGGCGTCAGCGTCGCGCGCGACCCGGAAGGGGTGAAGCACCACATCGCCTATATGTCGCAGCGGTTTGGGCTCTACACCGATCTCACCGTGCGCGAAAATATTGATTTCTACGCTGATCTCTACGAGGTGCCGGCCGCGGAACGCGCCGCACGCCGCGAGCGGCTCTATCAGTTCTCCAATCTTGGCACCTTTGAGCATCGCCTTGCCGGCCAGTTGTCCGGCGGCATGAAGCAGAAGCTCGGCCTGTGCTGTGCGCTCATTCACCAGCCTGAGATTCTTCTTCTCGACGAGCCAACCTTCGGCGTGGATCCCATTTCGCGTCGCGACCTCTGGTTGATTCTCGATGAAATGGTCTCGCAGGGCGTCTCGGTGCTCGTAACCACCGCGTATATGGACGAAGCGGAGCGGTGCGACCATGTGGCCCTACTCAATCAAGGGCGCATTATTGCGCTCGATACCCCCGCGGCGCTTCAAGCGACTATGCGCGGCCAGATTGTGTCGTTGCGGGCGTCGGACAGCCGCCGCGCGGTGGAGCGAATCAAAAGTGAACCGTCCGTGCGCCGAGCCACGCTGTTTGGCGACACGATCCACGTGGTCATGTCCGAGAGCGCGCGCGACTGGAGCGGCGTAGCAAGTGCGCTCGCCGCAGACGGGATCACCATCGCAGATGTGCATGACGTGGAAGCCTCGCTCGAGGATGTCTTTATTGAACGGGTCAAAGGCGCTGAGGCGGCCGCGGCGGCCGCGGTGGCGCCGTGACCACTCCTCTCGCCCCGCTCAATAATTCGCCAACATCGGCGCGCCTCGCTGTACAGGTGCGCGATCTCACGCGCACGTTCGGCACTTTCACGGCCGTTGACCACGTCACTTTCGATGTGGCCGAAGGAGAAATCTTCGGATTCCTTGGCCCCAATGGCGCGGGGAAGACGACCACCATCAAGATGCTCACCGGGTTGCTTGCGCCGAGCGGTGGCGAAGGGCGTGTGGCCGGACTGGATGTGCGCACGGCGTCCGAGGAAATCAAAACACGCATTGGCTACATGTCGCAGCTGTTCTCGCTCTACGGCGATCTCACCGTTGAGGAGAACATTGCATTCTTTGCCGGCCTGTACGAGGTCTCCGGCGAGCGTTTGGACGCGCGCCGCGCGTGGGTGCTTGAGATGGCGGGACTCACCAAGCATCGCACGCAAATGACCAGCGAGCTCCCACTTGGCTGGAAGCAACGGCTCGCACTTGGCTGCGCGGTGTTGCACGAACCGCCCATTCTGTTTCTGGACGAGCCGACTTCCGGCGTGGACCCTATTTCGCGCCGCGCATTTTGGGAACTCATCTATTCACTCGCGGACCGCGGCACGACCGTGTTCGTGAGTACGCATTACATGGAAGAGGCGGAGTACTGCAATCGACTCGCGTTGATGAACCGGGGCCGGCTGATTGCCTTGGATCGTCCCGACGCGCTCCGCAATCAGATGATGGAGCCCATTCTTGAAGTAGCGACACCCGACGCCGCCGCTGCCGCACAGGCCCTGCAGCACCAACCCGGGATTATTGAGGCAGCGATGTTTGGACGCGCGTTGCACGTGGTGGTGAACGACGTGACGGCCGCGGAGTCGTTCTTGCCAACCTTTCTCGCTGCGCGTGGCCTTCAGTGCGAGCGCGTGACGCGAATCCGGCCATCCCTAGAAGATGTGTTTGTCTCGCTTGTGCGCCGCGAGGGCGGCGCGGTGATTGGCTAACCGATGCGTATCCGCCCGAGCCGCCTCTTGGCGATTGCGCGAAAAGAAGTCATTCAGTTGCGGCGCGACGTGCGCAGCCTTGCCATGGCGTTCGTGGTGCCAGCGGCAATGGTGATGTTCTTTGGGTATGTGATCAGTTTTGATGTGAGAGACATCACGTTGGCGGTACTCGATCAAGACCATTCCCAGCGGAGTCGCGAGCTGGTCGAGTCTTTTGCGGCGTCAGGACGGTTTCGGATTGTCGATCGGCTCTCGAGGAGCGAAGACGTGGCTCCGCTGCTGGATCGTGGGGCAATCCGCATGGCGCTGGTGATCCCGCCAGGCTTCGAACGAGAGTTAGGGGCAGGAGCCACCGCCCCCGTGCAGGCGATCATCGATGGCGCGGACGCCAACACCGCTGGCATTTCGGCCAACTACGCCACGGCGATCGTCATGGCGTATTCCGCCAAGATCGTCCTGCGGACAACACTCGCGGCCGCACCGGTGAGTGCTGAGGCTCGTGTGTGGTATAACGAGGCGCTCGAGAGTCCGCCGATGATCGTTCCGGGATTAGTGGCAGTGATCATGATGATTATTGCCGCCATGTTGACGGCGCTGACCGTGGCCCGAGAATGGGAACGTGGCACCATGGAGCAACTGGCCGCCACGCCGGTGCACCCGGCTGAGGTGATTCTCGGCAAACTGTTGCCGTATTTGGTGATTGGGCTGATCGACGTCGCCGCCACGATTCTCATTGGAATGTTCGTGTTTGATGTGCCATTCCGCGGGAACCCTGCGCTTCTTGGCATTATGACCACGATGTTCCTCGTTGGTTCACTCGGGCTCGGCATTTTTATTAGCACGGTCCTGCGCTCGCAGCTCCTCGCGACGCAAGTGGCCATGCTCGCGACATTCTTGCCCTCGGTGCTGCTCTCGGGATTGATGTTCGACATCAATGCCATGCCCCTTCCCTTACGCATCATCTCGCTGGCAGTGCCGGCGCGGTTCTTCATCACCGTCATGCGCGGCATCTTCCTCAAGAATGTCGGCATCCCCGTGCTGTGGGGTCAGGGACTCGCGATGGTGGCGTATGCCATCATCGGCCTGACGCTGGCGGTTCGCGCATTCCGTAAGGAGATCGCATGAAGCGACTGAGCTTTAGTCGCCTCGGGCAGCTCCTGCGTAAGGAGATGCGGCAGTTGCTGCGAGATCCGCGGTCGCGGCGCATGCTCTTTGTGGCACCGATCTTTCAGCTGCTGATCTTTGGATATGCGGTGAACACGGATGTTCGCCACGCGCGCACCTATTTGCTCGACGCAGACCAGAGCGCTGAGTCGCGACAGCTGGCAAGCACGCTCACCGCGAGCGGCTACTTCGACATTGTAGACCGTAGCGATCGGCCAGCGCAACTCACCCGCGCACTCGATGCCGGCGATGTGCTGCTTGGCGTGAACATTCCTCGCGGCTTTGGCGCTGACGTCTCACGCGGGCGCCCGACGTCCGTCCAGCTGCTGGTTGACGGCGCTACCGCTAACACCGCGAATGTGGCGCTTGGCTACGCGACCCAGATCATTGGACGATACGGCAATCAGCGCGGCGCACAGATCGCCGCCCGAGCGAACGGTGGCACCATGCCCAGCGGCGTGGACTTCAAGATGCGGATGTGGTACAACCCGAATCTCGAAAGCCGCGTGTACAATGTGCCCGCCGTTATGGGAAACATCGTCATGCTGATGGCGTTACTTCTCACATCGCTCGCCGTCGTACGGGAACGAGAGCTCGGTACGCTCGAGCAGCTCATGGTGAGCCCGCTTCAGCCCATTGAATTGATTCTCGGCAAAACGTTGCCGGCGGCGCTCATTGCGATGATCGATGTGGTTATCATCACCGTCGTGGCACTCCTCTGGTTTCACATTCCCTTTGCCGGCAGCTATCTGGTGCTGGGCGTGGCAAGTGCGCTGTTTGTGGTCACCGGCCTTGGTGTCGGCTTGTGGATTTCGACCGTGAGCAACACGCAACAGGAAGCATTTATGCTGATGTTCATGTTCTTCCTACCTGCCATGATGCTCGGTGGTATGATGTTCCCCGTGGAGAACATGCCGCACTGGGTGCAGGTGGCTACGCTGATCAACCCGGTGCGCCACTATCTGGTGGTAGTGCGCGGCGTATTCTTGCGCGGCGCAGGCTGGAGCATTGTGATGCCCCAGCTGATAGCGCTCAGCGCAATCGGCGCCGTCGTCCTTGGGTTCGCGACGGCGCGGTTCCGCAAAACAGAGATGTAGCGCCGTTGGCGCAGCCTATTTTGGCCGCGCCAACGCCTCCTTCAGCCGCGCCTTGGTGATCGGCAGTTGCACCACGCGAGCGCCCACCGCGTCAAACACGGCGTTCGCCACCACAGCGCCCATCGTAATGATTGCGGGCTCACCACCGCCCATCGGCGGTTTGTCAGACGCCTCGATAATCACCGCCTCGATCTTCGGTACCCACGAGAAACGTGGGATGGCATAGGTGCCGTAGTTCTTGTCGAGCACCACGCCGTTGCTGAAGCGCACTTCTTCGGAGAGCGTGTAGCCGAGTCCCATGGTGATGCAGCCTTCAAGTTGCTGCCGCGTGCCGTCAGGGTGCACGACGAGCCCCATATCTTGCGCGCACACCACGCGCACAACCGTCACCTCTCCCGTCTCGCGATTCACCTTTACCTCGGCAATGCTCGCCACCCACGTGCCAGCATCTGTTCCGCAGGCAATGCCGATGCCGCGTCCGCTCGGTGCGACTTTCGGCACGTAGCCGAACTTGGCCGCCGCCGCTTGGAGTACGCCTCGCATCCGTGCGTCGGTGAGGTTCTTGAGACGGAACTCGAGCGGATCAACGCCAGCTTTCGCCGCGAGCATATCCATGTGCGACTCGCGCGCAAAGACATTCGCGTTGGCCCCAGGCGCACGCCACGGCCCAATGCCAAAGGGATGCAGGTCACCCGAGTTCCCCATCCAGCCGCCACGCACGAGAGTGCGATGATTGGGAATCTCGTATCCGTGCGCCGCGCCGCGATCGCCTGCGCCGATGACTGTGTAGTCCCACGCGACGATCTTCGAGGCACTGTCGAGCCCCGCCTTGATCTTGATGACGGCGGCCGGGTCGAAGGTGTCGTAGAAGAACTCTTCGTCGCGTTCCCAGATCACGCGCACCGGTACGCCTGCAACCATCGCGAGCCGAGCGGCTTCAATGGCCTGCGCACCCGCACTCTTACCGCCAAAACCGCCACCCACGTACGGTGTGATCACGCGAACTTTTTCCGGCGCGAGATTCACGGCGCGCGCCAGCTGTGTCTTGAGGGGGAACGGCGTCTGCGTGCTCGCCCATACTGTGAGCTTACCATCGGCAAACTCGGCGACCGCAGAATGCGTTTCCATCGGCGCATGCGCGACGTAGCCTTTGAGATACGTCTGCTCCACCACCACTTTGGCACCCTTCAAAGCGTCGGCCACCTGCCCAGCTGAACCGGTGACATTGCCCACCGGAGCCTTGGCTTCGAGATGCGCGAAGATCGTACGGTCATTGAGGGGAGACGGGGATGCACCGTAGGTCGCCTTGATGAGACGCATCGCCTTGTCCGCTTCGTCGCGATGGGCATGCAGCACGGCCACAAGTTCTCCGGCGCGCACCACGCGCGCGCCTGGCACAGACTCGGCCGCTGTGGTGTCGATGTTGGCGAGTACTGCACCGTGCGCCGGAGGACGTACGATGCGGGCGTGCAGTGCACCTTTCGGCGCAATATCGCCGGCGTACTTAGCGCGTCCGGTAACTTTTTCAATGGCGTCTCGACGAGGCACCGATGTGCCCACGATGTTCATGGCAGAAACCGCTTCGAGCGGCGCAGGCCCTTCGAGACGACGTTCGATGCGTTTGCCCGCGGTGAGTTCGCCGTAGCTCACTCGCTTGCTCGCGTCCGTGCGTGACTGCACGATGCCGTCCTTTACCTCGAGCGACGCAGCGGGGAGTTGCAACCGGTCCGCAGCCATCGCGACAAGCGTTGCACGCGCTTCGGCGGCGGCGGCGCGAATCGCCGGCCCGAGTTGGCGAATACTGAGCGAGCCGAAGGTTCCCATATCGATGGGGCAGAGATTGGTATCGCCCAGCACAATATCTACGGCACTGATCGGCACGTTGAGTTCATCCGCCACCAACTGTGGGAAGGAGGTGCTGATCCCCTGTCCCATTTCGATCTTGCCGACGTACGTGGTCACGCGCCCATCGGCACCGATGTGCAGAAACGCATTGAAGTCGGTGCCAGCGCGTTGCTGCGCTGCGGCCGCCGGCAGTTCAGGACGCACTGGGCCGGGACGCATCGAGAACGCAACGAGTAGACCACTGCTCGTGACCGACAAGAAATCGCGGCGATCCATCCCACTCAAGCCGTCGGCGTGCGAGGCGTCGGCGCTCAGCGTATGAGGCACGTCGTTTCGCGGCGTCACTTGGCCGCTCCCGCCATCACCGCGGCGGCTTCTTCGATGGCATCTACAATGCGTAGGTGCGCACCGCAGCGACAGAGATGTCTGTCCATCCCCTCCATGATTTGCTCGCGCGTTGGCCGCGGATTTTTCGCCAGGAGCGCGTGGGCGCCGAGGATCATCCCTGGCGTGCAGAAGCCGCACTGGAAGCCCGCGTGCTTTACGAAAGCGGCTTGAATAGGATGCAGATGATCGCCGGTGGCGAGCCCTTCGATGGTGATGACTTTTTTTCCGTCGGCGAACGTAGCTTTGGTTGAGCACGCGCGCACGGCTTGGTCATTCACGAGTACGGTACACGATCCACAGAGCGCTTTGCCGCATCCATACTTGGTTCCGGACATTTCAAGATCGTCACGGAGCACCCAGAGCAGCATGCGCTCGTCGTCAATGGTGACTTTGCGCACAGCGCCATTCAGCGTAAATGAAATGGTCTTCGTCATAGTCTCTCCCTGGGACGGTATCCCAACACAGCGATCCGACGCCTACAGGGTAAAGACCAACGGCCATATGAGCTAGAGTGAGTAACCCCCGTTTGCTACCGAAGTTGCTGAAAGACGCTCAGCCGGTCGGTGACCTGCCAATGTCCCGTGAGCCGATCACCGTCTACGGAATAGATGGTGATTCCCGACGTGTGTACGGGCTTCCCGGTGGCAGGAAAACCTGGGAGGTCGGCGAGAAAGGTGCCCGACCAACGCCAGGTCACGGCGATGCGGTTTCCTTCTTCGAGCATCATGTCGACGCTGAACTTCTGATCGGGAAAGGGCGCGCGACTCGTCACGAGTCGGTGCTTGAACCCATCGCGCGTCAGCGTCTGTCCGTGCCAACCATCACCGGGATCGTGGTGGATGGTGTACGACTCGGCGAGATACGTATCGACGGCGTCCGCGTTGCCGTTGTCCCACACGTCATGCAGGAATGCAGCAATCAGCGCCTTTGCCGGTGACGACGCAGTGAAAGCGGCGGAGGCGAGGTCGGTCACGCGGTCTCCTGTGCGGAGTGACTAAAGGCGAGGTGCGTCGCGTGGGTGCGCACGTCGTGCGGCCACTCCCGGATCAGCTCTCCGAACCGTGCATGATCGCCGGCGAAGAGTGCGCGGGTTGCCTCTTCGAATCCGGGGAGATCGCCGGCCATCGCCAGCATGAAGTGGTATGCCGCTTCATGTGCGTGCCGCCGCCGATCTTTTTCGCCACCCGCACGACGCGCCTCCTCTACGAGTTTGCGCAGTGTGACGGACGCGCCCCCTTGTTGGGTGCTGAGCCATTCCCAGTGACGCGGCAACAACGTGACCTCGCGCGGCACCACGCCAAGTTTGGGACGTCCCCGTCCGCGCGGCGGTTCGGCGGGCGGCGAGTAGCGCGCCGTGATCTCAGCGTCGGTGCCGCGGGTGTCCACATCAATCGAGCGGCCCGTTTGGTTGTTGAAGATGAGGAGCGGGCCGTCTGCGTTTGCATCGACGGCAGCACGGTACGCGACGGCGATCTCCGCCAACGTGCCGGAGGCGAGGCGTCGAAATCCGCCAAAAAGCGCGTAGGGCTGGGACTGGGAACTAGGCATGTCGGAGCGGCTTCTATATGATAGGGATATCGAATATTATTATCCGGATATATATCTGTCAATATTATCCGGATAAATAAGCCACCAAACAGCTGTTCGCTAAGCGATGGCTCAAGCAGAGGCAGCCTAGCCCAACCGCTAGACTTTCAAGCCCGAAAAAGGCGCGCGTAGCTCTGCCCGTCTCTCTCACGCACTCCATATTGTTGGGGTCGCAGTAACCGCTCCAAAAAAACGCCTACCCCCCGGCTCCTGTCTATCGAGGCGCTTCGCGAAGCCATCGGCTCGACCTACGAACTCCAGCGCGAACTTGGCACTGGGGGAATGGCGCGCGTGTATCTGGCGCGGGACATCAAGCACGACCGGCTCGTCGCGATCAAGGTGATGCTCCCCGACCTTGCTGCCAGTGTGGGAGCAGAGCGGTTTGTGCGAGAAATCCGACTCGCCGCGCGACTGACGCATCCGCACATCCTCCCGTTGCTCGACTCCGGCGAGGCCGGCGGCATGCCGTACTATGTTATGCCGTATGTGGATGGTGAGGACGTGCGCACGCGCCTTGATCGCAATACACGACTGGGCGTCGGCGAGGCGGTGCAGATCGCACGTGAAGTCGCCGACGCGCTGCATTATGCGCACGCCGCCGACGTGCTCCACCGCGACATCAAACCGGAAAACGTGTTGATGCTCGCCGGCCACGCGGTGGTGCTCGATTTTGGCGTCGCGCGCGCAATCTCCGCATCGGTAAACACCGGCGACGTGAATAGCACGACCTCGGGACTGGCCGTCGGTACACCGATGTACATGAGCCCCGAACAGGCCGCCGGTGAAACGTCCTTGGACGGTCGGAGCGATGAGTACAGCTTGGCCGTGATGCTCTTTGAGATGTTGACCGGCACACCGCCGTTCGCGGGCAACACCGCGCAGGCGGTGATTGCCAAGCGATTCTTCGAGACACCCGTTCGGGTTGATACCATCCGGTCCGACGTACCGCTGCATGTGGCGCGAGCCATCGAGAAGGCGCTCTCGCGCGATCCGGCTGATCGATTCCCAACGGCGGGAGCGTTCGCCGAGCAGCTTGCCGGACAGTCGGGAGAATGGGCAGCGGCACCACGCCCTCCAGAAAAGCCCTCGATTGCCGTCATGCCCTTTGCGAACCTCGGCGGAGAGCCCGAGAACGTCTATCTCGCCGACGGCATCACGGATGAAGTCATCAGTGCGCTGAGCCGCCTGCGCACCCTGCAAGTGGCGGCGCGCACTTCGAGTTACGCGTTTCGCGGCAAGTCGGACGACATTGCGGCCATCGGGGCACGACTCAAGGTCACGAGCATTCTCGAAGGCAGCGTCCAGCGCGCCGCCACTCGGATTCGCGTGAAGGCGAGGCTCGTGAGCGTCTCGACTGGCTTTCCCTCCTGGAGCGAACAGTTCGATCGTGAACTCACCGATGTGTTCGCCATTCAAGATGAAATCAGCGGGGCGATCTGCCGGACCCTTGAATCCACGCTGGTGGGTGCCGTTCCTGCGGCGCTGACGAACGCGGCCGCGACCGATGTAGAGACCTACGAGTTGTATCTCAAGGGGCGCTTCTTCTGGAACAAGCGCACCGAACACCACCTCATCCACGCCACCGAACTGCTAGACGCGGCCACCGTTCGCGATCCACTCTACGCACCGGCCTTTGCGGGACTCGCCGACGCCTACGCGGTGCTTGGCATTTACGGCGCCAAGCCGCCGCGCGACGTGATGCCGCTCGCCCGCCTGACGGCGCAACGCGCGCTGGCGATCGACCCGTCTCTTGCCGAAGCGCATGCCACACTCGGGCTCGTCGCCGCCGCGTACGATCGCGACCGCTCTGCCGCTGAAGGGGCTTTTCATCGCGCGCTGACCCTCGCGCCGACGTATGCGCCCGCACTCCAGTGGCGCGCCGTCACGCACCATGTTCCGCACGGTCGGTTCGACGACGCCATAGCCGATATCGAAAAAGCGCGCGCGCTTGACCCGCTCTCGCTGGCCATTAATGCCACCGCCGGCGTTGTGCTCGCACTCGCCGGGCGTCTCGACGAAGCGATCGCGCGCCACACCGAAACGCTCGCCATGGAGCCGGCGTTTGCGATGGGGCACTTTTTTCTCGCGCAGTCGCAACTGTATGCCAAGCGACCGGCGGAGGCCGCAATCAGCATTGCGCGTGCCATCGAACTTTCTGGCGGCACGCCGGAAATGTGGGCACTGCAAGCGCTGATTGCCGCAACGCGTGGCGCGTGGGCAGATGTGGGAGCGCTCCGCGATCGCCTGACCGCACTGCGCAACGAGCGATACGTGGCCGCCTCATTGCTCGCGCGGGTGCAGCTGGCGAGCGGACAGCCCGACGCGGCGATGGAATGGCTCAACCGCGCCGTGGACGAACACGATCCTGAACTTATTTATCTGCGGGTGCGCAGCGAGTACGACGCCCTGCGCCAAGATCCGGCCTTCAGCCAGTTGGCGACGCTCGTCTTAGGCTGAGCGCGTCACCCAACACCGCCGCTGCCTTTCCGTACGCGGCGTCTCGCGTACGGAAAGGTTTTCATGCTCGCGCCGACTGGGCCGCGTTCATCTAGACATAGGTTCCAGTGATCACGGAACGAAGGTGCATCCTTCGGCCTTGGCGCACTTGGGATCGACCGTCGGAAGCCCGAGTCGCTTGAGCTCATTGTTGAAGGCGTTGAGATCGGTCTTCCACACCTTGTCGAGATTGGTCGTGTATTTCTTGAGCTCCACGGAGAGAATGCCGAGGATCTCATTGACGTTGTTGTTCGGCCGGCCGTCGCCACGCTCGACCATCGAGAGCAGTGATGCGAGACGGTTGTTGATGCGAATCGGGAAGTTGAGCGGATCCTGCCCGCTCTGATTCTTCACCTGATACACATCTTGTTCCACTTCACCCGCGCCTGCGGTCAACTTGTCGCCGGTTTCCTTGAGCTTGACATCCGGCGATTTCTTGAGGCGATCGGTGACCTGCCCCTTCACGTTGCGAATGTCCACCACCGCCTGATTCGCTTCGCTCACTTTGTCGCGAATCTTGCTGGCCATCACATACTGCGCGCGCATGTCGGCGTCGCTCACATCCGTGATCAACGGATTGCGCTTGACGATCATCGGCTGCGTGAGCTGCTTGCCGTCGGCGGTGAGGCGCAGCGTGTAGCGGCCCGGCGGCACCTGCGGTCCATTGGTGCTGGCGCCCCACAGAATCATTCCCGGGAAGACCGTCGCTGGTGTGCCGCGCAGATCCCACGAATAGCGATTGAGTCCCGCGGCATTCGGCAGTGCGGGTGCGCCGCCAAAGCGACCACCGCCACCACCTGCTGGCGCCGAATCCGCAGCGGCACCCGCACCACGACCGCGTCCAGCGGCCGGAGCGACGGCCGTGTCGGGTTCATATTTGCGCACGAGTGCGCCGGCGCTGTCGAGCACTTCGAGCTTCAAGCGCACGGCGGGCTTCTTCAGGTACCAGCTCAACGTGGCGCTCGGGCCACTGCGAATCACCACCGGCGGCGCAAAGAGATAGGCGTCACCCGCGGTGACCTCCGGCTTTACCTGACGCAACGGTGCCACGTTGTCGAGCACCCAGAATCCGCGCCCGTGCGTCGAGATCACCAACTCATTCGCCTCAACAACGAGATCACTCACCGGCACGTCCGGCATGTTGAGCATGAACGGTTCCCACGTCTTGCCGTCATCGTACGCGATGTACACCCCGTGTTGCGTGGCCGCGTAGAGCAATCCCTTGCGATTAGGATCTTCGCGCACGGCGTGCACAAAGGCATCGGCGCGCAGACCGTTGATGATCTTCGTCCACGTCTTGCCGTAATCGGTGGTCTTGTAGATGTACGGCGATTTATCATCGAGGAGCGGGCGCTTCGCCGAGAAGTACGCGGTGCCGGCGTCGAACGCCGAGGCGTCGATTTGCGTGACGCGACTGAACTCTGGCAAATCCTTGGGCGTGACGTTGGTCCACGTTTTTCCGCCGTCCTTCGTCACGTTCACCAAACCATCATCAGAGCCGGTCCAGATGACATTCACATCTTTCTTGCTCGGGCCAACGGCAAAGATCACGGCGTACACTTCGGGGCCGTTCATATCGCCGGTGATCGGGCCACCGCTGTGTCCCATCGTCTTGGGATCGTGGCGCGTGAGATCGCCGCTGATCGCGGTCCAGGTGTTGCCGCGGTCGTTGGTGCGCCAGAGCCGCTGACTCGACGTGAACAGCACGTTCGGGTTCACCGGCGAGAAGATGATCGGATACGTCCACTGCCAACGCTCGCGGATCGCACTGCTCGGCTCTCCCGAATACATCCACGGATACGGCGTGACTTCGCGATTGGTGCCGAGTCGACGGTTGAACTTGTCGAGGTAGCCGCCGTTGTTCGTGCCGGAGTAGAAGAGGTCAGGGTCGAGCGGGTCGGTGGCGATGTAGCCAGGTTCGCCGCCGCCCGCGGTGTAGCTCACGGCCATGCCGCCGGCGGTGATATCGCCTGGAGCGCCACCGCGACCACCGCGTCCACCGCCGCCACGCCCGCCGCGCGCGGTAAAGCCAAAGGCCGCCGCATTCCAATTGAACGGCGTGCAGAGCGTGGAGTTGTCCTGCTGCGACCCGCACACGTGATACGGAATGTGCTTGGTCGTAATGACATGATAGAACTGTTCGGTCGGGAAATCTTCATCAGTCCACTTGGCGCCCGTCGTAGTGCTCACCGCACCGCCGCCGTCGTTGCCCACCACGAGATGCGTCGCGTCGTCGGGGTCAATCCAGAGCGCGTGGAAATCGCCGTGCGTGCCGTTGCCGGCATTGCCGAGCGTTTTGCCAGCATCAGCGGAGCGGAACATGGAGGTGTTCTGCATGTACACAACGTCCGCGTTCTTGGGATCGGCGTAGACGTGCGTGTAATAGAAAGCGCGCTGACGAATGTTACGGTTGTCGTTCACCAGCGACCAAGTGGCGCCGGCATCGTCGCTCTTGAAGAGGCCACCCTTGTCGTTCTCAACCAGCGCGTAGACGCGGTTCGAGTTGGCGCCCGACACGTCCACGCCAATACGCCCCACCAGCCCGTCGGCCGGAAGTCCCTTGGCGCGCGTGATTTCCGTCCACGTTTCGCCGCCGTCGGTGCTCTTGAACAAACCGCTGCCGGGGCCGCCGCTCGACATCGTGTATTCTTTGCGGTAGGCCTCCCACATGGCGGCGTACATCACGTTCGGGTTGTTGCGATCAATGGTGATATCGATCGCCGCCGTTTTGTCGTCGCGATACAGCACCTTACGGAAGGTCTTGCCGCCGTCGGTGCTCTTGTACACGCCGCGCTCTTCGTTTGGCACGCTGTATTTGCCAAACGCAGCGACGAACACAATCTCAGGATTCGTGGGATGGATGCGAATCTTGGAAATGACTTCGGATTTTTCGAATCCGATATGCGCCCACGTTTTGCCGGCATCGACGCTCTTGTAGACACCGTCGCCCGCCATGATGTTGCCGCGGATGCAGCTCTCGCCCATCCCGATGTAGACGATGTCGGGATTCGACTCGCTCACCGCGATTGCACCCACCGACGCGCTGGTGATCTGCCCGTCGGTTACCGGCGCCCAGTTTTCACCAGCATCGGTGGTTTTCCAGAGTCCGCCGCCGACCGCGCCAAAGTACGCCTCTTTGGGGCGTCCCTTCGCGCCGCTCACGGCAATCGAACGGCCGCCGCGGTCGGGGCCAATGTTGCGCCAACGATAGCCTTTGAGAATGGCCGTATCGATGGTCGCGGCTGCGCGCACCGGCAGGGATCGCGCCTCGGCGCGGTCGCCGGTCCAGGCGGCGGTGAAAGTGACGCACGCGACCGCAATAACGGTCGGGACAATGGCGCGTGTTAAGCGTGACATCCGCTGTTCCTCGTTCGGGTGGGGACGCTCGGCGAGCATAGGAGCGCTACGACCGACGTCCTACATACGTTGGCGCAGGGGGAACCGTGGAGCAACTACCCCGCCCCCGGTGGTACGGGGTGACACCGCCCCAGCCAGTAGGTGATCATTCGGACATGTCTAAAGTCACCGTCATTACGGGGGCCAGCTCCGGGATCGGGGCCGCCCTCGCCGAACGCCTCGCCGCCGCCGGGCACTCGCTCGTGCTGGTTGCCCGCCGCGAAGCCGAACTGCACGCCGTGGCCCAGCGGTGTGGCCCCTTAGCCCTGCCCGTGGTGGCCGACGTAACCATCCGCGATGACGTCCGGCGCGTGGTCCGGAGCGCCATTGAGCGGTTCGATCACATTGACGTCTGGGTGAACAACGCCGGGCGGGGCATTACGCGGTCGCCGTCGGAACTCACCGACGAAGACATTGATGACATGATCCGTATCAACGTGAAGAGCGTGCTCTATGGCACGCAGGAAGTGCTGCCGCACTTTAAGGCGCGCGGCGCGGGGCACGTCATCAATGTGTCGTCGATGCTTGGGCGGATTCCCTTTGCCGTGTTCCGCGCGGCGTACAGTGGCGCCAAACACTTTGTGAATGCACTCACCGCCACCTTCCGCGACGAACTCAAGAGTGCGTACCCCGGCATTCAGGTATCGCTGGTGTCGCCGGGCGTGGTGCAGACAGAGTTCGGGGCCAACGCGCTGCATGGGGGGCCGGATTCACGGTCACTGCCCAATTCGCAGACCGCCGACGAAGTGGCCGCTGTGATCGCCGAGGTGATTGAGACACGAAAGGCAGATGTCTACACGCGCCAAGGTGCACGAGAGATGGTCGTGAAGTACTTCGCAGCCGAGGAGCCGGGCGCGTAGGTTCCGCGCACATAGCATGTGCGGCGTCGCGACCGTGTCGCGACGTCCGCCACCTGCCGGTCAGGCTTGCGTCTGTAACCGCCGACGCGTCAGCCGATAGATAGGCCATCCCGCCGCCGTGAGCGCCGCACCCCACGCGAGTGCCTCCCAGCCGGAGCCATAGAACGCCCATATCGAAAAGAGCGCCGCGCCCACTGAGGCGACGGTGAGTCCAGCTGTACGCGGCAGGCGGCCATTCGACATGAACTTGAACGCCACGATCGAGCACAACAGGTACATCACCAAGTTTGGAGCGGTCGCGAGCAGCGCCACAAAGTTGAACGCGGCCACACCGGCCTTGGTCGCTGCCAAGAGCGTGAGCAAGGCGCCAATGACGCCCGAGAGAACAACTGACTGTGCCGGAATGCCGTTGGCATTGCGTTTGCCGAACCAGGGCGGAAGAGTGCCCGCGTCTGCCATCACCGCGGCCATCTGACCTGAAATCAGGATCCACCCGTTTACGGCGCCAAAGCAACTCACCACGGCACAGAGCGCCACAAAGTCACCCGCCACAGTGCCCCAGCTCACGGCAATAAAATCGGCGATCGGCGCGTTCGACTTGACCACCTGATCCACCGGCAGCATCAAGACGACGGCGCAGGTGGCAATGATGCTCGCTACCGCGCTCACTACCGTACCGATGATCGTCGCCCGCGGCACGTTGCGTTCCGCGTTTTCTACCGCATCACTCGGCACCGTCGCGCACTCCACGCCGAGCATCGCGTAGAGCGTGAGGGACGCCACCGAGGTGGCGCCGGCGAACGTAAAGGCACCCGGTGTGATGGGCGCCAGCACACGACCGCCCGTGCTGAAGAGCCGCCAGAAGGCGAGTCCGATGGCGGCAGCAAAGGGGAGGAGTTTCACAATCGTGGTAACGAGCTGCACGCTGCCACCCGTGCGCAGGCCGCGCAGATTCACCCACGTGAGGAGTGTAATGAGCGCGAGGGCGATTGCCGTCGCCCCACCGGGGATGGTATCGACGGCTGGGACGAGGCGTGTCAGGTAGCTCACACCGGTAATGGCGATGGCCGCGATCGTTGGCCAGCACGAGACGAGATACCCCCACGATCCCAAAAAGGCGGCTCCCTCACCGAGGCCGAGGCGCATAAACCCATTGGCGCCCCCGGCGTCCGGCAAGCGGCGCGCCAGCTCGGCGAACACCCAGGCGAGGCAGAGCGCACCGAACATGGTGATCAGCCAGCCGGCGACGGCATTCCAGCCGTACGGTGCCAGAGAACCCGGCAACATCAGAATCCCAGCCGCCAAAATGTTACCGATCACCAGCGCGGTGGCCATCCACACACCGAGTTTCCGAGAAGGTGCCGTCATGGCGGTAGTATGCACAATCGACGCACGGGTGGCGAGTCGGCTCGCCAATGCGCATATAATTGAGTGTGCGGTCGAGGTTCCCATTGCGACTGCCCGGTTGCCATCGCACCAGCCACCACGCCATCGTGCCCATCCTCGCGTTCACCAGAGCCGTCAGTTCACGGATCGCCCAGTGCGAGCTCACGCATCTCGCCCGTGAACCGATCGATGTAGAACGTGCGCGCGCGCAGCACGCCGCGTATGAACATTTGCTCACGGACTTGGGCTGTAGCGTGCAACGCGTGGCGGGCGCCGAGGAACAGGCCGACGCGGTGTTCATTGAAGACACCGCCGTGGTGCTGCCAACGATTGCCGTGATGACACGGCCTGGGGCGCAATCGCGCCGCGCCGAGGTCGATGCCGTGGCCGCGGCACTCGCGGCGTATCGGCCCCTCGCGTTTATCAACGCGCCCGGCACGCTCGATGGCGGGGATGTGCTTCGCGCGGGGCGGACGCTGTTTGTTGGACGCAGCACACGTACGAACGATGCCGGCATCGCCCAGCTGGCGGCCTTTGCCGCTCCACAGGGATTCACGGTCCGTCAGATTGACGTTGGCGGTGCGTTGCATTTGAAATCCGCAGTCACCGAGGTGAACGCCAACACGCTTTTGGTGAATCCCGCGTGGGTGGACGTGCGGCAGTTCGGCGACTGGCAGATTCTCGAAGTGGATCCCGACGAGCCGGCCGCCGCCAACGTGTTGCGAATCGGCAATGCGCTCGTGCACGGCGCCGCATATCCGCGCACCCGCGCACGACTTGAGGCGGCGGGGTATCGCGTGCACGCTGTGGATGTGTCCGAGCTCGCCAAGGCTGAGGGTGCGGTGACCTGCTGTAGCGTGTTGGTCGAGCTGTAAGTCAACGCGGGACGCTTGCGCGGCAGCGCCAGCACGATGATTCTCACTGTGTCTGCGGTACGTCCTCCTTCATTCTGACACTCCATGAAACGCTTTCTGCAGCTCTTGGGCGCCGTGGTCGTTGCGATCGTGGTGGTTCTCGTTGTGAACACGATGCGATCGGCGCGTGCGGCCGACGCCGCCGTGGCGCCCGTAGCTGTTGCCGTCGATTCCGTCGGCGCCATCGCGCGTTTCTCCAAGGCGCTGACGTTCCCGACGATTTCGTATGATCCGGGGACGCATCCTACCGACAGCGCTGCGTTCCGCGCACTGCACGCGCACTTCGTCACGAGCTTTCCGCTTGTCCATCAGAAGCTGAAACGCGAGACGATTGGGCTCGCGCTCCTCTATTCCTGGCCTGGGAGCGACCCATCGCTCGACCCCGTGGTATTGATGGGGCATCAAGACGTGGTGCCCGTGATTCCCGGCACCGAGAATCGCTGGGAGCAGCCGCCGTTCAGCGGTGTGGTGGATGGCGGATTCATCTGGGGTCGTGGTTCGCTCGACGACAAAGTCTCGGTGCTCGCCATTCTCGAGAGCATTGAAGGGCTGCTGCGCGCTGGATTTCAGCCGAAGCACACGATCTATCTGGCCTTCGGGCACGATGAAGAGATTGGCGGACATGGCGCGGAAACGTTGCGCGACACGCTCATGGCGCGCGGCCTCAAGCACGCAGCACTCGTGATTGACGAAGGCGGTACGGTCACCGACGGCGCGGCCCTTGGCGTGACGGGAAAAGTCGCCTTGATCGGCGTGGCGGAAAAAGGATATCTGACGCTCGAACTCACGGCGAACGGCAAGGGCGGTCATTCGTCCACGCCGCCCGCACATTCGGCGATCGGCGTGCTCGCCACGGCGATTACTAAACTGGAAGCCTCGCCCTTTCCCATGACGCTCGACGGCCCCACCGAAGCTATGCTCGAGTCGGTGCGCGCCCGTATGCCATTCAGCCGCCGTCTGGCGCTTTCCAATCTATGGTTGCTCCGCGGCGCGGTGGTGCGCGCGCTCAGCGCGGCACCGATGTCCGCGTCGATGATGCGAACCACGACCGCCGTGACGATCATTGGTGGCGGCGTAAAAGCAAATGTGCTGCCGATCGATGCCAAGGCGTCGGTGAACTTCCGTATTCGTCCGGGCGAGTCCGTGGCGAGTGTGACCGCGCGGGTGGTGCAGACGATCAACGACACATCGGTCCACGTCGTGGCAGTCGGCTTTGCGCGCGAGCCCTCGACCGTCAGCGATGCCAAGGGCGCGGGCTTCGCAGCCATCTCACAGTCCGTGCGAGAAGTGATGGGTGGAGCCGATGTGACCGTCGCGCCATTTCTCCTGATGGCCGGCACGGATGCACGGGCGTGGTCGGCGAAGAGTTCGCAGGTCTTCCGCTTCATTGCGGCACCACCGGACGCCGACGTGCTCACGCGCGTCCATGGAACGAATGAGCGGGTCACCCCCGCCGCGTATCTGACCGCCGTGCGATTCTTCGACCGGCTCGTGCACCACACCGACGATCTCCCATAGCCGGTTGGGAACGAACCCGCGTTTCTGCAGCGTTTGTCGGTCGGGATGAAACGTGCGAAGCAACTCTGGTTCCGGCGCCTCGGCGTCGTTGGGGGACTGCTCTTTCTGGCGAAGGGGCTCCTCTGGCTATCCATCCCTGCCGTGCTGACCCTGCGCCAGTGCGGAGCATGACGGCGCGGAGCTGAACACGGGCCGTTTGACCGAACCCTGAGAATGGTTGCCGTGGTGACCGAGGCTGTGGGGCAAAGTTCCTCTGCCCAACGGGGTGGGGGCTCAGTATCTTTCGGGATCTCCCGCCCCACGCTGCTCGGACCTCCGATGCCGACGCATAGTCGATTTCACGAATTCGCTTCGCTCCTCACCCTCGCCAGCCTCGCCACCGCTACGGTGTATGAGTTGGCGCACGGTGACGCACTCGTGGCGGCGCGTAATTTTGGGCTCCTGCTCATCGCGCTCGAACTGGTCCGTCGCCCCGCGCCGGCGGGGCGCCGGCGTGACTGAGTTCCAGGCGACCGCACGCCAGACGTCGGCCCAGGTCCACGTCGAACACTGCCACGATCGAGCGTTGTTTGGCCGTTGAGTCTTGGCGTATACGCATCGGACAGACAACCCGACTCGCCGCACTATTGGTCGCGCTGAACGGCGTGGCGGTTGATGCTGCGTTTTCGCAGGTGACCGTGCCGTCTGGGCCTGCTGCATCAGCGGCGCCAAGGACCACCGCCGGTGCTGCCCGTGAGACGACCGCCCGCGCCGTGCGAACGGCCACGCCGCCCGTCATTGATGGTCGCGACGACGATGCGGGATGGGCCGCGGCGCAGCGGTTAACCGACTTCCGTCAGTTCGATCCTGGTGAGAACCTGGACCCCTCGTTCCGCTCCGAAGCGCGCGTCCTCTTTGATGATCGCTATCTCTATGTGCTGGTACGCGCCTTTGATCCGCACCCAGACAGCATTGTCACGCTGCTGAGCCGACGCGACGTGAAAACCGCGAGCGATCAACTCAAAATCGTTATTGACGCGTTCCACGACGGTCGTACCGGTGTGGAAATGGCCGTGAACCCGGCCGGCGTGAAGCGTGATTACTCGATCTACAGCGACGGCATCGAAGACCAGACCTGGGATGGCGTGTGGGACGCCGCGACGCGCATTGACGCGCTCGGGTGGATTGCTGAGTTTCGGGTGCCCTTTAGTCAGCTGCGCTTTAATCCGATGGCCGAGCACACCTTCGGATTCGGTATCTGGCGCGACATTGCACGCTTCAGTGAGCGCGACGCATGGCCGGTATACCGCTTGTCGAAGAGTGGGGTGATCTCACAGCTCGGCACACTCACCGGCATCACGGGCATCGCACCGGTCACGCGCTTGGAGTTGCTCCCCTACGGCGTTGCCAAGAATGCGAGCGAGCCAACGGCCACCGGTGCGCGGTCAGTGAACCACGGGACGGTGGGGCTCGACATCAAAGCCGGGCTGACGTCCAATGTCACGGTGGACGCCACCATCAATCCGGACTTTGGTCAGGTTGAAGCCGATCCGGCGGTGCTCAATCTCTCGGCGTTTGAAATTCGCTTTGATGAACGTCGTCCGTTCTTTCAGGAGGGCGCGGGGCTCTACCGTTGCTCTGGGCCGTGCGAGGGAATCTTCTACACGCGGCGCATTGGGCGCACGCCGCAGTTGCGCGCGTCGGCGAACGATCCGTGGTTTACGCCGATTGTCGGCGCCGCGAAACTCACCGGACGCTTTACCGACGGCACCGCCATCGGAATCGTGGAGACGGTGACGGACCGCGTGATCGGATCCAACGGCACGACGATTGAACCGCGCTCTAACTATCTCGTGCTGCGCGGCGTCCGCGAATTTGATCGCGGGCTCTCGCAGTTTGGATTTGAAATTACCGACGTGCGCCGTGCGCTCGACGCGGCCACCGAGCCGTATTTGCGTCGGTCCGCCACGATGGCGGTGCTCCAAGGGTACACGCGACTCTTCAGCGACGACTGGCGCGCCATGATGTACGCCGGCGTCAATCATGTGGACGGGAGCCGGTCGGCGATCGCGCTCACTCAGCTCGGCAGCGTCCACTATTTTCAGCGGCCCGACGGCGACGAACATTTTGACTCCACGCGAACCGCCCTCGGTGGATATGTGATTGGCGGCGAACTCACCAAACTCGCTGGGCGCGTGCGGTACGACGGATTCTACCGCTATGCCACCGGTGGCATCGAAGCCAACGACTTTGGCTTCGTGACGCTCGTCAACGACGTGAGCGCGCGCCATCAAATTGATTTTCTGCAACTGACGCCCACCGACTGGTTTCGGTCGGCCTTCACATCGCTCGCACTCGACTCCCATTGGACGACGGGCGGGTTGCCCACGTCGGAAGTGTTTCAGGCACGGTCGAGCATGGTATTGCCGAACTATTGGGGCGGCATCGTCACGTACACGCTGAGCGAGTTTGGCGGCACGTCCTGTGTGAGTTGTGCGCGTGGTGGTCCGGCACTGCGCCAATCACCCAAGCACGGGATTCGACTCGACCTCACCCCCGATCCGCGCCTCAAACTATTGCCGCACGCCGCGCTGCGCGCAGGCACCAGTGACGAAGGGCGCTCGTCCTACCGCGGCGGCGACCTCGGCGCGGACCTCCGAGTGGCGAGCCGCTTTTCGGCATCGCTCGGCGGCTCGTTTGACCATGTGGTGAACGATCAGCAATGGGTCGCCAACTACGGTGACCCCCTACGCGACAGCACGCACTACACCTTTGCCCGCCTCGATCAAAATATTCTGGCGATCACCGCCAGGATCAACTGGACGGCAACGCCGAATCTGTCATTCCAACTCTACGGGCAGCCGTTCCTGAGCACGGGATCGTACGACGCGTGGCGACAACTCGCCTCGCCGCATGCGTCGCGTTACGACGCGCGATTCCGCGTGTACAGTGCGAGTGCGCCCAGTGGCTTCAACGTGAAGCAGTTCAACTCGAACATCGTGGTGCGCTGGGAGTATCGTCCGGCCAGCACGCTATTCGTGGTCTGGCAGCAGGGGCGTCTCCAGAGCGACCGCGACCTCGGCAGCTTTGATGCAACACGGGACGTGTCGCATTTGTTTGCGTCACGCCCCGACAACACCGTGCTCGTGAAAATGAGTTGGTGGCTCAACCCCTAACAGGGGCGCGGACTACTCGACGCGCAGCACGTTGAGCACTTTGTGTCCCGACTTCCACAAGTCGTCGAGAAACATCTCCATCCGTCCGCCGCTAAAGCGAGCGACGCACACCGGTCGGTCGCCCTGCTCGGTGACGATGAAACTGTTTACGCGCACCCCGCGGCGACGCGTGGCGTCGGCCAACCAGACGAAGATGTCTTCGCCGACCGTCACGTCGAAGGTCACGCGCGCATCGCCCGACGCCGTCTCGAGGATGTTGGCGAACGCGTGAAAGATGTCGGACTCGGTGATGATCCCCACGAGCGTGCCATCGCGCACCACGGGAAGGGCGCCGATTTTTTCGTGGCGCATCGCGGTCGCGGCTTCTTCGATCGGCGATTCCGGCGTGGTGGTAATGGGGTCGTGCCGCATCACATCGCCGGCCGTGAGCACGGCCGAGCGAATGTCCGGTGTAAGGGGATCGGAGCCGGCGGGGAGTGCGCGCAGCAACTCCGTGAGCGAAAGCAGCCCGACCACCTTGGGCGTGCCATCGCGAATCGCCAGCACCGGGAGATTCCGGATGTTGCGCGATTTCATCAATACGGCGGCTTGGCCCACCGGCATACTCTGCTCAATGGTGAGCACGTCCCGCGACATCCACATGCTGACGATCATCCAACCTCCCTTCGGTCCACGCGCGCCGTGCTCGTTACGGATTTAGGGCGGCGGAACCGCCCCACCGTGCGTACGCCACGGCACTTCTTTCATCCCAAGGAGCTTCACACGACGTTCCGTGAGCTCCCGCAAAAAGCTTTCACTCAACAGCACATCCAAATCTCGTTGCCGCCACGGCGCTCCCCAGGCGTCTACGCCTTCGGTGAGGGCACGTAACTCCGGATCGTCGTAGCCCGGATGCACCACCAACCTCGAGACACCAGCCGGTGCTCCGCGCACCACAGCTTCGTACCAACGCGGCCATCGCGCCGGTGTTTCGACTGGCGTGATCGCCGTGCTCACTTCGAGCATCGGCCCCGTACCGAGGGCCAAGGCCAACGTTCCCCACTCGGTTGGGCCGGTGCGAGACAGCACCACGGTCACCGCTTCGTCCGCCACGATCCGAACCAAGGCGTCGGCAAACCGTCCACCGCCGCCATACAACGCATTCTTGTGCACATCGAGATGCGTGACGTGCACCCCCGCAGCGCGCGCCAACATCAGCTGCGCGCGAATCTCCTGCTCCACCTCGCGTGCATCAGCACGCGATCCGTCAAAGCGACGCCGGAAAGCGCCGGTGCTGTCGGTGAGGGTCGGCACCACGGACGGTGGCATCACCGGACGCCACCGCGCATGCGGCCACTCAGCGCTCAACACCACGTGCAAGCCGACGTCCACTTCTGGATGCGCCCGCAACCACGCGGCTGCGTCGTCGAAGGCATCGCCCACGACCATCACGCTCACCGAACTCACGGTGCCGCGCGACACCGCTTCAAAAACGCCGCGGTTCACCGAGCGGGACATCCCCACGTCCACCGCACTCACTACCATGAGTTTCGGCCGCGGGGTGAACGTTTGTGAGCGTAGGTTTGAGGAAGTCGCGAGAATCGCGACCACCACACAGGCATATCGCATACCAATACGCCTAACTTGTTGCTGCACTTATAGTTACGGCGCTATGGCGAGGGCGAGAATCAGGCGCGAGAGGGCGTCCAAATCCCGCAGGTCGAGCACTTCGCCGGGGGTATGCGAGTAACGCCCGGGCCAAGAGAGCCCAATATCCGGTGGGCCGAACCCGCCAATCGCGGAACCGTCCGTGGAGCCGTGCGTGGTGCCCACCTGCAAGGGGATCGCATTGGCCTTGGCCACGCGCATCACGCGATCACGTTCGGCGCGTGGCGCAACGCTGCCATCGTCGAGTCCACGCAACACCGCGCCTTGACCGAGTGGCGCGTAGGCAAACATCGGCTGCTCGAGTGGTGTGTCGGAGGACACGAAGGTGTCCACCGCGTACACACGCTGCAGCCCTCCACCAGCCACCGCACCCCACGCGCGTGCGCCAATAAGCCCGCCTTCCTCACCCACCGTCCATACGAAAATCACTTTGTGTTTGAGCGTGGCGGGATTGAGCCGCTGCACGGCGAGCAACAGCGCCGTGGATCCGGTGCGATCGTCCGACGAGCGTCCGGTGATTCGGGTGCCAGCGAGGCGTGTGGCGTGTTTGTCGCCGATAATCGCGGAGCCCGTGCGCACCCCGCGCCCCACGAGCGCGGCGGAGTCGAGTCCAAACCACGCGACGAGCCGCGGCGGGCTTTTTACGCGGGCGCTGTCGCGCGGCACGAACACACCAGAGAGCGGGCTCGCCGTGTTTCCGTTGGCATCGGCGTCAAAGAAGAGCACGGCGGGCTGCCCTTCCCACGCGGATGGAATCACGCCGCCTTTGCGCGTCAGCGTGACGGTGCCGTCGCCGAGGATGCGATCGACTTCAAAGCTGACTTCGTCGACGTGTGCTACAAAGGCTACGGAATCACGTTCGGGGCCCGCCTCTACAATCAGATTGCCCGTGGCGTCGACTTTCGCCCGCGCCCGCGCCCACTCGGGAAGTGCGGCACGCACGGCATTGCGCACCCGCCACTCGTGGCCGGGGACGCCAGGCAGATCGAGCAGCGACATCACCATCCGTTCGGCGTTCTCATGCGCGTCGGTACGTGGCCGACGAGCGACGGTGGCGATGGCTGGAGGGGCGACCCAACCCGCGTCTGCAGCGAGCGTGACGCCGGCCGCTTTCGCAGTCGACTCGAGCAATGCTGCGGCCTCGTTGGCGTGAATGGTTTCGACGCGCGAACCCGCAAATCGTACGCGCGCAGACACCGCACGGGCACCGGTAACCGTGTTGACCTCACGCGCGGACGCGCCGATCACGAAAAGAGAATCCACGCGCCCGAGCCGCTGCAGCGCGGCCGTCAGACCGCGCCATCCCATCACGTGACGCGCGGACAGGATGAACACCGTCTCACCGCTTGCCACGCGCCCCTCGGCGGCGGTGGCCACCGCCGCACACGCGGTGCGACTCAACGCCCCCGCCCCGCTGGCATAGCCTTCAAAGCTCCACGCCGGACGCGTGGGGGTCACAGGATCAAGCAGCGCGATGCCGATGCGCTCCGCTTCCGCGCGCGAGGACACGCCGACATCTACCCACAGTTGATCGACGCCCACGACGGTCGTGTCCGCGCGGTGCTGGCGAGTAAAGTGCCCATTGGCGATCGCCACCACGCCGGCCACCGTGCCATGCGCGGTGTGAATCTGCACGCGCTGCGCTTCGAGTGACTGATCGGCGAGCGGATGTTCCAGCGCCGTGCCGATGCGATGCAGGCGCAGATAGCCGTCGGCGGTGATGGCACTCACCACGTACGCGTGCATGTCGAGCCCGCAAGCGACGACGCGACGTGGAGCGCCCTGCCCCACCCGCTTAATGAGATTCCCCGACAGGTCGCGCGACCAGCCATGCAACGACTTGAGGAGCGGATCGGTGGCGAGTTCCTCGGAGCCCGGCGGCGCGGTCATCGCCATCCAACGCGAGAGTGTTTCCGCGGTACGGGAGGCGTCGCCTTGCGCGCTCAGGCGGGCGGCGGCGAACGCGAGGGCGAGGGCGATTTTTGAGAGGTTGGTCATACGTGTAAGCTGTGGGCGCGAAGGGCTTGGCGGCAATGTGTGTGGCCCGCGCAACACGATTTAATGCGCGGCGAATGTGGCACCGCCGATGAGGCCGTGCCTACGGCCGTCTACTGTTCGCCGAGCGGCGTCGCGCGCGTGGTGTAGGCGACGGTCTCGTAGGCGAGGCCTGTGTAGTGCCGGAGACCGATGGCGCCGGCGCCGTGGGCCTGTAACCATGCCGGGAGATCGGTGAGGTCGGCGGCGCGATGATAGGCGGCAATCGCGACGAACGGCGTGTGCCGGAGCGTCTCGCGCGAGCCCGCGAGCGCAGCGGCTTCTTGGCCTTCGACGTCTATTTTGATCATCTGCGCGGCGCCGGCGAGGCAATCGTCCACGCGCACGACGGGCACCTCGACCGATACGCCATCGTCGGCCGAGCCAAGTGCACCGGACATGCCATCGGCCTTCGCAAACCAGGTGGAGCCCGGCGCCGCGCCTGCGGCCGCTCGTATGACAGTCGCACGCGCGCCAGACAAACTCGCGGCGGCCTTGGCAGCGAGCGCCTCATCCGGCTCAATGACCACCACCTCCCCGTCGGGGACGTGGCGCAGGAAGGCGCGCGCGGTGTCGCCGTCAAAGCCGCCGCAGTCCACGAGCGATCGAATAAGCGCGGCATCAAAGTAATCGGGATCGAACCATTGCTCGTGCGAGGACTTGACCGCCCACAGTTCGCGATCGTTAAGTGTCCGCCGAAAATGGAGCACGCCTTCGAGTACGCGGAGCGATGCGTCTCCGTCGAGTGCGCCCATCAGCGCGAGATACTGCCCTGGACGCGCCATCGCATCGTCTTGCCACGCCTGCTCTGGCTCTGCCTCTACGCGCGCGGCGAGATGCAGGGTGGAGAGACCATACGCGCTGCTTCGCCTAGCGGCGCTCCAGGCCGCGAACATTCGGTCGGCGGCGCCGGCGGCGAGCACGACGGGGCCGTCCGGCGCGTCGTCTGGCGTGTGTACGGGGAGTCCATCGTCGTTGGTACCGCGCGCGGCGGGATTGGAGTCCACCCAAAAGAGTGTACGGATTCCGGCGGCGGCGGCACGCGCACGCGTGATCCGCCCAACCATCCCGCGACCGTAGATACCGATGCCACCGGCGCGGCGTGCGTCGTCGCGCAGCCGTGCGGCGACGCCATCCGACTGCCATTCCGCTGCGTTGAAGAATCGCCAGAACTCCGACAGCAAGGCGCGATGCTGTGGGTTGTCGGCATCGGGGAGTCCCGCGCGCCACGCGGGAGCCCATTCGTTGCTCGGCTGACCCAGGGGAATCAAGCTCCACCGCAACGCTGGCACCTTCGCGTCGGCGGCGAGCCGGTCGCTGAGCAGAAGCCGCACGGAATGGCTTGTAGCCGCGTACCGCCATTCTTCGAGCGGTTGCACGTCGGCGAAGTCGCGAAGTGCACTGAGCGCTGGGATGGCGGCAGCGGCCGCATAGACCGCCACGTGAGCGCCACTGCACTGCCAACCACGCAGGCGATCGGACATCGCCATCACCCGAGCCGCCGACGACTCGAGTGAGACAACGATGATAACTTCGAACCGCGCGTCAGTCACCGTGTGTGCCGTCGAGACAGCGCGCCATCGCCTCTGCATCGGCTTCGGTAATGGGGCTCGGCGATTCCTTGCTGCACCACACCGCGTCGTCGGCCACGCGTCGCACGACAGATGCGCGCGCCTCGGCGATGTGTGGTGATGCCGCCAGAGCGGCCACACTCTTTGAAATGAGTGCGAGACTGCCCGCGCGATCGAGCAACTGTTCCCACACGGCGAGCGCGTCCGACATCGACGTGACACCAAACGCCTGCGCAAGTTCTTGTTGAAGGCGCGCGCCCTGTTCAGAACGTGCGGTCTGCGCAAACCCACGGCGCGCAAAGATCCAGAGGGTTTGCGCGTGCGTGAGTCCGTCGCACCACTCCAGTGCAGCGCCGCCGGCTTCGTGTACGTGTCCGGTGCGCGCATTGGAAATCGCAACGCCTGCCATGCACGCCGCCACCTGTAAGTGGGCGATGTCGTCCATCGACAGTTGGTTGCCGGTCAACAACATGCGCACCACACGGGACAGCGTGCGAATGCTTTCGAGGCATACGGCGCGCGTAATGTCCGTGGCTTCGCCTTGGCACACATACGATTCGCAGCAGTGCACAAAGGCGTCGAACGCGGGTTCCGCAAAGACGCGCGGTGGCGCGCCCGCGAGCATCTGCGGGTCGAGAAGTGCCACATCGGCCACGAGCGACCAGCTTTTTCCGTGCGATTTTTTCCAGCGAGCGCCCGACTTGTCGTAACACACCACATAGCGGCTCGTTTCGGCGCCGCTCCCGGCGGTGGACGGTACCGCGATGAACAGGGGCTTGGTGATGCCGGCGCGCGTGGGCTGCCCTCTCCGCGTGCCCATTCCTACGCCGTCATAGCCGCCGTCAAACAGCCACTCGCCGAGCAATGCCTTTGCGCTGTCGAGCGCACTCCCGCCGCCAAAGGCAACGACCCAGCCAATAGAAGACCAGTCCAACTGCGCGGTGTGTTCACTCACCCACGCCGTTTCAGGCATTTCGCGATTGGTGAGCCAAATAGCGCGTGCGCCGAGTGCGGTGCGCAAAGCGACGACCGGTGCTTTGTGTTCGAGGGCCGGGTCACACACGACGAGGCAGCGGGAGCTGGTGCGCTCGGCCATGAGCGTGAGCCATGGGCCGGCGCAGTTGTCGCCCCAGATGAGTCGCGTAGGCGCGGAAAATCCGCCGCGGGCACGCTGTCCAAAGAACAGCTCTTGATCGGACTGCGCGGCAATCTGTGCGTCGTTTGCGTGCAATGTGCTCATGCGTCCTCGCGGTGCCAGCGCCACATTCGACGGAGTCCGTCGTCGAACGATGTCCATGCATCGAGTCCCAGCTCAGCGCGCGCCAACGCAATCGACGGCACGTAGTGTGAGGCGTGGCCGTGACTCGTGGCCGGTGCGGATCCTGCGAATTCGAGGGAGACTGGTGGCGTCGCGAGTGCAGCCACGCGCGACGCAGCGGTGCGCAAATCGTACGACTCTTCGGATCCTACGTTGTACGCGGCGCCGCTCTTTCCGTGCGTGAGCAACACCCAGCACCAGGCGGCGAGGTCGGCGGCGTAGAGCCACGAGCGCACGGCGGTGCCATCGCTGAGCAACGTGATGGGCCGACCCGCGAGCGCGTCGCCCATGAAGTTGCCGAGGGCAAACTGGCCGTCGAGTGGTAACCGCGGACCGAAGAGCGCGAAGACGCGCGCACACACACCGTGTACGCCGCGCGCGCAGGCGACTTGTACACGTTGTTCGGCGCGCCACTTGGCGGTGCCGAACCGCTCAGGCCCTTCCACCGCGCGCGCGCGTCCCGGGAATGCTTCGGTGATACCCGTGGGTGGCACCGGTGGCGTGCCATAGATGGATCCGCTGCTCAACTGCAACAGACGCGTGCCCTTCGTGGACTCCGCTTCTTCGCACATGCGTTCGGTGCCGTTCTCAATCAAGTCCACCACTTCGTCGGGCTGTTCGGCGTTCATGCGCGGCGGCGCCGCCGACGCCGAATGCACGATATGCGTAAACTCGCGAGTCGGTGGATCGGCCATGCGCACGTCGCCCACATGAATGCGGAGCGCCGCATCGGTCATCAGGTGCGGAAAGCGCGCGGCAAAGGTATCGCGATCGCGCACGAGCGCGGTGACGTGCACACCGAGTTGCTTCGCGCGATTTGCCGCGAGGAGCGATTCGAGGAGCCAACTCCCCACAAAGCCGCTGGCGCCGGTGATAAAGACGCGTGCCTCGCGTAGGTCGTCCCACGCGGGAGCCGCGCGCTGCACCACGGCATCTAGGTCGGCGGCGGGCAACCGGGTCACGGGTATGTCCTGGGGGGAATCATGCCGAAAGCTAGCGTTCCCGCGCGAGGGGCACAGGGCACCGGTCAGGCGCCGGCCAGTCGCGCGCGCCGTAGCGCGGCAAAGCGGACGGCTACCGCGAGGGTGCTCGCGAGTCCGGCGGCGGCGTATCCCACCGCAGCGCCCGCTCGCCCCGCGGCTACTCCTCCCGCAATCCCGCCAGCGGCCATCACCGCACACGCGATAACAGCTGGCGTGCCAAACGACTCGGTGGCAAAGGCCCGCGCCCAGGCGAGCATCGCTTGCAGTGCGACTAGCGCAAAGCTGCCCGTGAGCAGCGCGCTCAGTGACCAGAGCGAAAATACAGGAACCTTTGCATCGGGCAGCACCATCGGGATCGCGCTCGCTAACGCGAGTACGGCGACGGCGCCGGCGATAAAGACGAGCGTTGCTTGTAGAAATGCCTCGCGTGCTGCGCGATCGAAACCGCTCACGTCGCCGGCCGCCACACGTGCGCCAAAGCTGGCATATCGACCGTGCAACCAGACGACGCCCAGCACCGGCGGCGCGAGGGCGAGGGCCATATGCAGGCCGAGGTCGCTCCCTTCAACCGCGCCACGGGCGGCGAGGACTGCGGGCGTGAGTGCCTGTGGTGCGAGAGTCAGCGCGATCCATACGCGCGCGGATCGCCCCTGCTCTTGGCGGTAACGGCTAGCTCGCTCTTCGGACGGTGACCGTTCGCCGGCGAGGTAGCCGCGTTGAAGAAAAACGAATGTGCCAACCACCAAAAGCTGGGCGAGTGATCCGGTAGCCGCGGCCAAGAGCGGTCGTCCGGTTGAGAGGCCGAGCGCCAGCGCACACAACAGCGCGAGTGCCTGTACGGCGCGCATGCGTTGCACGTGCACGGTGTAACCGATGCCTTCCAACGTGCAGATGCGCGGCGACAGCCAGATATACAGCGTGGTGCTCCCGACCAACACGAGCCATGGGAGCAAGAACTCCACATGTTCCTGTTGCGCGCGTCCGCCGAGGAGGAGCACGCCGCCCAGTACGGCAAGCGCTGCGAACCAGAGGGCCGCGTGCGCAAACCAGCGGTTCGCCATGGAACGCACCATACCGATGTCGGCGCCGGCGTGTGCGGCGAGCTGCACCACGAGTGTGCCGAGTCCGGTTTCGAACATGGGACCCACGGCCACGAGGTTCACGGCCACGAGATAGAATCCGCGCGCCGCTGGGGAGAGTCGTGTGAGGGTAAGCCAGAGCGTGAGCGGAGCGCCGGCGAGGGCAAGCAGGCGGGCGAGCGCGAGCCAGCGAACGGCAGGGTCGGCGAAGAGTTGGCCTGCGAGTCGTTTCATGCGCCGGCTGTGCGGGGGCGAGCGAATGCGTCCGGCGTGAGTTCCGGCACGACACGCATCATCTCGTTGTCCTTGTATGGCAGTGCGCCGATGAGCAAACGACCAGTGGCGTGCCATTCGCGCCAGCACTCGCGAGCGAAATCGGCGACCGAACGCGTGACGCCGGACGCAATATTAACTTCCTCGATGCCGCCGTCCTTCCGCTCCTGGATGCGCTCCGCCAGCATGACCAGCATCTCGGCCACCTGATCAACACGAACGAAATCGCGGAGTTGCTCGCCGGGCGACATCGGGAAATCTCGCCCAGCTGCCGCCGCGGCGCGAAGGGCCGGCCACAGGCGCGACTCCGCCTCACCTTCTCCGTAGACTTGAAACAACCGTGCGATCATCCCCACGCTTCCGGTTTCGCGAATGAACTCACGAACCGCAAGACTCGCCATGGCCTTGGACGTCGGATACGATCCCGCAGGCCGTAGCGGTGCGTTGGAGGGAATGCAATCGAAATCATTCGCGGAATAGCCGTACTCGAAACACGAACCCGCCACGAGAAAACGGCGCACCCCGTGCTCATTCGCCGCGCGCAAGCAGCGAAGGCTGTCCGTGACGTTGCCCTGAATGCAGCGCTCCAAAGAGTCGTACGGCGTGTTCGGACTGTGCGCGGCGAGGTGCACCAACACATCGTGCCCCGCCATGGCGTCCCCAGGTACGGTGGCAAGATCGCCTGTCACCCACCGAGGTTCGTGCGTGAGCACGATACGCGGGGCGCTCGTCGCGCGCCGGAGTGCCGTTACCTCGTGGCCGCGCAACATCGCCGCTGCCACAAAATGGCTCCCCACAAAGCCCGAGCCGCCTGTGACGAAGAGTTTCATGCGGTGCGCGTGTCTGCCGGCGGGATGGGGCGGAACGTCGAGATGGGCGGCAGCGCTTCATCCCGGCTGGAGACTACGGGCGCCTGCACCGGCCAGTCAAACGCAATACTGCGCCAATGCACGCCGGCATCAAGCGCAGGCACGTGAACTTGCGAGGTGAGATAGCCAATCATCGAATGCTCTGATTGACTGAGAAAGCCGTGGGCGATGCCGCGCGGGATGAAGATGCCGACCCCCGATTCCGCAGCGAGCGACAACGACGCGACGCGTCCGAAACCTGCTCCTTCGCGTAAATCCACCAGCACGTCGAGAACAGAGCCGCCCATGCAGAAGATGAATTTCTCCATCATCGCATTCCCTAACTGCAGATGCATCCCGCGTACGACATGAAGGCCAGAGGTGGAGTAAAAGAACTCAGCGCACGAAAAGCGCTCAAACAGACGGTTCCCATCCCTCGAAAACGCCTTGCTGAAGAGCCCGCGATCGTCGGCGTACCGATACGTCTCGACGGCGTAGCAACCGGGCAGCAGTTCATCGCGGATGTCCATCGGCCCACCTGCTCAGTCGAAGTTGATGCGTTCGGTTTCGAACACGTACGGTACGTGTCGGACATGCGTCCAGATCGTTCCCACATATTCACCCACGATGCCAATGAAGAACAGTTGAACCGATGTTAAACAGAAGAAACCGATGAGGATCGGGGCCACGCCGAGCGGCATCGCATTCCAGAACAGCAACTTGGCAATCAAGTAGCCGAGGGCGACGAGCAGGGAAAGGGCGGACATCGCGAATCCGAGCATCGTCGCGAGTTGCAGCGGTACGCGTGAATGGCCGATGATGCCGAGCATCGCGGTTTCGTACAGCGAATAAAAGTTCTGAGTGGATACACCGTGCGCGCGCGGCGGTTGATGGAATGGCACGAGCACCGGGGCATAACCGATTTCCGCGATCAGGCCACGCATAAAGGGCAGCGGGTCGTTCATGCGTTTGAGGGCATCCATCACCTTCCGATCGAACAGACCGAACCCCGTTACCTGTTGTTCAATGCGCACATCGGCGATGCGATCTAGGAGGCGGTAGTACAGACCTCGAAGCCGGAAGAACAGCCCGCTTTCCGACGATGACGTCTTCTGCGCCAGGACGACCTTCGCACCGGCCTCCCAGTGGCGCAGGAACTCGTGAATCATTTCCGGCGGTTCCTGAAAATCAGCCGCCATGCCGATCACGGCATCACCACGCGCCGCATGTAAAGCATTCGTGCCAGACCGAATCACACCGAAGTTGCGCGCATTGAAGATGGCACGCGCGTTCGGTTCCTCGGCACAGAGCGCGCGCAGTGCGGCGCGCGTTCCATCTTGCGAACAGTTATCCGCAAAGATGTGTTCGAATCTGTACTGCGGATGCTTCGCCATCACCGCTTTCACGGCCTCGTGCAACGGCCGCACGTTCTGCTCCTCGTTGTAGCACGCGGTGACAATCGAAATTAAAGGCTGGGTCATGTGTATCTCCGAGACACCACCTGCAAGGAAATGACGCATCGTTCGAAGCCAATCGCCGATGGCCCACGGGTGACATTCATCTGGATTCGGCCAGTAACGCGCGCAATCCATCTTCGAACGCGATCTGTGGTTCCCATTGCGGAAGGTCGGTCCCCGATCGCCAGGGAATGAAGCGCTCCCGTTCCCGGTACGGCCGCGCACCCCACACCACCGGTGCAGGAGTCCCTCGCAAGCGTTCGTAGATGTGCACGAACTCGCGGAGCGAAAGCACCTCTTTCCCTCGTACCGCCCAGCGCTCAAAGGACGCTGCCGAAACATCGAGTCGCGCCGCGGCATGACGAAACGCGGCGGCGGCATCATCTACGTGTACGAAGTGCATGAACTGATCACCCGCCGTCAGCGCGACTGGCGTTCCGGTGCGCACCGCTTCGTCCAACTGCACGACGAGTTTCTTCCGGTCGTCGCCAGGACCATACACATCCGCGAGATCGAGTACCACGGCGCGCATTCGAGCCATCTCTACGTAGTACTGCAGAACGGCTTCAAAGGCCTGCTTTGTGGCGGCATAGAGCGACATCGGAGAATATTCACGATCTTCGAAATGCTGCCACATCGTTCCGGCCACAACAATCCGGCGGCATGACGACGTACTCATCGCTTCGAGCAACATCGCCCCGAAACGCACGTTGGCGTCCACCAGTGACGCCGTGTCTTCTGGCATATGTGCAGGAATCACACGCGCGGCGAGGTGGAAGACGGTATCGGGCGAGACTCGGCGCATCAGCGCCGCCAGCGAGGCGTACGTGTCGTCTATTTGTGCGCACTCAATACCGTCGGCCGCCAGCCCCGCAACACGATCAGCGCGTGACGTGGCGCGCACCGTCGCCACGACACGCGCGCCGTCGCGGCTCAGTCGTCTGGCCACTGCCCCACCGACAAATCCGGTCGCGCCGGTGACCACCACCGTGGAGCCGTTCACTCAGCCTCCGAGAGAGGTGGATGGGCCGTCACCGGCGTGCGACGAACCGCAGCCGTTCGAAGCCGAGCATCGCGCCGCCGAAACGACCAGTCCACGATCCGACGACTCCGACCAAACACGCGTGCCAAGGCAAGAGCACCAATCGGATATCCGATATTCGAGTCGAGCAACGAAAGAATTTCCGGCCATGCTGCATCGCGCCCTAACACCCCCTGATACCGCATCACTCGGCTCCACGGATACTCAAGGCGCAGCAACCCACGTAAGGCGTGTTGGCTGGCACGATCCGAGTCGTCAAACACGACGGCTGACAACTTGGCAAACCCCCGAAGGTCGATCAACACCCGCGCCGCCAGTCCCTGCGCCCGAAACGAATCGTTGCCGAGCCGACATTTGACTAACGCCTGATCGATGTATGTGAGCGTGGCACCGCGTCGACAGGCCGACAACAACTTGTACACGTGAACGTACGATGAACCAATCCATGGATCATCACCCGGCGTCGCGTCCCAGATCTGTCGCTCGAAGACGATGGACGAGAGATAGCTGAACGCCACGGCGAGCGAACGCCCTGCGCGCAGGTATCTCGCAAATTCGCCGTCCTCAGAGAAATCGAAGCGCAACGCATCGCCACCGCGTGGCTCAAAAAAATGATCCTCTCCGATCAGGGTGAGGTCGCGCTCACAAAGCATCCGATTGAACAACAATAGATTCGGCTTCTCGGCCTTTAGGCGGCGCAGCACTTCGGCGACGGCTCCAGGCATCAACGGATCGTCACTACCGAGGATCCAGCACCACCGTCCCGTTGCGATTTCGACGGCCTTTAGAAAATTTCGATCGGGACCGTGGTTCGAATCCCAGCGAAAGTACCGCACGGCACCCACACGGCCGCGGAACTGCTCGATCAGCTGCTCGGTGTCGTCCTCCGAGCCATTGTCGGCTACCGTGACTTCGAGGCCTTCACACCATTGCGATTCGATACTCGCCAACGTCTCGGCTAAAAGCGCCGAACGGTTGTACGTGGGGATACAAATCGACAGCGTGGGGGCCTCGCGCAAGGAATGCATGAGGTCTACGATGCGCCCCGCGCATCCACCGAACGGGAGCTCACGTGCCCCAGCTCGCGCTGTAGCACATCTATCGGTAACAACGGCGACATGTCTTCGAGCGGCATCGATACCATCGATCCATCCGCGCGCGGAATGGCGGCCACTTTTGGCGCGAGTGTTTCACTGGACGTCAGCACCACGTCACACAGGTACGGACCGCGTTGCGCCAAGGCTCCGGCGAGACCCTCCGCCAAATCCTCGGCGCGCGTGATGCGCATGGCGGGAATGCCGATCGCGTCGCAGACCTTGAGCAAATCCGGCATGACCAACCCTGACTCGGCCCCGGTACCGATGAAGCGACTTTCGAAGTAGTTCCGCTGCGTGTTCCGGATGGAGGCGTAGCCGCCATTGTTCATCACAATGAGAACGATCGGTAGCTGGAGCGCCTTGAGCGTTGATAGCTCCTGGAGATTCAACATCAAGCTGCCATCCCCTTCGACGCATACGGTGCGCTGCCGGCGAGTGCCGAGACACGCGCCGATGGCGGCGGGAAGGCCATAGCCCATGGAGCCCAGCCCCGACGTAAGAAACACGCGCTGACCCGGCTTATTGCGGAAGACGGTGTAAAACACTTCCACCGCGAGCCCAGAACTTCCCGTCACGCACAACGTCTCTGGCGGAAGTGCGTCGGACAACGCGTCCACAAACCGGTAATGACTGATCTCGCCGGTGGCGCCCATTGGCTGGCCGTCCCCGATGCCGTACCGTTGCTTCCAGTCCTGACAACGCGCACGCCACGGGGCCCAGTCGGCATGCGTCACCGGTGGTGCTGACTTCCACGCGGAGAGAAACGCATGCGCGTCGCTGACGACCGCGAGTGCGACATTTCCCTCTTGCCGCGCAAGTTCATTCGCGTCGATATCGACAATGACCTTCGGAGCGCCACCCCCAAAGCCGCGATTGTCGAACCCCGTCACGACATTATCCAGTCTCGCACCAATCGTGATGAGGAGGTCGCAACGCTGCACCGCAAAGTTCGGCGCGCGGAGCGCCACGACACCGGGACGTCCTACCAACAGGTCATGTTCCCAAGGCAGGAGGTCGAGCGCATTCCACGTCGTCACAACGGGAATGCCGAGCTGTTCCGCCACGGCCCGAAAGAGTGCGGCCGCACCACCGATGCGCACACCATGGCCGGCGAGCAGCAGTGGGCGTTGCGCCTTGGCGAGCAGCGCACAGAGCGATCGCATGGTGTCGTCGAGCGAGGGCGCGACGTCGCTCGGAGGCGTGAACCCCTCAAGCCGCGTGGGATCTACCTGCGCGGCCTGCACGTCCAACGGGATATCGATCCACACGGGGCCCGCGCGCCCATTCCGCATTTCGTACAGTGCGCGCTCGAGATGATATCGAATGCGTTCGGCCGACTCCACGGTCACGGCGTACTTGGTAATCGGTTTCACCATCGCAACGACATCCACTTCCTGAACGCCACTTTGCCTTAGCGGTCGACCAGCCAACAGGTCTGCGCGCTTCACTTGCCCAGAGAGCACCAGGAGCGGGAGCGATTCGATCCACGCGCCGGCCACTGGGGTCAGCGCATTGGTGGCACCCGGCCCAGTGGTGACCACCACAACGCCAAAACCCGCAGCGTCGGCTCCCTGCACGCGACCGTTGGCTTCCGCCGCGATGCCGCACGCCTGCTCGTGATGACAGGGTACCGCTTCGAGTCTCGGCTGGCAGGCGAGCGCATCGTTCAGGTGCATCGCACCGCCCCCCGCCAGCATGAACACGTGGCTCACGCCCTCATCGGCGAGCCGTGCCATCACATAATCAGCCGCGCGCATCGTCGGTTCGCTCACATCCAGAACGCAAGAATGGTTTTACGGTGCGCGTTCTGCGCGATCGTCGGATCGGTATAGAACGAATCGTCCACGAAGTGGGTGGATGAAATTTCCTCGAACACCACGCCCGTGTCGGTATGGAACTTGTGGCGCACCTCGCGCGAGACGGTCACCACATCACCCGGGGCCACGTCGCGCGCCGTGCCGTCGAGCCAGAGGCGCATGGAGCCGTGCAAAATGACGAATGTTTCTTCCTTGCGGTGATGATACTGCTCTGGATGCGTCTGTCCCGGCAGCATCACGAGCAACTTTTTGGCGTACTCGCGATTCACGACGGTAATCATCGACAGACCGGTTTCCGGAAATTGCGCCATCCCGTAGTGATGCGAGATTTCGAGGTGCGCGCGACCCGGAACAATAATATTGCCCTGCTTCAGCAGGCCCTTGACCGCATGTACAGCTGACAGCACGAGCGCGCGGTCATTGCTACTATCGACCGCCGCCTGAAGCACGGGCTCCCCTGAACCAAGCGCCGTACGCGTGATGTAGCGCGCGTACTTGGACCATTCGTTCGCCGTGAGCTGTCCCTCGACTGGCGGGAATGCGAACTCCACGTCATCGCGACGCAGCGGCTGCCCGGCGGCCACGGAGCGAACGGTAAAGACACCGCGGCGCAGCGAGCGTAAGCTCGCGCCTTCTTCAGGAAACGGCTCCAGGCGCTCCGCGGGACCAGTCATCGCAAAGGCCCGACGGGCGGCTGTCACCCATACGCGCACCTGCTCCGGCGTCGCCGAGTATGCGTTGGCTTTATACGAGCCGACTTCGAGTGCCACGTGTTTTTCAAACACCGTCGCTCCCTTTGCCACGGCAATCATCACCGGCACAGGATCCGACGGATCTTCGTGCGTCGAAAATCCAATGCGCACGCCAGGATACCGTGCGCGCAGCACATCAATCTGCGACAACCGCAAATCCGCATCCGGCGTCGGATACTCGGCGACGCAATGCATGAGCGTGAGTGCCTTGCCGCGGTGCACCAGAAAACTCACCACCGCATCCATTTCGTCGAGGCTCGCTCCAGCGGTGGATGCGATCACCGGTTTGTCGACGAGCGCAATGCGCTCGAGCAACGGCCAGTCGGTGAACGATGCGCTCGCGATCTTCACCATCTCAACGCTGTGCGCCTCAATGAGATCCACCGACGGTTCGTCGAACGGCGTGCACAGTGAGATGAACCCATGCGCGTGAATGGCCGTCACGAGCTCGAGATACTGCGCGTGACTGAGCCGCGTTTCTTCAAAACGCTTCACATACTTGATGTCCGCTCGGCCCTTGGCGCTGGAATGGATGAACGTGTCGAGATCGCGGTACTGCAGTTTGAAGGCGAACTGGAACTCGTCGAATCCCCGCACCGCCGTCTGCATCGCCGCGATGAGCGCGCGCCCATGGGCGAGGTCGCCCATGTGGTTGTTCGCCATCTCGAGAATGAACAGGGGTCGTTTATCCATCACACACTCCCGCTCGGCGCGTCTAGGATCGCGCCGAACCGTTAACGAAATCGTGAATACTTTCGACGATCCACGCGAGCATCGGCGCCGTCAGACCTGGATAGCATCCCACCCAGAGCGTCCCACGCATGATCGCGTCGGAATTCGGTAGATCACCAATCACGCGATACGGTAATCCCCGATACGCCGGCTGGCGCACCAGATTGCCACCAAACAGCAAGCGCGTGCCAATCAGTCGATCTTCGAGGAATTTCACTAGGGCGTTGCGTGTAAACCCCGCATCATCACGCACACGCATCGGGAAACCGAACCAACTGGGTTCGGCCTTGGGATGCACCGCCGCAAATTCCAACACGTGCGACAGGTCGGCGAGCTGTTCGCGCAGGTAGTCGTAATTGCGACGTCGCGCCTCAATAAAACCATCGAGATGCTCGAGTTGCGCGACGCCAACCGCCGCCTGCATATCGGTCGCCTTGAGGTTGTATCCGATGTGCGAATACGTGTACTTGTGGTCGTAGCCGAACGGCAGGTCGCCGAGTTGATACTCGAATCGTTTGCCGCAGGTATTCGCCTTGCCGGGGTCACACCAGCAATCGCGGCCCCAGTCACGAAAGGACTCCACGATGCGCTTGAGCTTAGGCGCATGCGCCAACACGGCGCCGCCTTCCCCCATCGTAATGTGGTGCGCGGGATAAAAGCTCACCGTGGCGAGGTCGCCAAAAGTACCGACCGACTTGCCGTCGAACTTGGCACCCACCGCATCGCAGCAATCTTCAACCAACCAAAGCTTGTGCTGTTGGGCAAACGCCTTCACCGCGCCAATGTCGTACGGATTCCCGAGCGTGTGTGCGACGATAATCGCCTTGGTGCGAGGCGAGCGTGCGGCTTCCAGCTGCGACACATCAATGCCGTACGACGGAAGCTCAACGTCCACGAACACCGGCACGAGGCCGTTTTGAAAAATCGGATTCACCGTGGTCGGGAAACCAGCTGCCACGGTGATCACCTCGTCGCCCGGCTTGAGGGCGCGATCTTCGAGCAAGTGCGATGTGAGCGCGCTCACCGCCGCGAGATTCGCCGAGGAGCCCGAGTTTACGAGCATCGCGTGACGCGCCGACATGCGCTGGGCAAAGCGCCGCTCGAATTCCGCCGCAAATCGGCCGGTGGTGAGCCAGAAATCCAGCCCGGCGTCCACCAGCGATTGCACGTCCGTGGCATCGAAGACGCGCCCCGTCACGGGCACCGGTGATTCACCTGGAACGAACGCTCGATCGGCGAACGCTTCGGCGTGATATTCGGCGACCAGTCCCAGAATCTGTGCGCGGAGCGCGTCGGCTCGCTCAGTCACGCTGCAGAAACTCCCGGTACCACGCAATCGTGCGATCCAGTCCTTCGTCGAGCGTAAAGGCCGGCGCCCAGTTCAACAGCCGGCGCGCTTTGGCCGCTGTCAGCCACTGGTGCTGAATCTCGTGCACGGCCTCGCCACGCACGTCGGGCGTGAGCGACAGCTGCATGCGTTCCAATACGCGACGCGTCAACGCCAGCACATCGACCTGCAGTTCGTTCGAGAAGTTAAACGCCTCGCCAATGAGCTCCGGCCGACTGTGTAAGGCTTCGGCGAGTTGCATATACGCGGCGGCGCCATCTTCCACGTAGAAATAGTCGCGAATGAGCGTGCCGTCCGAACGGATCACCGGCCGTTCGCCCTTGAGCGCGGCGCGAATGACACCCGGGACGAGTCGGTTCCAGTTGAGATCACCGCCGCCATAAAAATTGCCGCACCGCGTGACGCATACCGGCACCCGGTAGGTGTTGGCGTACATGGTGGCAATAAGATCAGCGCACGACTTGCTCGCGTCATACGGGTGCCGACCCTGCAGCGCAGCGGTCTCATCATACGGCAATGTTTCGTGGTCGCCGTAGGCTTTATCGCTCGACGCCACGACGATCGCCTTCACGGCAGGACTGCGACGCGCGGCTTCAAGCAGTGCCCACGTTCCACGAATGTTTGTGTCGAGCGTCGACACCGGATTGCGGTTCGCCACACCGACGATCGTCTGCGCCGCGAGATGGAAAATGGTGTCGATCTCGTACTCCCCTAGCGCCCGCTCGAGCAGCGCCTGGTTGCGCACATCGCCACGCACCATCTTCACGCGCTGTAACAGGTGCGTGGAGAGGAGGAGCGAGTGCGGCACATGGTCGCGCACGAGCACCGTGACGTCCGCGCCCTGTTCGATCAACTGGCGCACCAACCATCCGCCGAGCAGGCCGGTGGCGCCCGTGACAAACACCGGACGATCGCGCCAATGCGATGTCTGCGAAGTCGTCGTCATTTCCACGTTCTCCACGGTGGCGAGCCAGCAGCCCAGAGTGATTCGAGCAGATGGACATCTCGGAGCGTATCCATCGACTGCCAGAATCGTTCATGCCGGAAGGCGCGCAACTGACCTTCGGACGCCAGCCGCTCAAGCGGGTCCCGTTCCCATAGGGTCTCGTCAGCTTCGATGTAGTCGAGCACCTGCGGCTCCAGCACAAAGAAGCCCCCGTTGATCCACCCTTCGCTCATCTGCGTCTTTTCCGCGAAGGTACGCACTTCATCGCCATCGAGCGCAATGGAACCAAAGCGCGCCGGTGGGCGCACCGCGGTCACCGTTGCGAGCTTGCCGTGCGATTTGTGGAACGCAATCAACGCGGTGATGTCCACGTCACCCACGCCGTCACCGTAAGTAAGGCAGAAGGTTTCGTTGCCAATCCACTCTTTCAAACGACGCACACGACCGCCGGTCTGCGTATTGAGACCCGTGTCGATCAGGTGCACCGTCCAGTCTTCCTTCTCGTTCGTACCGTGGGTCGTGACATGCCCATCGGCGAGCCGGATGGTGGAATCGTGCATCGCCGCCCGATACCCGAGAAAATACGAGCGGATAAAGTCGGCCTTATACCCGAGCGCGAGCACGAACTCTTTCAGTCCGTGCGCCCCGTACAGGTTCATGATGTGCCACAACATTGGACGGCCGCCGATTTCCACCATCGGCTTGGGCCGTACGGTCGTTTCTTCCTGCAGCCGCGTGCCGAGTCCGCCGGCAAGAATCACGACTTTCATCCGTCCTCCGTCTTCGTCAGGGGGCTTCCCACTCTAAGGTATCACCTGCGCCTCTCGGCGTACCAGATGCAGGAGCTGAATCGTCACATTTTGAGCCGAATATTGGGCGGCGGCGGCGTCCACATATCGCCGGTGGAGCGCGGTCAGAGCACTGCTGTCGGCGTCATTGGGCTGTTGCACCAGCCAGAGCTCCCGGGGCGCCTGCTCCCGTAGGGCGGCGACCATGACCTCGTCCAGGTATCGCGGCCGCACGGTACCGGCGCCGCCCCCGACCCGCCGATAGCTCGCCGCCTCAAGCGACGACCAAAGCCCCCACCGGTTGGTGGCCGGAAACACCACCGTGGTCGATTCCGTGGGGGCGAGCGCTGCGAACGCGGCGTTTAGGGCGTGGTGGAAACCCGTAAACTGCAGATTGTACGCCAGATGATCCGCGTCCCGCACCCTGAAATCGCGTGACAGGCGCGACACGTGATACACCTCGGCTCGGCCCAGCGACCAGGTCCCAAAGAGGAGCCGCGAGACGGGGTCGAACGACGCCCGAACAGAGCCGAACAGCACGAGTGCGTAGCTGGCGAGCAGCAGGCGTCGGGCACGCGTCGGGGTCTTGAGGGCGTCGAGTGAAATCAGGGCGCATATCAGGAGTATCGGCACCAGCACCAAGAAATACCGGGGGAAACTCCAGGTGCGGTACACGGTTAGCGCGTACGTAAGCACAACAGCGACGCAGGCGATGGTCGCCCGGTGCCCGGAGGCGGAGGCGAAGGGAGCCCCAGCAATCGCAGTCTTGGACATGCGCCCACGACGCCAGCCCGAGATCAGACGCTGGCCCAGCGCCACGACAATGGCCGTGGTCGGAACCCAAGCAAATCCGAGCACAAAAATGATGGCGGCGTAGCTCTGGAAAACCGGGTCATCGAGGTCGAACCAGCGCACGCCGGCCAACGGCCGCTCGTGCATCCCCTGATTCCACACGACGTACGACGATTGCGTGCCTGCCCACCACGCAAGGAAGGCCGCATATACCGCGAGTGGAATAAAGGCCGGTGCCAGCGCGCCGGTCGACTTGAAATAAGCGCCGAGCGGCGCGGGCGCTGAGGACCGCCCCTGCACAACACCCGCCAAATCCCCCCGTGCGACACGCACCGCTCGCTCCGTCACCAACGCAGCCACGAGCACCGCATACACCAGCGCGCCCGTCTCCTTGCTGAAACAGAGCACGAGACCAGCCGCCGCGGCGAGCCACCGCTGCTCGCGCCAGAAGAACGCGAGGCAGACCAGAAAGAACACGAACACGCCATAGTCGCTGTTGAGTTGCACCAACGACGCCAGCGCTAATGGATGGACCGCTAGCGCGGTGGTCAACAACGCCCGCTCGACCACGCGTTCCTCACTCGGCCACAGCGCGAACAGGATGGCGTGAAATGCCCAGAGGGCACCCCACGCAAGCAATACGTTGGCCAGGAGGAGATGCGTGGTGTTGCCGGGATCACCAAGTTGACTCAACGCCAGCCACGCCATCGTGAGCTGCGAGTGGTGACCGCCGCACCGAAGCGCCGACACACTAAATCCGCTGCGGGCCGCCTCCACCACGCAGTCGAAGTAGACGCGCCCATCCCAGATGGGCACAAAGCCACGCTCCGGCCACACCAGTGCCAGCACGAGCGCCGCTGGAATAATGCCCCACCCGCGGCGGAGCCACGTCTGCCATGTCACCGCGCAATGCGCTCGAGTTTGCGCGCGACTATCGTGTGCCCCGCGACCGTCGTGCGCAGCACCGCCGTCTGCCGGTATCGCGCGGAGAGTCGCTCGCGCGACGAATCGGCATCCGGGCGATACGAGAAGTCGAGCCACCACACCACCGGCGGCGGCGCGGGAGTGGCGAGCAGATCTTCGTCATCCCAATAGCGCGGAACAATCACGCCGTCGCGAAGCATCGTGCGGCGCCAGTTGCGTTCATCGAGCTGGCTCCAGATGTTCCAGCGAACACTGCGCGCGGTGGCGTAGGCGGTGGAATCATTGGGGTGCATCGAACGGAACAGCGCGTTCTGCACCGCATGAAATCCTGTGAATTCAAGATTGTAGACCAGTTGATCGCGCCCTGGGCCGCGATACTCACCGGTGATCGATGCCATGCGGTACATGTCGCGCTGACCAACAGAAAACGTGCCGTACACTCGGCGCGACACGGGGTCGACCGAGCGGAACGCCGCGAGCACGAACAGCGCCGCCAACGAGGCAATGACAACGCCGCGCATGCGTGGACCCACGCCCAACCGCAGCAGCGCCGCGAACGCGAGCAGAATGAACAGCGGGTACAGCAACGCGAAATACCGCAGGTTGCTCCAGGTCCGGAACGCCGTCAGCACGTATGTGAGCACAACGGTGAGCGTGATGAGATACCAGAGCACGGGCGTGTCGGCGCCCGCGACCGTGCGGGTGGGTTGACGCCGCGCCAGCCGCACGCCGCCCACCACCGCATCGGACGCGATGATGGCAGTCAGCACCCAACCGAACCCGAGCACAAAGAGTCCGGCCGCATAGCTGAGGAATACCGGCTCGCTGAGATCGAACCACTTGAAGCCGTCCATTGTCCCCTGTTGCCATTGATGGCGCCAAATGGCCGACGACGCATGCGTCGCGTTCCACCAGAGCACGTAGACGCCAAAGAGCATCAGCGGAAAGAGCGTCACGGCGCGGGGCCGGAGGCGCTTGAGACGATCCACTAGCGGACCCGTATCGCGACGCATAGCGAACGCCGCCGCCAGACCGACCATCACACCGTAGGCGAGTACCCCCGTTTCCTTTGAAAAACAGAGAAACACACCCGCGAGCACCACCCATCGCCACGCCTGCTTGAGCAGCGCGGCGAGCGTCGCAAAGAAGAACACATACACGCCAAAATCCACATTCGGCTGTACGAGCGTCGACAGCAGCACCGGATGAACCGCGCAGACAACGGTCAAACCGTCGAGCGCACGGGCGTGCTCGCGCGCCGGAAACACGCGACCCATCACCACGCGAATGCTGGCGAGCGCGAGAATGCCCAGTAGCACATTGGTGAGGTGCAACAGCGTGATGTCGCCCAAGCGCAGGAACTGCGGGAGGGCGAGCAGCAAGGCGTACCCCTGCGACGGATGACCGGCGCAACGCAGCGATTCCAAGGACAACCCATCAGTTGCCGCGCCCATGGCGCAGTTGGCAAAGATGCGTCCGTCCCAGATAGGCACGTAGTTGCGTTCGGGCATGAGCAGCAGCACAAACGCTGCGGCAATCATGACGAAGTTGAACAGGCGTTCGCGTTCATGCGCGTTCATTTGCGCACCTCAGTGAACGACCACGCGGCTTCGTCAAAGAGGTAGGCCGCTCGCGTAGGGGCGGCGCGCAGCAGCCGACCATTTGCGTCGCCACGGTCATGCACAATCCACGAGGGCGATTCGGCCAACGAGCCATCATTTGCCACGAGCGAAATATGCATACTGCGCCGCTCCGCATAGCGAACGAAGACGATGTTTGGCGTGCGCGGCAACTCGCGAACCGCTGCGCGAAACGCGCGCGGCTCCTCAGACAAGCGTTCCACCATACGGCGCGCGTCGGCGATATCCATCACCGATAGTCCTGCGCCGAGCGCCAGAGCAGCGGTCAGCAGGCGCGGTCGCCATGCTGCGTTCACCACCGCCGGCGATCGCGACCACAACCATGCGGCACCGACCGCCGCGAGATAGGCGAACACCGGCATCGCTTCGAGATAATAGATGGTCCAATCCGCCGTGTGTGCCTGCGCGAGATAGCCGGCAATCAGCAAGAGCGCCGTGGCGAGCGCAAACCACCCCGCGGACCCAGCGACAAACAGTCCGACCACCGCCGTGACCGCAAAGGGCAAGCGCCAGCCGCCGAACGCATCGCGGAGTAACAGCGACGTGCGCGTCGTAGCCGTCACCAGGACGGGGTCGTTCGCCTGCTGCTGCTTGATGTTCGCCAAGAACCGCCGGACGCGTTCCATCTCAGCGGGCAGCGCTCGCTCTGGCGGCGCGGTATTCACCGTATAGCCAGGCACGTCAAACGGCAGATACTGCGCCGTGTACACCGCCAGCGCGTTCTGACGCCAATCGCCAGTAGTGCGCGCATTCCAAAGCGGCAGAATGACGAGCACGGCCAGACCGGTGAACACACCGGTACACAAGGCGCGCCAACGGTGCCCCTGCCACACATCGCGGAGCACCACCACGCCAACCGGAATCGCAAAGACAAACATCGTGGCCGGACGCGTGATGGCGCCCCAACCGATCGCAGCGGCCAACAGCATCATCCACCGGCGGCGTCGCGTCTCGCGCCATTCGAGCAACGCCCACCATGCCACGAGCCAGCAGGCAGACGTTGTGAGTTCGGAGAAGTAGCTCGCGCGAAAGCGCAGATTGCCGAACGTCGTGAGCCAGAGCACGAACGTGAGCACCGCGACCCCGCTATTCGCCACGCGGCGCGCCAGCACGTACACGAGCGCCCCAGTGAGCGCTGTGAGGAGCACGGGCACGAGCCCCGGCACACCCAACGCGAATCCAACGGCGATCGTGAGGGCATGCCCAGGCGGGTACTTCACCGCCCACACGGGCGATACCAACACATACAGCTGCTCAAAAAACTCCGGCACCGGCGGAGCGATTTCCGTCCAATGCGCGTGCGCGTACAAACCGGCCTGCGTCCAATAGGCCCATTCGTCGTGCATCACAGGGACCGGCGCGAGTGACCGCCACACCACGAGCACGGCGCTCGCGGAGAGCAGTGCCGCTATCCACGGCGCCCAGCGTTCAACGCGCGCGTTCAATTTTCCCCCTCGTGATACACCATCTCGAGGTTCACATCCCAGAGCGGCGAGTCGTTCTCATTCCCTGTGATGATGTGATCCACCGCCATCATCGCCGTCAGCATCGAGTGATCCTGATTGTTATACCGATGCATACCGTTACGTCCGATGCAGAACAAATTTGGCACGCTTGTCACCCACTGGCGCACGTCGCCAAGCCGGTCGTACGTCCCAAAATAGGCGGGATACGCTTTTGGCATACGCAACACACAGCCGTCACGCACATCCGCCGCGCGCGCAAATCCGATCTGCTCCAACTCTCGCACGCCCAGCGTGATCAACTCGGCGTCGTCCGTGCGCCAGAGTTCGTCGGTCTCATCCAGAAAATACTCGAGGCCAATCCACACCTTCGTGCCGCGTTCGGCAACCAGGTACGGACTCCAGTTATTGAAGAGCTGAATGCGGCCGACCTTCACGCCCTCGTCCTGCACGTAAATCCAATTGTCGCGCACCATGGCCTGCGACGCCTGGCCACTCTCTTGCACGTGCAGTTTGTCGAGCAGCAGGCCGACGGTGAGAAAATCCCGATAACGTAATCCGCGCGTCACCGCCTGCACCGTAGGCGGTGGCGGGGGTTCGGTGATCGTGATGAGCTCTTGCAGAGGCATCGTCGAAATGAAGTAATCGCACGCCATTTCCACACGCTGGCCGTCGGCATCGGAGAGTGCCGTGACGTGCGACACACGCCCGTCAGTCATCCGTACGCCCACCACTTTCCAGCCGTGGCGCACCTCACCGCCCGCGGCACGCACCTGCGCGGCGACCGTCTCCCACATCTGTCCGGGGCCGTACTTTGGATACCAGAACCGTGTGATCAGCGACGTCTCGCGCTCCTCTTGCCGCTTGCGAAACTCGCTGGAGAAGAGATCCTGCACCGCGTGGACCACCGCGCGGGTGAGCGAGAGTCCTTTCACGCGCTGCGCGCCCCAGTCCGCACGAATCTCACTGCAGGGTACGCCCCACACTTTTTCGGTGTAACCACGAAAGAACGTCTCGTACAACCGCTGTCCGAACCGATTGATGAAAAACGCGTCCAGATAGGTCTCGTCACGGCGCGGAAAGAATTGCGCCTTCAGATAGCTCAATGCGATCAGCGCAGTGTTGAAGAGTCCCAAACGCCACGCCACGATCAATGTGATGCCGAGCGGATAGGGGAAGAAATTCTTGCCGAAGTAAATGCGCGAGAGCCGTGGGCGCTGCAGCATTACGCCGTCTTCTCGCTCGGGGTCTGGAGCTGCGCGTCGCGTTTCACGGAGCCGCGTGCCCTCGAGCAACTCGGGTGCCAGTGCGCGTATCACGACGTCGGTGGCGTAGTCCACCTCGTGCGCGAGTGCCACATCGTCAAACGCCGGTGCGCCCTGCGGCGGCAGAATACCAAACCACCACTTCATCACGCGCTCGCTCTTGGAAAAGAAGCGATGCCCGCCAATGTCGATGCGATTGCCCTTGTACTGAAACGTCTGCGCAATGCCGCCCGTGGCATGCGTGGCTTCGAGCACAATCGGCGTGACATCCGTGCGGGCGAGCAGTTCCCACGCCGCGGTGAGCCCCGCCGGACCAGCACCGGCAATGATGGCGATACGCGTCACCGAACCGCGACCTTCACGCGGAGCGCGTGCAACACAGTGCCCAGCACGAGCGCCACGAGGTAGCCGTAGGGAAGCGAGGCCGCCACCACTCCCAAGAACAGCGCCAGCGCAAAGTCGCGGGACTCGCCCGCGATGTCGCGAAGCAGCGCGAGAACCGCGACGCCTTCCACGAGGAGCAACACACCCAGCATTGGCTTCGGAAACAGGAGCGCCACTTGCCCTACGCTCCCGCCAAGAAACAGTCCGACGGCCGCCAGCGCCGTGCCAGCAATGATCACCGACCCGCCCGTCCGACCACCGAACGAATAATGACCGGCCATGCCGCCAGAGCCATGGCACACAGGAATCCCGCTCACGAGTGGACTCACCAGGTTCATCAGCGAATAGGTGATACCGATGCGCCGAATCGTCAGCGGCTCGCGCGCTGGAAAGAGATCGGCGGCCACCTGCTTGGTGGCGAGCACCGAGTTCCCGAGCGAGAGCGGAATCTGCGGCAGGGCCAGCAAGAGAAATCCGCCCCAGATCGCAGCCGTATTGGGCATATGTGGCACGGGGAGATGCACGCCGATCGCCGCGATGGCCGGCGCACTCGCCCCCCCCACCGTGAGGGCGAACACCGCACCGAGTGCCAGCACAATTGGCGCTGGCGGAAAACGCCGATTGCCGAGCAAGGCCACGACGATCACGAAGGCGACGGCCGCGAGCGCATAGCCGGCCGCTCCGCCCGACGGCACGTAGTCGGCCACCGCGATGCGAGCCAACTGTAGCCCGAGCCCACACTGAATGCCGCGCACCACAACCTTCGGAACGACGCGGGCGAGCCAATCGAGCGCGCCGGTAAGCACCAGCACGAGCATCAGCGCGCCAATCGCAAACCCGCCCCCATAGACCAAATCCGGACTCACCTGCTGCGCAATCACAATGGCCGCCACTGCCTTTAACGGTTGCACCGGCATCGGCATCCGGTACACCAAACCGGTCAAAATCTGTAGGGCCCCAAACGTCACAAGTACGCTGGTGGCATCGAGATGCGCCGCCGCGATCATCCCCACAATCAGCGGTAGCGACGTCCCTAAATCGCCAAACGCACCGGAAACTTCGTTCCGGTCAAATCGTAGGTTTTCTGTGGCTGGTGGCATCAGTCGTATATTCGAAGAGCGTTACGTGTCCTACAAGGGAGCTTATGACAGAACTTGCCCTCGATATCCGAGGCGTCACCAAGCGCTACGACCAGCATACCGCGGTCAACGCGCTCTCGCTCGCCGTTCCCAAGGGAGCCGTCTACGGCCTCCTCGGTCCCAACGGCGCCGGTAAGACGACGACCATCCGGATGATCCTCAATATCATCGCCCCAGACGAAGGGACGATCTCGATTTTCGGTCAGCCGAGCAACTCCACCGGCATCATGGACCGCGTGGGGTACCTCCCCGAAGAACGCGGCCTCTACAAGAAGATGCAGGTTCGGCGCGTGTTGCGCTTTCTCGCCGAACTCAAAGGGGTGAGCGCCAAGGTCGCCGACCAGCGGATTGACCAATGGATGGAGCGGATGTCGCTCAAAACTCCAGAAAAAGACTGGGGACTGGCCAAGCTCGAGGAACTCTCGCGCGGCATGCAGCAGAAGGTCCAGTTCATCGGCACCCTGCTCCACGATCCTGAACTCGTGATTCTCGACGAGCCGTTCAGCGGGCTCGACCCGATCAACGCGCAGGCCCTCAAAGATACCGTCGTGGACCTCAAGAAATCCGGACACACCGTGATTTTCTCCACGCACCTGATGGACAATGCCGAACGCCTGTGCGACTCGGTCTGCATCATTGCCCGCGGCGAGAAAGTGCTCGACGGCACCGTCGCAGCCGTCAAAGCCGAACACGGCGGGAACAACGTGGCGTTGTCCGTCGCCGGCGGAAGCGAACTGATCTCCAAGATCTTCGCCGACCACCAGCTCGTGGAGCGCGTAGACGATTCCAATCGGTTCTTTGAAATCTCGCTCCAAAAGGACGCTGATCCGCAGTCGCTGCTCCGTCGCCTCGTCGAAGCGGGCGCGGTGGTGCAACGTTTTGAACTCGTGCAGCCCTCGCTGCACCAGATCTTCCTAGAAAAAGTCGGCGCCACCGGCGTCGAAGCGGGGATGAGCGGACATGGCTAAGCTCTGGGTGGTCATCAAACGTGAATACCTGGAGCGCGTGCGCTCCAAGTGGTTCATCATCAGTACGGTGTTTGGCCCGCTGTTCTTTGTGGCCATCACCATCGTCCCCGGCTATCTGACGATGAAGGGGATGAAGGACTCACAGGTCTCCGACCTCCGCATCCTCGACGCCACTGGCGCCGACCTCGGCTCGCGCGTGGCCGACCGGCTCAAGAAGATGCGCGATGATCGACTCTCGAAGATGCTGGGTGGCGATGACGCGATTGTGCCGCCCACCGTGGTACAGCGTGTGGCCCCAACGCAACTCGCCGACGCGGAGAGTACGGCCACGCGACTGGTGATGCAGAAGGAGACGCAGGGCTACCTGGTCCTCGATTCGCTCACGCTCACCAAACAGAAGGCGCGCTACGCGGGACGCAACGCGAGCTCGCTCGCGGAAATGGAGATGGTGCAGGGCGCGGTCCGTGAAGCGTTGCTCGCCAACAAACTGCAAGCCGAAGGGGTGCCGCCCTCCCGCATTGACTCGATCACTCGGGTACGCGTGGATCTCGCGACGGAGAAGATCGACGAACGGGGTCGCGGGGGCAGCGGATTGGTGAGCGCGATCTTTGGCTTTATCATCGCGTTCTTGCTGTACATGATGATCATGCTCTACGGCCAGAACGTGCTGCGTGGCGTGCTCGAAGAAAAAATGACGCGCGTGGCCGAAGTGGTGATGTCGAGCGTGAAGCCGGACATTCTCCTCGCCGGCAAAGTGATTGGCGTGGGCGCGGTGGGGCTCACCCAGCAGCTCGTCTGGTTTGCCAGCGCCGCGTTGATGGCGGCCTATGGTACGCAGATGATGAACGCGATGGGCAAACCGGGCATGCCGCCGATCTCGCTGCCGCCCATCTCGCCATTGCTGGTCATTTGCCTCGTGCTGTTCTTCCTGTTCGGCTATGTGTTCTATTCGTCGTTGTTCGCGGCGGTAGGCGCCATGGTGGGGAGTCAGGAAGAAGCGCAGCAGGCGGCACAGCCGGTGATCATGTTGCTCGTGTCGAGCATCATCCTCGTGCAGCCGATCATGCTCAATCCCAACGGCAAGCTCGCGGTGGTGATGAGCATCCTGCCGTTCACCTCACCGGTGATTATGCCGCTGCGCATGAGCGCCGTGCAGGTGCCGACGGCAGAGTTGGCGGCGTCGCTCATCTTGGTGGCGCTCGCCTGCTGGGCGGCCATCTGGGTCTCGGCGCGCATTTACCGCGTGGGGCTCCTCATGACGGGCAAGCGTCCGAGCCTGAAGGAGCTGGTGAAGTGGATCCGGTACGCGTGAGTTGCTGATGCAACATCAGAAGGGGCGTCATTCGTGAGAGTGGCGCCCCTTCTGCGCACCCTGTTGCTCGCCATCTCGCTCAGTGCGGCGGGCGCTCGCCTCGCGGCACAAACCGTGCGCGGTGTGGTCGTGTTGCGTGACAGTACTACGCCGCTCATCGGCGCCATTGTCGCGGCGCTCGCCTCCAATGGCAGTACTGCGGCGCGCGCACTGTCTGGCGAGCGGGGAGAGTTCACACTCAAACTGCCAGCACCCGGCCGCTACACATTGCGCGTGTTGCGCATCGGCTACCGGCCGTCACCGGGGCCCGTGCTCGAGATGGCGGGCAGTGCAACGGAATCCGTGCGGCTCGTCTTCAGCGGCGACGCCATCACGCTCACGGCGGTCACCGTGCGCGGGCGCAACGAGTGCCGCGTACGTCCGGACACCGGCCTGCTCGTCGCACAACTCTGGGAAGAAGCGCGCAAGGCGATGCTCGCTTCACAACTCAGCACCAGCGGCGCACCGCTCCACGCGGACTGGGTGGAGTACGACCGTACCCTCGACCCCACCGGCAAAATTGTGCGCGATCAACGCGTGCGGACCGCGAGTCACCCCACCACGCATGCTTTCAAGAGCCTCGCTCCTGAGCTACTCGCTGCAAACGGCTACGTGCTCAATGACTCCACCGGTGTGGAGTTTCACGCGCCGGATGCAAACGTGCTGCTCTCCGATTCGTTTGCAGCCACACACTGCCTGCGACTCGCGCCCGAGGGTGATCGCGCGCTCATTGGCGTGGCATTTCAGCCGGCCACCGAGCGCAAAGGGTTTCACGACATCGAAGGCACGCTATGGATTGACCGCGCCAGCGCCGAACTGCGCCGCCTCGAGTTCCACTACACCTCACTTCCTTCCGCCGCCGACAACACCGACGCGGGCGGGCGTCTCGATTTCCTCCGACTCGGCGGCGGCGACTGGGTGATCAGCGCCTGGACCGTGCGCATGCCCAAGCTCGTGCCGCGCGACAAGTACGCGGAGGGCGGCACACGCAAAGTCATTCGCGCCGCGTCCAATGACGTGGTGAAAGCCATCCAGATTACCGGCGGCGAAGTGAACCGCGTGATGCGCGGTGATTCCACGCTTCATTTTGTGGACGGCTCGCGTTTGGATTTTCGCGTCGTCTCGCACGACTCTGTCGTGCCCGCCGCTGGCACCATCATCACGCTCGACGGCACCGATTACACGACGGAAACAGACGAGTCGGGCTACGCGCTGCTCTGGCCGCTGCTCGCGGGTCGCTACACGGCCCGCATTCGCGCGCCCATTCTCGACTCGCTCGGTGTGCCGCCGATTGCGCGGGAACTCGACGCACGCCTCACCACGCGCACGGATTCTATTACGCTACCGAGTGCGCAAGAAGCGTTGCTGCGCGCCTGCCCAAAGGATTCCGTGATGTACGGCGAGGGGATGGTACGCGGCTTTGTGCGCGACGAACATGCGCGGCCATTGGCACACGCCGCCGTCACCGTGACGTGGCAGCGCTATTTTCGCATCACCGGCGATCAACTCGGGTGGAATGAGCAAACCATTGGCGCGCTGACCGACGACCGCGGGATGTGGCGCACCTGTGGTGTGCCGCGCGACACGCTGCTGGTGGTGCGCGTGCTCGCCGATTCTGGATCCGACCGGCGCACAACGAAGCTTGGGCTGCCACAAGCATTTGGCAGCGTGGACTTGGTGGCGCGCGTAACGCACACACTCATCGCCGAGCGCGAACACCGGCCGACGGCGCTGGTTGAGTTGTTCGTGACGAGCCTCGACGGTGTACCGCTCGCCAATGTCGCACTCGAGGTCACGGCGCCAGGCGGCACCACGCGAAAACTGATTACCGGGCCGAGTGGCCGCGCGCTCGTGCCAGATGTGGCGCCGGGGTTGCTCAAGGTCGAAGCCAAGCGCATCGGATTCAAGCCAGGGAAACTCGCGCTCACGGTGGAGCCCGGGCGGAACACGGCGCCGATCGTGCTCAGCGAAACCACCGCGCCGCAACTCGACACTGTGCGCGTCATGGGCGGCCGGAAAGTGGCGGGGCGGCTCGATGAGTTTGAAACGCGGAAACTCAACCACGACGCATCCGCGTCGATTGGCCGCGCCGAAATCGAGAAGCGCAACGCACCTCAGGCGTGGCATTTGCTGATGAACGTGCCGTCAATGAAGATCATTCAGACGGGGCCGGTCGTCACGGCGGAATCGAATCGGGCCATGATCATGGGCCAGCCCTGCTACATGAACGTGCTCGTCGATGGCATTCCGATGGCACAAACGGCCGACATCTACGGCAAGCTGCAGCCGATCAACTTGAACGACCTGCCGCCGATGTCGGACATTCACGGCATCGAAGTGTTTGCCGGCAGTGCGCGGATACCGCTCCGATACGCGGGCGAGGGCGGCGGGAAGTGGTGTGGGTTGATTCTTGTTTGGACGCGCTGACCCGCTCCACTACAACACCGCCGCGACTCCGGCGGTGCGTTACCGAACGATGGCGCGTCCCCGCACTTCGATGTCGCCCACCCACGCCACTGACGGATATTGTGCCTCGATCCAGCGCCGGAGTTCCGGCGGCATGGGAATGGGCGCAATATCTGGCCGTGTCAGCACGACGACGCTGATGTTTTTCTCGCGGAGCACCTGCTGTACGGCCTCGGTGGTCAGCGTTGCGGGATCGGCAAACGCCTCATACAGCGTGCGTGTGGGGTTCCGCATCCCCGTGAGAAAATAGATCTCCGGCGCGTCGTGCCACACATAGAGCCAATCAGAGGTCGCGCGTTTGTGCACTTCCTCGTACAGCCTAGCGAATCGCGTGGAATCTTCTCGGCTCACCACAATGCCACCCCGTGGACGGTCGAGGAGCACTAGTTCATCGGCCGCACGCGGCACCTGCTTGATGGCCGAATCCGCGGGCGCACGCAACTGAAACACGATCGCCACTGCCACGAGCATGACGGGCACTTCTCGCGGCATCCGCGGAAGCGCGCTCCACAGGGCCGCCGCACCGAGAATCAGAAGCGGCACGAAGTACAAGAAATACGTGTAGAGCGAGAACGGAATCTGCACCAAGCTACAGGTTGCGACGGTGCTCACCAAAAAGAAGACGGCCGCCCGTCGCGCTGAAGGAATGGCTTCGCCGAGCGGCGGTCGCAAGAACCACCACAGCGTCAGCAACGACACGCACGGTGTCAGGATGCGGAATGCATACCAAGTAGTGAAAGCGGTCCCCGATCCGTCGAACGCAAATACCGCGAACACTACGACGAGCGCCGCGGCCGCCCACCGGTCCGCTTTCGAGAGCGGACGCCGCACATACGGTGCCAACGCCAGCAGCACTACTACGGGCAACACCGACAGCGCCGCGCTCTTGAGTCCGGGCAACGCATATGTCACCAACTGAAAGCGCGCCTGCGGTGCGACGAACAGTCCACGCAGCAACCGCGGCACCGCACCAGATGCCACGTACGGCGCGACCCATGCACCCACGGTAACGGCGACACCGGCAAGGAATGGCAACACCCACGCGAACAACGCTCGCACACGCGTGGTATCCCTGCTTCCGTCCGCACGCCATTCACGCACCAGCAACAGTGTGACCATGGCCGCCGACGGGACCACAAACTGCAGGAGGGCGTTGGCGTCGCGATGGTACGCCGTGAGCTTGAAGACGCCGACGAGAAAGCCCATCAACCCGACCGTAATGAGCCAGCCGTACCATCGGGTGAGCCTCGGTGTTCGCGTCGCATCCTGCGGCACTTGTTCCTGTGCTTGAAATACGCAGAAGAGGAACACCGCCGCTACGAAATACAGTCCGACAATTTTGACGGCAATCGACGCGCCTGCGGCTAACCCTGCGGCAAACATCCAGCCGCGCGCCCTTCCCTCGAGCGCGCGCAACACGGCCGCACTTCCAATGAGCGCCAGCACGAGGTTGTACCACGACGGCAGGGGATGCACGGAAAGCGGCAGCGTCCACAGGGACGCACACCAGACCGCCGCCGCCGCTCCCCACGGCGAGAGGAACCGGCGCGCGGCGTCAAACATGGCGGCGAGACCAATCAGCCACACCACGAGCATCAGCTGACGCAAGACGGTCAGTTTCACGCCCAACAGACGAAACGCGCCGGCGTTCAGCCAGTCGAGTCCACCCGACCACAGCGCGTCAAAATCGCGATGCGGGAGTTCGCCACGCATCACCCGCTCGGCACTCTGGCCTAGAACCCCCTCGTCGCCGGGCGTCCACGACAAATACAACTCCGCGTGGCCGTGCCACCACGCCAACAGCAGAACACCCACGAGCAGCAGGTGCGCGTTGGGGGCCCGCAACCAGCGCATCACGCGCCGCAGTATTTATCGAAGGCCACCACCAGATCCGCCGCGATGTCTTCCGTCGGGCGCCCTTCAATCTGATACCGCTCGATCATCGTCACGAGCTTGCCGTCCTTGAACATCGCGATCTGCGGCGAACTCGGCGCATAGCCCGTGAAGTACGTGCGCGCCTGCTTGGTGGCGTCCACATCCTGACCAGCGAACACCGTGTACATGTGGTCGGGCTTCACCGTGTGCTGCAACGCCAACGCTACCGCCGGACGCATCATACGCGCGGCGCATCCGCACACGGAGTTGACCACCACCAGCGCCGTTCCCTTCTGTTCCTTCATCACCGCTTCCACGTCGGCGGCTGAGCGCAGCTCGTCGATACCGTGGCGCGTGAGTTCCTGACGCATCGGGGTCACCATCCGCTCATCGTACATCATGACGTGCATGTGCTACTCCTTGTCTCGCGAGAGTGTCAAAATCGCCGCCTGCGGCACCACGAGATAGCGTTCGTTCTCGAACGTGATCTCCACCGAAGCTTTGCGGAAGAACAGCGCGTAGTCGCCCACGCGCGCCTGCATCGGAACGTGCTTCGTGTCGCGCGACCCCGTAATGCGCCACGGCTCGTCGAGATGCTCCTCAACAGCCGGCAACGCCATCCCCGGTCCGGTCGCGATGATCGTCCCTCCCTGCACCGCCTGACTATCCACCGCCGTGGCGGGGAGGTACAACCCCACCTTCGAGCGCTCCTCGCCATCCTCAATCTGAATAAGGACGCGGTCGCCAACGACGATTAAGTGTTTTTTGCCTTTCTTCATCTGCTGTTTCACGTCGCTCAGAGAGTCCTCAACACAACCCTTCACCGCACCAAGAACAATTTATCCTGCCGACGCAACGCCCATTTTGGCACGCCGTCCGCCCCTACAATCATATCCTCTTCCTGCGCCATCCTCACCGGCTGGCCTCCCCACTCGGGCACCGGCGTCGTGGCCTGCAGCTCAATCGAGAACCACATCGACGGAATCACCTTGGCGTCCCCGCGCCCGGGCACACCGTCCTGATAGTCCCACAGTCCGATGAGCGGCCCGGCCCCGTGGCCGTTCATCCCGATGGGATGCGAATACATCGTGCCGTCGATCCCCTTCGATTTCATCCTCTCAAGCATCGACCTGAGGATTTCGTTCCCAGTGCGCCCAGGCGTAATCTCTTCCATGGCAATGTCCTGCATGGCGTTGGCATTCGCCAGCGCCTTCTTCAGCCCGGCCGGTGCGTCTGTTTCGCCAGGCAGTAACACATAGGCGTTGTGCTGCGTGTCGGTGTTCAGCCGCGCCACGGTGATCCCTACATCACAGTGCAGCACGTCGCCGCGCTGGATGACCGGATCCTCACCCATCTCCTCCGATGTCTTGCCCTTCCGCTGCACTTCAATGCTCGGCTGGAACCAGGTCCCCAGCCCCTGATCATTCACGCGCTGGCGCCACCACCACACGAGGTCGCTTGTTTTGGTCTTGCCCGGCACAATCACCCGGGCCGAGAACATCTCCTGCGTCATCTCCCACACTTTTGTGGTCATCTTCCGGAAAAACAGTTCCTCCTCCGGCAGGCGCGACGCAATCAGTTCGAGTGGCAATCCTTCGGCGTCCTTGAGCTTGGCGTTCCATTTGTCGCCAAGCGCTTCGCTCATCCCCTGCAGTTCACCGCTCGAGAGGCCGTCGCTGAATGCAAAGGTCTTGGACCGGTCAATGCCGATGACTTTTGGATTCTTTTCGTCGATGAGCTGTTTGAGCGCCCGCCATTGCTCGTCGCCCCACAGTTCCGCCTGACGGCCACCCACCGCGGCCACCACCGGCTTGGTCGAGCGACGCGCCGTGAATACCCCGCCCTGCGACGTGCCGCCGAGGGCGATGCGTTCCACGCAGTCGGGCTTCGGCGCCTGATTGGCGGCGGCGCACTTATCAAAGAACACATAGATCGTGCGGCGGCGTGCGGCCATTGTCTCGGGTGCCGTAATCGACGCGAACACGGGATCCTCGTTGTACTCGCGCATCGGCACGACCCACAGATCAATGCCATGCTTGCGCATCAACGCCGGCAGCGTGCCGTCGAGTCGCTTCTGCAGCCACTCTTGCTGGACTTTCGCCTGCTCCTTGAGCGTGCCGAACGGTCGCTCGGCAGCGGGAAGCGTACGAGCCGTGGGCGCAGGGGCCACCGAGCGCGCCTTCGGTGCATCCTGCGCGGGAAGTGCGGCGGCCGCCAAACAAGTCGTGGCCACAAGCAGGTACTGACGGGTCGGCAACATCACGGCAATCCTCGCGTGAGGGAAACGTCTGAGCACAAACACGAGCAGGGGCCGGCTGACGCACACATAGCTCGCACAGCCTTCGTCATCCGGTGGTGTCTGGGGGCACGTCGGCAGGCGCCTCGAACGCCGCCGATGCCCGATGCACGGCGGCAACGGTGCTCGCGCGATGCTCGCCCGCGAGTAACAACCGCCGCACGATGGTCACGACCACCGCGAGCACCACCGTAAACAGGACAATCCCGAGCAATCGCCAGAACAAAATGCGCGTCGCTGTGGGCAGCCAATCCGACCACTCCGCCATTTCCGATCCGAGTGGCTCAAGGCCAAAGGCGGTGAGGGCGAGGCTCGTCACGATTTCTGATCCCGCCTCAAGCACGGCAAAAAGGGGCGCGTGCACCGCCCAACGCTTGACCGTGAAATTGCCGAGGTGAAGCGTGAGCATCAAAAACAGAAAAGTCATGCCGGCAAGGAAGGTGCCGCCCACCCAGAGCCAGCTGTCTGGCGTCCCGTGCGTGAGCACAAAGGACCGCCAGCTACGGAGCAGAATACCGGTGATGAGCGCCATCTGCGGCAGCGACACGGACAGCCGTCGCAACGCCGGCGGCTCCTCGAGCGACCATTTGACGCTTTGCCGCGGAAAGAATGGACGGCTCGTCACTTCGCGATGTGCTCCGCCACCCACGAGAGGCTTTGTGCCAGGTGATCGCGCCAGTAGGGCCAACTGTGTGCCCCGGGCCATTCGTGATACTCCAATGGCACGCCGCGCGCCGCGAGTGCATCACGGAACGCCCGCGACTGTTCGACGAGCGCATCATCCGTCCCACAATCGGCGAACAACGCTGGCAGTGGCGTGCCCGCCGCGCGCAACCGATCGAGCATATGGACCGGATCGCGCGCAAACCACGCGGTGCTGTCCGCGCCAAAGATGAGTCGCGCGCGTTCGCCACGCGGGCCGCGGCGGAGCTCGTCGATGGTCGCGCGCACCGAGTCGGTGTGCGGCAACACTTTCACAAACGCGTCTGGCGCGCGTTCGAGCGGCCAGAGCACGCCCGAGTGCGATGCGGCGGCACGAAACAACGTGGGGTATTGCAGGGCAAGCGCCACCGCGCCGTAGCCACCCATTGAGAGACCACCTAAGGCGCGATGCGCACGGTCCGCGCGAGTCCGATACCTGCCGTCCACGTGGCGCACGACGTCAAACGCGATGTAGTCGTCGTAATGCGGCCACGCCACGCAGTCGTGGTCGGGATTCATCCCCTCGGGGAGCATCTTCTTGCACGTCGCGAGGTCGATGAGCGTGTTGTACGTCGTGTAGTACGAGTCATCGGCGTCGGGCATAGCGATGATCATCTCTGGCATGCCCGCGGCCACCAGCGAGTCCATGACGGTGGCGAGCGCGACTTTCTCCACCCAGTTCCGCTCATTCCCGCCGGCCCCGTGCAGGTAGTACGCCACGGGGTATCGCCGCGTTTTGTTCTTTCCGTACGACGGCGGCAGGTACACCACGAGCGCTTTGCGAGCGCCGAGCGCTTGTGCCCAAAGCGTGTCGGTGCGCACGGTGCCGGCGGCGGTTCCACGAGCGGCGGAGCGGCGCGCGGATGAGCGAGGCGTCGCCGTGCGCGGCGGAGCGACGCTCGGAGCGACGCTCGGAGCGACGCTCGGACGCGACTGCGCACTCGCGCGGTGTGGCGCGATCGTCAGCAGCAGCGCCACCACGAACAGGCGGCGCGCCACACGACCTGACGCCAACACACTCACTATTTCACCACCGCAATGCATTCGATTTCCACCCGTGCATTCAAGGCGAGGCCGCTCGTGCCAAACGCGCTCCGCGCCGGAAACTTGCCGTCCTTGAAGAACGTGCGATACACCTCGTTCATCGCGTCCCACTCTTTCATGTCCGCCATGAACACGGTGCACTTGGCCACATGCTCCATGTCACTGCCGGATTTTTCGAGGACGTCCTTGATGTTCAGCATTACCTGCTTGGTCTCTGCGGCAATCCCGCCCGGCACGATCGCGCTGCCCTTGGCATCGGCGGCGGTGCCCACCTGCCCCGCGAGATACAGTGTGTTCCCTACACGCGTCGCCGGCGAGAACGGGCGCGTCGTTGGGCCGTACGGTTGCAGAAACTGCACACTGTTCTGCGCGGCGGCCGCCAGCGGCAATGCCATCACGAGCACCAGCCCACGGGTCCATTGCATCAGTCGCAGATTTTTCATTCGGCACTCCGAAAAAGGTGTTCGCTCCCGCACGCCACGCCTGCCGTACGGAATGTTACTTGGGTTCGAGCCGGAGCAGATGCACCGTGGCCGCTTCGACTTTCGCTCGAGAGTAGTTGAGCGGGAAATACTCGCCGCGTCCCCACAGCGCGAGCAGGTCACCGTAATGCGGGCTTCCCGGCTGTCCGCTCTGGCCGGGGGTACTCGTCGCCCACGAGTTATCCCAGTTGGCCAGATCGATAATCTCGCGAAAACTCGCGCCGGCAGACTGCGCCCATCCGCTACCACCGGTCGCGTTCACCGTCTGTCCATCACCGCCACGACGCACGCTGGGCAGATCAAAGCTCGGCACAAACGGGTGCGGGAACTTGGCCTGATGCAGATCGCCCCATTTCCAGGCGCTCTGATCGGCCCCGAGTTGCTGCGTGAGCGTGGCCACCGCCGCATCGAGCGCGGCAATCACTAACGTGTCGCGCGCCGAACTGCTTTGCGTACCGAGCCGCCCGTCGCCGCCGCGCACCAGATCGGTGAGCGTCTCCGCGTCAAATATCCGCCCCACGCCAATGGCGAGCTCGCTCGGCAACAACACGTTGAGGAGCCGACGCCGCACTTCCATCGTCCACGCCTCGAAAATCGCCGGCGCGGCCTGATCGGCCCGCATCACAAAATCCCACGTGCGGAGCGTCGCCACATCTGCGCGATCACCGAATCCCTTTTTGTCGGCAATCCCGAGCAACACCGGTACCAGTTCCGCCGCAGGCGTCGAATACTCGTCGTGCTGCAGACGCTTGAAGTCCTCGGCGGTGAATTTCTTGCCGCTGTCGAGCATCGCCCGCACGCGATTGGCGCGGTAGGGGGCGGCCCACTCGTAGTTAAGCGGCTTGGTGTAGCCAGGCGGCAAAATGTTGTTATTCGCAGTGACAATGATCCCGCTGTCGGGATCGAACTTCTGGGGTAGTTCCTTGACGTCGAGAAAGCCCTGCCATTCGTAGCGCCCATCGCCCGGCACGGGGAGGAGCCCGCTCCAACTACGAATCGGCATCAACCCGCTCGCAATCCAGCCGATATGACCGGCTGTGTCCGCGTAAATGAGATTCTCCGTCGGCAACCGCCACCGGCGTGCGGCGTCCACGAACGCGGGCCAGTTCTGCGCGCGGTTCAGCGAGAGCGAGGCCATATAGCCAGCCGTCCCAGGCTCCGTTCCCACAAACTTCAGCGCGAACGCACGCTTGCGCGCCGTGTCCTCAGCCACAATCGGCCCGTGCTCGGTGAACTCCAGCGTCACCGCGCGCGGTGCGGCGCCTTTCACGCGAATCGTGTCGGCAATCGCGCGCACCGGCACCCAGCCGCCGTGATTGAAGTAGCAGCGCGCGCCCGCTGGCGCACTGCTCGCCGCCGCGGTCTGCGCGCACGGACGCACCGACTCCACATACACATCCTGCTGGTCCATCCCCACAATCGTAAAGCCGAACGCGATCGCCTCGTTATGCCCCGCGGCCACTCCCGGCACACCCGGCTCGCCGGCGCCAATCACATTCCAGCCAGGCCCCACGAGGTGCGTGAGATACCGCAACGACGGATTCTGGATGGTGCGATGCGGATCGTTGGCGAGGAGCGGCTTGCCGCTCGCCGTCTTTTTGCCGCTTACGACCCAGTTATTGGAACCGACGATTTTCGGGTAGGTAATGCCGCCCTGCGCGTCGGCAAAATCCGAGAAGATCGCTGGATCGATTCCCGTATAGTCGAGCCCGCGCACTGGATCGTGCTTGCGCGCCGGCTCGGCCGGGAAGAGCTGATCCACCCGTTCGGCACCCAGCGCGGCCACGAGCCGCGCACGCATGAGCTCGGTGAGGGCGTTGCTGGTCATGGAGAGCGCGGCCATCCGCTGCAACGGCACGTCCCGCGTCCACGGCTCCGGCTTGATGCCGAGTAAGTCGAACTCAATCGGCGGGCGCTCGCGCACCTCGGCGATGCGCGCATTCACCCCCAGCGTGAAGGCGTCCAGGATGGCCCGTGCGTCGCTCGCATAGCTGTTGTACTCGGCGTTCCAGTCGCCGCGATAGGTGAGGAGGCGGGCAATGCGATCACGGCCCACCGCGTCAGCGCCGAGCACCTCGGCCAGCCGGCCTTCACCCATCCGCCGCCACATTTCCATCTGGAACAGACGGTCTTGGGCCACGACGTAGCCCTGCGCAAAGAACAAGTCGTGTTGCGTCTTGGCGTAGATGTGCGGCACGCCAAAACCGTCACGGCGCACTTCCACCGCACTGTCGAGCCCGGTGAGGGTCACGGTGCCGTCGAGGCGCGCCAGTCGCGACGCAGCGCGCTCAGCCAAGGCCTGAGCGGCCGCCCCTGACTGCGCCTGCGCGCTCGCGCCAAGAAAGGCCACCACTACTGCCAGCATGCGAAAGGCGCGCACGTTCATACTCCCGTCGGTTGGTGCGTCAGTGGGCTCGAAAGCCCGAGCGCACTACTTGATCCAGTGGCCAAGGCGCGACCAGCGGATGTCAGTCAAGAATGACATCGCCCGATCACTTTCGTTGCCCGGCACGTACGAGTAGTACACGAACAACGGCCGGCCACGCAGGTTGCGCCGCGGCACAAAACCCCAGTAGCGACTGTCTTTGGAGTCGTAGCGATTGTCGCCCATCATCCAGTAATAACCGGCGGGCACGATGAACGGCCCCCAATGGTCGAGTTCCGGTTGCGTGGGGGCGGCGCCAAAGCGCGACGCGGTGAGACCAATTTTTTTCTGCCAGTCGAACAGCGCCGAGACGTAGTGCGGGTCGCCCTTGGTCTGCTCGGGCGACGCGTACCCCTGCCGCTGTGCGATGCCGTTGACGTACACCACACCCTCGCGCCCATAGAGCGTGTCGCCCGGCATCCCGATGAGACGCTTCACCAGCGTCGGCGTGGGATCCTCACCCCGCTCAGCTTCGTCGCCCTGATAGGGCGACTCGAATACCACCACGTCGCCGCGGCTCGGTTCGGCGTAGCCCGGCAGGTTGATCGAGGTAAATGGCACGTGCGGTCCAAACACGGCCTTGTTCACAAAGAGCCAGTCGGCAATGAGGAGCGACGGAATCATGCTCCCCGACGGAATGCGGTACGCCTCAATGAAGAAGGTCCGCAACACCAGGAAAATCGCGACGGTGCCGGCGAGCGACTTGAACGATTCCCAGAATCGGCGGAGGCTGAACCCAGCACCGCCGCCGCGCGCGGCAGCAACGCTGTTCTTGGGCTTGGCGGGTTTGTTAGCGGCCACGTGTGCGAATGGAAAAAGGACGACGACAGGAGAGTGTCTTGGGAATCTGAGGAGCGCGCGCCCTGCGGCAAGTGTGTACGAGGGAGACAGCCGAGGGGGGCTCACGTGGAATCGACGCGGGGGGCGCTCCCCGAATGGAAAGCGCCCCCCGTCGAACCGGCCGGAGCCGTACTACTTGACGTGCTTGCCGATTCCCTTGGCGAGATCGAACATCGTGATCTGCGCCTTGTTGCCGAACACGGCCTTCATCTTGTCGTCCAGGTTGATGTTACGACGGTTCTTCTTGTCCTGGAGGCCGTTCTTCTTGATGTACACCCACAGCTGCTTGACGATCTCAGTGCGCGGGATCGGCTTGGCACCGACCACGGCGCCGAGCGCAGCGCTCAGGGTCAGCGGCTTCATGAACGCGGCGTTCGGCTTGCGCTTCGCAGCCTTCTTCACCGGCTTCTTCGCGACCTTCTTGACCGTCTTCTTCGCAGCCTTTTTCTTGGCAGCCATCGAAAATCTCCTCGAGAGGATGGGGTGAACGAACATGTTGTGCATTTCGCGCACACATGCCCGACACGTCGAAAGTAAACAGACTCCCCCAATGCGCAATAGGGAGTTTCCCTCGAAGAATCGGCGGCCGCCATTGGGAAACGCCTGACACGCGCCGGCGACGCGCCGAATTCTCCCTCGAAAACCGTCGGCCGCGCGTCAGCTTTTCATTCGGCGATTGGCCGCCGCGCGCCGCCGCGTGCCGCCGCCGCAACCGATTTCCCCTATGAAAACGGCTTAGCCCGCGACAAACGCGGCAAGCAATTCCATCATCCGCACATCGGCCGGATCGGCCGTGGCGTCGTCGTCCGCCGTCTCGTCGCGGTCGTTCGGCGTTTCGAGAATCAGCGGAATTCCCTCGGCGCGCGAATCCGCCAACAGCCAGCGAAATGGCTCCGCCCCAATGGCGCCGGCGCCAATCAGGGCGTGCCGATCCTTGTTGCTCCCAAACGGATGTTGCGAATCGTTCAGGTGAAAAAACGCCGGGCGCTCCCCGATCCGCTGCTCAAACGCGTCGAGCGTCGCGCGCTGCGCCTCGGCGCTCGAGGTGAGATCGTGTCCGCTCGCAAACAGGTGACAGGTATCGAGACCGTACCCCGTGCGGTGGCGGAGCGCGGCCGGCACGCGCGCGAGCATCCGAGCAATCTCCTCGGCGCTCCGACCCATCGTGCGCCCAGCGCCGGCCGTGTTCTCAATGAGCACGCGCGTCCCGCCTGCCGTCTCCGGCACGGCCGCCAGCGCGTGCGCGATGGCGTCGCCCACGCGGTCGCACGCCTCGCCGGGGTCGCCGTCCCCCGAGGAACCGGGGTGAAAACAACAGCCCATCACACCGAGCGCCGTTGAGCGCTCGAGTTCCTTGGCGAGCCCGTTCGCCGCGCGCGCCGCCTTTTCCGGCTCGTTCGATGCCGTGTTGAGCACATAGGCCGAGTGCACCATCACGTGGCGTGGCTCAATGCCTGCTTCCGCGAGCGCCGCCGCGAAGGCCGCCGCCTTGGGTGGCTTGATCGTGACCTTGTCGCCGTAGTAGGTAGGCGGGGCGGTAAAGAGCTGCAGCGCGCGCATGTTGGCGGCGGCGGCGCGGCGGACCGCCATCACAAATCCGCCGGCGTCGCTCGTGTGTGCGCCGATGTATCGAGTGCTCATGCGATGGCCAAGGGAAAAGAGGGCCAACGTTCAGCAGGCGAGAACGCCGGTCGCCCGGCGCCCGCAACCCTACTTGGAGTTGGGATTGATGTCGATCATCCGCGACTGCCCGAGGTATTCGACACTGCGCGGATTGTCGAGCTCGCGCAGTTTCTTGACCACGTCGCCAATGCGCTTGGCCTGCTGGACGATGGTACCGAGCATCTCGTCCATCTCGTGTGGCTCCACCATCTTGGCCTCAATCAGAGAGGCGTGCGAGAGCAGCGCGGCAAGGGGGTTGTTGATTTCGTGCTGGAGCGCCAGCGATGTCTCGCCAATCCCCGCGAGGTAGCGCGCCTTGCGCAGCTCCTGCTCGGCGGCGCGACTCGCCCGCGACACCTCAATCCGCCGCTCGGCAATGCGTAGCCGCGCTTTGAGGTTGTCCGGCGTCACCGGCTTGGACATATAGTCATCGGCACCCGCGTCGAGGACGCTGGTGAGATCTTCGCTGCGGTCGCGCGCCGTCACTACCAGAATGAAGGTGTCATCCGACCACATCGACTCCCGAATGTGACGGCAGACCTGCAGTCCGTCCATTTTGGGCATTTCCCAGTCGAGAATGATCAGCGGCGCCGGCGCCACCGCGTAGAACTCCCACGCTTCCACGCCGTCGGCAGCGGCCATGACCACATGATGCCCGCACTGCTCCACCACCCGCGAGAGCAGCAGGCGCATGGTCGGATCGTCGTCAGCAATGATTACGTTCACGGGTCAGAAATAAAGGTTGGCGTGAGGCATCAGTTAGACCGGTGTCACCGTCAGCGGAGCGTTCCGGTTCTTACGACTGTTACGCCGGCTCCACCTCCGCGCGGCGTCTCAAACCACGACACCGCTACGCGGCGTCCGTGTAAAGCCACCAACGGCATCGACGCCACCACAGTTCCGGATGACACCGCCGTGCGCTGCTCAAAAATGTGACCCGTCGTCTGTGATGTGGCGAGCCATACCTGTGGCTCCGACGCATTAGGATCAGTGTACGCAACAACCACGGTGTCACCATACGAGGCGACCGACGCCGATGAGCGGCGTTCGCCGTACACAATCGGGACCGGCTCGTGAAACAACTTGCCGCGGTCCATCGAGTGCGTGTAAAAGATCCCCGGCCCTTCGCGCGCCTGCAGAAAGTACACGACGGCCACATACCCGTTGATCGCGTCGATCGTAATGGAGGGTGGATCGCGCCGGCACCCCGCGTGCGACCGGTCGAGCGAGTCCGCCACCACGGGCCGTTCCCACGAGAGGCCGCCCGTCACCGAACGCGACACCACGAGCCGCGCCGAACTGTCGGGCTGTGGAGCCCACCACGCCGCATATGCCGTGTCGCTCGGGGAGAGGGCGGTGACCATCGTGCCGCGGCATGCCGCGCCCACCTCACCCTCGCTAGGCACCATAGGAGGCACCCAGCCAGCGACCATCGCCGGCCCACTGCCAATGAGGACCAGCCGCGACTGCGGCGCGGCCACGGCACGCACTCGCGACTCCGCGGCGTCCCACTGCACAGCCTCCGGCACGCACCCCATAACTGCGAGGGAGCAGCCGAGCAGGGCCGACGCAAGCGCTTGAGACCGGTTCATACCTCTGAGAATAGCGCCCCGCCCCCCGCAGATACAGCACGAATGACAGGCCACGGCGTATATCTTTATGACAGCGGAAGTCCGCCGTATCCCTGCCCGCCCACTTCGAGCGAACCATGACGTCCTATCCCACCAGCAACGTCCGCCGTCTCCCGCCCATTTCGAACGAGCCCATCAAGAGCTACGCTCCGGGTTCTCCAGAACGTGCCGAACTCAAGGCGCGCCTCGCCGCCATGGAGCAGGAATGCCCCGACATCCCGCTCGTAATCGGCGGCCGCGAAATCCGCACGGGCGACGTCGTCAAGGCTACTTCCCCGCATAAGCACCGCCACGTGACCGCCACGTGGCACCGTGCTCGCCCGGAAGACGTCCACGCCGCCATCAAGGCCGCGCACGACGCCCGTCGCGAGTGGGCCTCCTGGCGCTGGGAAGACCGCGCCGGTGTGCTCCTGAAGGCCGCTGACATCCTCGCCGGCCCCAAGCGCGCCACGCTCAACGCCGCAACGATGCTCGGCCAGTCCAAGACCGCGTTCCAGACGGAAATCGATGCCGCCTGCGAGACGATCGACTTCTGGCGCTTCAACGTCCGCTTTGCCGCGCAGATCCTCGCCGAACAACCGGCGTCGAGCCCGGGGGTCTGGAACCAGACCGACTACCGCGGCCTCGAAGGGTTCGTGTACGCCATCTCGCCCTTCAACTTCACGGCGATCGGCGCCAATCTCCCCACAGCACCAGCGCTGATGGGATGCACCACCATCTGGAAGCCGGCCGGCACCGCGATTCTTTCCGCGTGGCACACGCTGCAGATCCTGCACGAAGCCGGCCTCCCGCCGGGCGTCATCAACTTCGTGCCGGGCAATGCCGCGACGATCACCGACATTCTCCTCGCCGATCGCAACTTTGGCGGCGTGCACTTCACGGGCAGCACGGCGGTGTTTAACTCGATGTGGAAGACCATCGGCCAGAACATCGACACGTATAAGTCGTATCCGCGCATCGTTGGAGAGACCGGCGGAAAGGACTTCATTGTGGCGCACCCGTCGGCCGACGCGGCCGCGATCGCCGTGGCGATCGTGCGCGGTGGCTTTGAATACCAGGGGCAGAAGTGCTCCGCCGCGAGCCGCGCCTACATCCCGAAGTCGCTCTGGAACGAAGTGCGCGACCGCACGCTCGCGATGATCGCCGACATCCGCATGGGCGACCCGAGCGACTTCCGCAACTTCATGGGCGCGGTGATCGACAAAAAGGCGTTCGAGCGCATTGGCGGCTACCTCGCCGACGCCAAACAGAATGCCAAGGTGTTGGCAGGTGGCAATACGAATGGCGCCGACGGCTGGTTCGTGGAGCCCACGCTCATTCAGACCGAGAACCCGGCCTATCGTTTGCTCTGCGAGGAAATCTTTGGCCCGGTCGTCACCGTGTATGTGTACGACGACGCCAAATGGATTGAGACGCTGCAGACGGTGGATCAGACCTCGCCGTACGCACTCACCGGCGCCGTCTTTGCGCGCGACAAAAACGCCGTGGCCGATGCGCATCGCGAACTGCATCACGCCGCCGGCAACTTCTACATCAATGACAAACCGACCGGTGCAGTGGTGGGCCAACAGCCGTTCGGTGGTGCCCGCGCGTCCGGCACCAACGACAAGGCCGGGTCCAAGCTCAACCTCACGCGCTGGACGAGCGCGCGCACGGTGAAGGAAACCTTCGCACCGCCGACCGAGTATCGCTATCCGTTTATGTCGGCCGAGTAAGGTCGGCGTCTCGTGTTCAGTCGTTTACGGTAAACGGATAACGGTTTACGGCTAACCGTAAACGCCTGGAAACCACTTTAGTTCACGCAGCAATTGAGGCATATGTCCGAGTTCGAGTACGTCACCCTAGATGTCTTCACCGATCGCAAGTTTGGCGGCAATCAACTTGCCGTCTTCCCCGACGCCCGCGGTATCCCCGAAGAGTTGTTGCTCACCATTACGCGCGAGTTCAACTATTCGGAAACGACGTTCTGCTATCCGCCCGTGAATCCCGCGCACGCCGCCAACGTGCGCATTTTCACACCGGGCGCTGAAGTGCCGTTCGCGGGACATCCCACGGTTGGCACGGCGATCGCGCTCGTGGCGGGCGGCAAGTTCGGATCGCCGACGGGTGAGTCGCGCATTGTGCTCGAAGAAAAAGTTGGACCGATTCCCGTCACGGTGCGCATCGGCAGTGACGGCAGTGCATTCGCCCAGTTCGCCGTTGCCAAGTTGCCAGAGGTGGGGCCGCCGGCACCGTCGCGTTCGATGCTCGCGAAAATTCTTTCGATCAACACTGAAGACGTCCTCAGCGCGCGCTATGCGCCGGAGCCTGTGAGCTGCGGACTCCCGTTCTTGATTGTCGGTGTCACGGGGCTCGACGCGCTCGAGCGTGCGCGTGTGCGCGTCGAGAAATGGGAAACCACCCTGCAGTCCGCGTGGGCACCGGATCTCTTCGTGTTCGCCAAGGATCCGTCGGGCGGCGACACACACTATCGCGCGCGCTGCTTTGTCCCGAGTTGCAGCGTCCCGGAAGATCCGGCAACGGGTTCGGCAAACGCCTGCTTTGCCGGCTATCTCGCCATGCGCGAGCGCGCCAAGGACGGCGCGTTTCGGTGGACCGTCGACCAGGGCGTCGAAATGGGGCGCGCCAGTCGCATTGAGATTGAAGCCGACAAAGTGGCGGGAAGCGTCGCGGCCATTCGCGTCGGTGGCTCGGCGGTACACGTCATGCGCGGCACGCTTCACCTCGACTGAGCCACGTCGACTGAACGTCGGCGGCCAACAGGCCGCCGGCCCGCGCACACGACCGATTATACCGTTGGAAACTCGTTCACGGCTGTGCGTTCCATCGAGCGACGGCCAGCGGCCGTCCCATCGAACGTGCGCATGCCGGGGTGCCACACCTCGGTGCGATGACGTCCATTCCGCTTGGCCACATAGAGCGCTTCGTCCGCGCGCGCAATGAGCGTCTTCGCCACCTGATCGCTGCGCGCCGCTTCCGACGCAATGCCAATACTGACCGTGATCTTGCGATTCGGCCCAAGGCTCGCAAAGGGTCGCGTCTCAAAGGCGTGATGGATGCGGTCGGCGAGAATCGTGGCCCCTTCCAGTTCCGTATCGGGCGCGAGAATCTCAAACTCCTCACCGCCAATGCGCGCCACGACGTCACCGAGTCGCGCGGTGTCGCGGAGCAATGCGCCCATCTCGCGGAGCACTTCGTCGCCGGTGAGATGGCCAAACTCGTCGTTCACAAGCTTAAAGTGGTCCACGTCAATCGCCAGCACCGCCATCGGATGCGTGCCGCGCACGGCGCGCGATACTTCGCGCGTGGTCAGTTGCTCAAAGCCGCGACGATTGAAGCAGCCCGTCACCGGATCGGTGAGCACGATCGTCTCGAGATGGGTGCGCATCTTATTGTAGGCGCGCCCCACCACGGTGATCGCGTCGGGCATATGATCGAGTTTTTCGTCGTAGCCTTCGCTGAAATCACCATCCTGCACGCGTTCGAACACGTGAATAATCCGAGCGAGGCGCTTCGTCATCTGCCCCTGCAGGCGCGCGAACAACAGCGCGCCCGTCATGAACAGCACAAGATTCCAGAGATGCTCGGCCGGTACCTCTAACCCACCCATCTCCGCCGCCGTCAGCACCACCATCGTGTAGGCCATGCCTATCACGATGAGGTTGTACACCGTCGCTCTGGATCCAAAGTAGAGCTGCGTGAGCTGGACCGTAAATATCGAGAGGATCAGGCCGCGGGCATATTCTGTGGGCGGCGTAATCACGAGCAGGATGCCGAACAGCAGCACCATATCGGCAAGCACCGCCATCGCCACGGCTCGTCTTCCCGCGGTACCGCGCCGGCGAATCACGGCGCAGAACACTTCGTTGGCAATGAGGTAGGTGCCGATCATCGCCAAGCCAATGAGCAAGGCGGGGTGCACACCAAGCCGGCCCGCGACCACCGAGTTGGACGCAATAACTCCCGCCCACTTCAGCGCCGTCGTGCCGAGGCCAACCACCAACACGAAGGTGCGCCGAAACTTCCCCTGCCAGAGGAGAATTTCGGCGCTCGATAACTGGGTTTCAATTGCCGAGAGATCGCTGCTCACATCTCACGTGCGGAAGGGGGGGCATCGTTACTAATGGTAAGGACGCTGATTCCCCCTCGGAGGCAACCCGTTCGCCGCTCCAATCCCCCACGACGCCCCAACAACCGTTAGAACTTGGCCTCGAGGTACACGTCGAACCGCCATTGCTTGGCTGGATACAGGCCGCGGGCGAGGTCCATACGGATGAGACCGTCGAGCATCGAAATACCGGCGCCGGCGCCTGACATTGGACGCCCGGGCTTCGAAAAATCCTTGCGATCCCCCGCCCAGCCGATGTCCCCGAACACCACCGGCCGCACGCCAACGTTCCCGAGTCCAAGCTCCGCGCGCGCCATCCAGAACGCGTCGCCACTCGCGGTGAGCGCCGTCTGTCCGCGCACCGTCTGGAGCCCGCCCAAATAGAATTTCCGCTGCACGGGCACCGAGCCGGTCGTGTAGCCAGCCGCGCCATTGAGCGAAAAGCCCAGCACTCCCAGACTGTGACTCACGGTCAGGTCGGCCAGACCGCGCACGTATTGATAGTCGCCGCCCGCCGCCTCGAGCCGCAGGTCGGAGAGCGAGCGCCACCCGTTCGGATCAAGTCCAGCGCTCGCCACCAACCGCGCCGCACCACCGTACACCGTCGCTTTCTGCGCCGCCGGGTTCGCCAGGAAGCGGTCATCGTTGGCGCCGCCAAAGAGCGACCACCGCGTGTTCACGTCGGCCTTCCATTGCTGCTCGCCAAAGAGCCGCCACTCAAGGCGCCCAAACGGCTGCGATTCTCCATGAATCTCCGCACCCCAGTTCCTATAGTAGGCACCTTCGTCACGCGCGTAGAGCACATTGGCGAGCGACGCGCCAAAACTCAGCGGCGTGCCGTAGTCGTTCATCGCGCCGAGTCTGCGGTAGACCGTGGCCCCAATGGTCGCGCGGCCATTGCTGCGCGTCATCCCCAGTTCGCCATTGAAGGCGCGATCCGCCACCGAGCCGCGCACGCGCAGCGCAGCGGCATAGCCGCTCCCGAACTCCATCGTCGCGCCGATCCCCGTGCCAAACCCTTCCACGCGATTGTACCGCGTGTACGCGAGCCCATACTCGAGCCGCGGCATCTGTGGCGCCCATCCGCTTTGCAGCCCCATCGTCAGCGCTTTCACCAATTGGTCACGATCGGCACTGCCAAACACGACGTCGCCTGGATCGTAGATCGACGGCGGCAAATCCGGCGAGTTCGCGAGTTTGACGGCGTCGCACGGCGTGCGCGTAAAGACGGGCACCGCTCCTTCACCACGGCGCGCTTCGCTTGTATAGAAGCCGTTCGCCTTGCATTCGCGTTCGTGCTTCTCCTGCAACTCCTTCACACGCACCTTGCGCGCGATCTTCATGAGCGAGTCGGTCACCACCTGCGAAGACTTGGCGGCCTCGAGACTGTCGCGCAACACACGGAGTCGCGACGGCGTAATCGGCGGAACGGTGATCGGCGCGTCGAGCGCGTTGACGCCGGCGTAGCGGATTTTTTCTTCAAGCGTAATCGGGATCCGCATAAAGCCGGCCTGCGCCATCCCTTCCATGGCGTTGGCGCGCGGCAGCCAAAAGCGCTGATTGTAGAGGCCGTACTCGATGGTGATCGCCGAGACTTCTACTTTCATCGGCGACATAATCGCCTTCACCAGCGCGGGGGGACCGTCGTTGTTGCGGTTGCGGTCGCGCGGCGGTGGCCCTCCGGGCCCTCCGCGTCCGTTGCCTCGTCCTTCGCCCCGCGCAACGCGACCCGTGGCCAGCGTGTCCGCGCCCGCGCTGTCGGCCTTCGCCAACTTCGCCTGCTCGTCCACCATTCCCCACACATCCAGCGGCACACTCAAGCGATACACCGCGCGCACAAGATGCGCCGTGCCTTCATCGAACCAAAAACTGCCCACGCTCACATTCCATTTGGGCTGTCGCGCCACAATACGAATCTCGCGCAACGTGAGCGTCTTACCATCCGGCAAATTCATAAACACCGAATCGCCGGTCTCGTAGAAGTAGTAGGCCTCGGCCCCTTCCTTGAGCGGATTCACGAACTCGCGCTCATCCACTTCATCGCGACTCACCTGACTACCGCCAATCCATAACTCTTCTTTACCCGGATAGTACGGCAGCGAGGACGTGCCGGTCATTTCCGTGTCACTGCTGTCGGAGAATCCTTTCGCCATCGGCACCACACTGCGACTCCCCTTCACATCCACAATCGCCCCCGCGGTGCGATCCCACTGCACACGCGTCGCTTCTTCGTGGCGCATCGCCAAGCGGTCGCGGCCAAACGCCTTGAACCCTAGCCCCACCGAGATGCGCTGATAGGTGGTGGCGTCGTAACTGCGTAGCAGACTGTCCTGGAGCAGTCGCGCCGACCGTGCACGCAAAATCAGCGTACGCGCCGCTTCATCGCGGTACGCCGTGCGCCGTAACTCGGCGGTGACCACCGCACGCCGCACCGGACGCTTTCGATCACCGCGCGATTCCTCCATCGCGGCGGCCGTCTCGGCGCGCGCGCGCTTTGCCGCGTTCGCGAGCGCGGTATCCTGCCCCACGCGAACCCCGACGGAGACCTGAAGAGCAAGAATAAGCGGTGTAAAAGCCAGCATCGGGCAATCTCCAAAATTCAGGCGGAGTGGCGTCTGCTTCTGATACGCTTGGGACGGGCATTCGGTTTCTGAAATACGCGTCGAATACCCGCCAAGGGGACGAAGGGCGGCCTACGGGCCACCGGCGGTGGTCTCCGCTCTCATCGGCCGAGGTCGCCGCATGGACCGTCACACCGCCACAGCCATTGCGCCACCCAGTAGCCGTTCGTTCGATTTCTCCTATGACCACCCCTGCTGATTTCGGCGACGTCGGCGCGCCAGAGTTCCGCGAGCGCGCCCACGAACTCGTGGAATGGATTGCCCGCTACCTCGATGCCCCCGAGCGATATCCCGTGCTCCCGCCGCTGGTGCCGGGCGCCACGCGTAACCGCCTCAGTCCGTCCCCTCCCAAGGAGGCGGAGCCGCTCGCGCGTATCCTCGCTGACTTCGAAACGCAGGTTCTCCCGGGCCTCACCCACTGGAATCACCCTGGGTTTCTGGCCTACTTCGCCAACACAGCTTCGGCGCCCGGCGTCCTCGCCGAGTTCCTCATAGCTGCGCTGAATGTGAATGGCATGCTCTGGCGCACCGGTCCGGCCGCCACCGAACTCGAACAGCTGACGACCGACTGGCTCCGCCAACTCCTCGGCTTGAGCGAGGGATGGTTCGGCATGATCAACGACCTCGCCAGCACCAGTACGCTGTACGCCCTCGCCGCGGCGCGTGAAGTAGACGCCGAGCTCGACGTGCGCCGCAAAGGACTCGCTGGCCGCGACCTGCCGGTGATGCGCATCTACTGCTCCGAACACGCCCACTCCAGCGTGGACAAAGCCGCCATGACGCTCGGCATTGGCTTTGAAAATGTGGTGCGCGTGAAAGCGGACGCCGAGTTTCGCATGCGCCCCGACGCGCTGCGTGAAGCCATTGCTGCGGACCGTGCGCGCGGCATGAAGCCCATCGCTGTTGTCGCCACCGTTGGCACCACGAGCATCACGAGCGTCGACCCGGTGCCGGCGATCGCCGATATTTGCGCCGCCGAAAAACTCTGGCTGCATGTGGATGGCGCCTATGCCGGCGTCGCTGGCGCCGTGCCCGAACTGCGCCATCATCTCGACGGCGTCGACCGTGCCGACTCGTTTGTGGTGAACCCGCACAAATGGCTCTTCACGCCCATGGATTGCTCAGTGTTCTTCACTCGGCGCCCCGAGGTCCTCAAGCGCGCCTTCTCACTCGTCGCGGCGTATCTCGAAACCGCTGAGCAGGACGTCGTGGTCAACTACATGGACTACGGCTTTCAACTCGGCCGCCGTTTTCGCGCGCTCAAGCTGTGGATGGTGCTCCGCGCCTTTGGTGCCGACGGCATTGCCGCGCGCATTCGGCATCACTGCGAACTCGCCACGATGTTCGCCGGCTGGGTACGCGCGGAGTCCGAGTGGGAGATTGCAGCGCCGCATCCGTTCTCCACGGTCTGTTTTCGTCATGTGCCGGCAGGATTGTCGCTCGCCGAGGTGAATGCGCACAACGCGCGCATTTTGGATCGCGTGAATGAGAGCGGCGACATCTTCATGTCGCACACGATGCTCGGACCCACCTATGTGTTGCGCGTGGCGATCGGGAATTTGCGCACCGGCGAATCGCACTTGGCGCGCGCGTGGGAATTGCTGCGCGGCGGCGCGGCGGTGTAGCGCCCGTCAGTGCGCGTGTCGCGACACGCTCGGGCGCAGCTGCAGGTACACCGCCACGCCAGTCGGCGTGCGCGTTCCGTAGGTTGCGAGAAGCGACGCCGGAACAAAGTTCAACGACGCACGGGCGCCGAGCGATGCATCGAGGCGAGCCGCAGAGGCCACGCGATGGATCGCGCCGAGGGTGATGGCGCGAACATCATACAGCGTGGTGAGATCGCCGCCCTGAAAGCCAAGCTCTTCGCCGTTCTTCTCTACGCGCTCGAGGCGCGCGAAGACGGCACTGCGACGCCCGATCTCAAGGTTTGACTCCGCGAGCAGGCTGCTGGAGAGGTGGTGCGGCGACGCACCCGGTCCGCCGTGAATCAACTCGTGACTCGCGGCCCCATGGTGATGCAGATTCACTCCCCACACGAGGCTACTCGAGAGCCGACCGCCCGCGGGTCCGCGCGACTCGGTAAGCACCGACGCCCCCCACCGATGCATGCGCGTGTCCGGCTCGAGCCGATCGTGCGAGTTGAGGAAGGCCCACCACGCTGACGCGACGACGCGCGCGGTGGGAGCCCAGCTCAGTCGACCCGCGTAGGAGTCGAGCTTGGCATCGCGATAATCAACGATCAGATGATGTTCGTCCGGCTCGCGCGGATTGAACACAGAACCTTCAAGCCGCAGCGTGCTGGTGTTCACCCCAACGGTGACCACCCCAAAGCTCTGATGCGCCGCATCCTGCCAGTGATGACCAATCGGCGCAAAGGGATCGTTTTCCGCTGACGGGCGATGCATGAACGACACCGGCCCCACCGCGGGCTCACCAACCGCGCCGACGTACAGCGAGAGTGTCGGACCGTCGCCGACCGCGCGTTCGTAACTCGCGGCCAACTCTGTGAGCGCATTATGGGGATGCTGGCGATCAAACAGAACCGAGTGCCGGTAGGTGCCGCCCGTCTGCAGGAGTTCGGAATAACCGCTCCCGCCAAGTATGAACGGCTCCACACTCGTCATGGCATGCAGGCGCAGCATACCGCCGCTAACGGGGCGCATCGCCATCAGCATTTCCCAGTCGGCTACACCCCACTGATGGGCACCGCGCTTTGTGCCCTGTGCGTCGTAGAAGCCGAATGCCGCGCCCTGCAGCGAGAGCATCCACGCGCCACGCATGATGGTCAGCGCACGCACTGGTGATGAGTCCGGAAGCCAGGACGTCCCCGAACCGCGACGGGCATCTGGAATGCCTGGCGCGGTGGGCACGGGCATGTCCGCCATCTGGTGTTGCGCCCGCAGCCACCCCGGTGCACCCGTGAGGGAGGCTGCGAGCGAGAGCACGCGAACGCCGTGCTGAATACGGGTCATCAGCAGCACGGCGCGGGACCGGATTACTGCTTGAGAATCTGGCCGCGGATTTCGCCGCCGGGGTTCTGCGTGGTGTGAATGTTCGCATACGCCAGGCCGGCGAACAGCAGCTTCCGCAACGAATCCCCACTCATGGTGGCCGTGATCTGCGTGCCCGCGTTCAACACCGTCGAGCCATGCCCGGTACCGCTCGTGGCGCCAAAGCTGAACGACGCGCCGGACAGTGTGTTGAAGTTGATCGTCGTGCCCGAACTGGCCGTGGTCGTCGCCGGTCCGTGGATGTGCCCGTTATTCACGTTCGACGTCAGGCCCGTGAACGTCAGATCATAGGTAAAGGCGTAGTTCGACGTATCGAGCGTGGCGGTAAAGGTGCCGGTGCCGGTGGTCGCATTGGCCGGCACTTCACTGGCGCCATTCAAGGTGGCCTTGAACGTCACGAGCTTGGACACGGGGGCGGGGGCGGTCGCGTCGTCCTTCTTGCAAGCCACGGCGATAATTACGGCGACAGCAGCGATGATCGTGAGGGCGCGAATCTGCATGGGTTGGCTCTGGTGAGGGGGGACAGGGCGAAAATGCACAACGGGTTTATGGTTGACCGGTAAACTATACCGTAACCCCTTACCCTGTCACCCCCCTGTTTGATCCTTTCCAGACGCGGCCGCGACCGCCCTACCGCAGCCGCACCCGCCGGTAGACCACCGTCACGTCTCCAGACTGAATCGGCACCACATCCGCCGGACGCGGCGCGATCGGCATCGCCGCGATCGTCGGTAGGCCCGGCGTGCGGGCCGTCATTTCGAGCGACGGCTGTGCGTCGCGCGGAACCTCAAATGAAAGCACCAGCCCTGAGTCCGACGGCGCGGTGTACATCAGCGTCCATTGTGCCGACGTCCGCCGATACCGCGTGGTGGAAATGTCGCGCCCGTCCACCGATGCCTTCGACACCCGAGCATCCAACAACCGCAAGCCAACCGTCAGCGTGCCAGGCGCCGTCGTCACGCGCACCACCAAGTGACGACCGTCTGCCGTCACGGAATCGGTGATCACTTTCGCCTCGGGCCCGCGAAGCTCCACACGCGGCACCGCACGCGCGGCAAACTTGACCCGCCCATCCATCGACGGCACCAACCAAGCGGGCGCGGCGGAATCGCCCTTCGTTCCGCTGAACATGCGGCGTTCGGCGCCAAGCACCTGCGACGCCCACGACGAGGCGGACGACACATCGGCAGCGGCCCCGAGCCACGCACCCGAGCTATCGGCATTCACCGCATACGTCAGATCGGCCACCGTCGCCTCATCCACACTCGGCCGCACCGTGATCATCCCGACCACGCTCATCGCGAGCGACGCGCCGAGTACCGTCCCCACGAAGGCACCTCGCGTATCGCCAGCCATCTGTTCGAGCATGGGCGTCAGCAACATCGCGAGCAGCGCCACCAACACGCCGAGCGCAATGGCTCCGGCACCACTCAGCGGCAGGGTGAAACCGCCCACTGAGTAGATGAGCGGCACGAGCAACGACGTGGCCACAATGACGCCCATCCACTGCGCGGCGATCGCGCCGCGCCGTGCGAGCACGGCGGCCGCAACAACGGCCAGAGGCCACGCCAATAGAAAACTCGCACCGGGAATCTTCCACGAGACGCCCACCGCGAGCACGGTCCAGATGAGCAGAGCACCCGCGTGCACGGCAGCCGCACTGGCCCAGCGGCGCGCAATGCCCCACGCCGCGGCCGTCACGGCGAACGCCAATAGCGCGCACGCCACCGCGTACACACCACTCCACATCGGTGCGCCACCCCAACCCATCGCCGTATGCAGTCGCACGAGCGCTGTGCTCGCCGCATGTGCGGTGGCCGCGCTCCCAACAACGGCGAGCACGGTCGCCACTGCGCCGATCGTCACGTGCAGTGCCCATCGCGGTTCGCGGCGGCGTCCCTGCACCAGCACCAGCACCACGAGCACCGCGGCCGCGAGACCAATCGGCAGCGACCAACGTTCGGGATACGCGATGATGCCAAGGAACGGAAAATCAAAAAACACCGCGTCGCCCGTCACAGGCCTCGGGAGCGGACCCGCGGCAAAGGCGCGCGTGAGAGCGAGCATTTGGCTGCCATGATGTTGCACACTGCGCGCATCGAGATGCGCGAGATCATCGTGCAACGTGTGGTAGCGCGTCACGCCGCCAATGAAGGCAAAGTTCAGCGCCGGCTGCGCGAGTATCGAAAACTCCGAGAGATCGGTGTCGTTGGGCAGCGAGCGATAAATCGTCACCGTCAACGAGCTGGCGGTAACATCTGGCACCGTACGCAACACGCGCACGGCGTCGAGATTCCCCGTGCCGGTCTCAAACATCATCGATCGTCCAAAATCGCCGCGCGCTTCAAAGTTGAGCATCATCGCCACGTCGTGCGCCCACGGATGCTCACGCACAAATGCGGCGGCGCCGAGCAAACCCATCTCCTCGCCGTCGGTGAACAGCGCAATCACATCGTGCTCGGGAGGCGTTCCGTTTTTCAACGCGCGGAGTGTCTCCAGCAACGCCGCAGAGCCAGCGGCATCATCGCCGGCGGCTGGGGCTGCGCCCACACCATCGTAATGTGCCGCAATCATCAACGCGGGCCCGCCGGGCGTACGCCCCTTCATGCGCGCCAGCACATTCGTCACGCGTCCCGCTACCTGATAGCGCGTCCCAACGCCCGTCGTCGTCTGCAGCTGCGGCTCGAGTCCGAGCGCCGTGAGTTCCGCCATCACGTACTCGCGCACGCGCACGTTGTCCGCGCTGCCTGTTGGGTGCGGACGCTCGCTGATTACGCGCACGTGCCGGAGCGCGCGCTCCGCGGAGAACTCGGCGGCTGGCGCCGATGCGGGCACGACCGCCGGCGGCGTCGCGGTGCGAATCACAAGTGCCGAGCAGAGCGCCGTGAGCGCTGCGGTGGTGGCGAGCGCTGGGCCGCGCGAGAACAGCTTCATAAGAAGAGCCTGACCTGTGGCGAGAATACAGAGCAGCGCGGTGCCAGAGGGACAGCCGCGGTACGTCGCACCTTATTCTGAGCTACGATGACCCGTGGCGCGCACACTATCCACCACGCTACGCGTGGCACGAATCACCAGTTCCGGCTTGAGAAACTGGAGATAGTGCGAGGCATCCGGAACCAGAATGTGCTCACTGCGCGAGGACCACGAGGCTTCTTCGTTGTGCATCGCCTTCCACGCCTCCTTGAAGGCTTTGGCCCCATCGTCGTTGAGCTTCATCATCGTTCGCTCGGCGGGCGAGAGCGGCAACATCGCGGTGAGTACCACCAGCGGGCGGGCGCCGAGCTTGCGGAATGTGCCCGCTTCGACAAGCGTTGGCGCGAGCGCGTCAGCTTCCTTGAGGGCGCCGATGATCGAATTGTTGATATATGCGCCCTGTGCATGGACGCCCGCCATGTCTTGGTGCGGCATTGCCGGCGTGCTCCGCGTTAGGAAACGCAGGAGGCCGGTCCAGCTGAGCGCGGCGCCCACCTTCAGCGGATTCATGGCCAGCATGTCGGCCGACGCGGGCGCAATCACCTTGAACCGTTCGAGTTGATCGGGGTGTGACGCATCCACCATCACCACGCCGGCCACCTGATCGCCGAAATACTTTACGTATGTCATGATGTATGGGCCGCCGAGCGAATGGCCCACCATCACAAACGGAGCGTGCTCGCCCGCTTTTTCGAGCGTCGCATGCAAATCGTCCGCGACGCCTTTGGCCGAGGTTACCGCCGGCCCCGGATCGCTCCACATGATGCCAGCACGACTATAGGCACAGGTGCGCGTGGTGCGCGCGATGGAATCGTGCACGGCCGTCCAGCTCAAGGAGCCGCCGACATCGAGACCGGAGACGAGCACCACCGTTGGCGATCCTTCGCCGCGGCAGTCAATCTGAATTCGGCGGCCACCGATGTCGACGAGTTTCCCCGCCACCGGAAAATCCTTCGCCGCGCTGGATCGTGACACGCGCTCCCAGATGGAGCCCGTCAACAACACGATCGCAATGAGGGAGCCAAAGCCAAGGGCGATGCGGCGGATCCAGCGTTTCATAGAAAAGTCAGCGTGACGAGTGAGAAGGAATGCGATTGGAAAACAGCATCACGGAATGAACTCCCAACCCAGTGCCGCGATTTCACCAAGCGTCTGCCCGGCGAACGGCGCGGGATCTCCCTTGGCGATGGCGAGATTGTTCACATACACCGCGAAGGCAATCTTACGGCCGCTCTTGGAAGTAAAATAGCCGGCGAGTCCTTTGCCGTGAATGAGCTGGCGGCGGTGCAACGGATCGTACGATCCATAGGTTCCGGTTTTGGCATACACCTTGCCAGCTGCCGGTGACTTGGTCTGAATGTCGACGAGCGTGCCGTCCTTGCCCAGAATCGGAAGCGCGCGCTGGAATGCCTCGGCCCATGGGCGTGTGGCGCAGTACTCGAGATACCGCGTCATAAACGCCGCCGAGAAGTACGCGTTGCCGCCGGCACCGTCGCCCTGCACGGCACCGTCAATATCGAGGTGCCCTTGTTCGAGAAAGGCACGTTCGAGATCGAACCCTGTTTTCGTCGTATCGCTCGGCGCTTTGATCGCTGCCACTACATACGGCATCATGCTCGCGTGAAGATTCTGGCTCATCTTGAGAATGACCTTTGCTTCTTCCGTGAACGGCGCGGACACGTGCTCGGCTACCACCGTGCTGTCCGCGTACTTCGTAGCCAGCGCCTTGAGATCTACGTGACGCTTGGTCACGCGAGCCGGGGCGCGCACGCCGGCCTCGCGCAGTATCGCCGCAAAGGTCAACTCCCCAAAACGACTCGGCGTCGGCACCGCCCAGCGCATGTTCTCTGGCGCAGCCGCGCGCGGCACGCGTCCGGTGACGGTGATCGTGCGGGCATCGCGGTTGGTGCTGTCTTCCACGGCTTTGATGACTGGCGCTGTTCCAGAATCGCCCGTCGTCAGCCGACTCGTCACGGTGAGATACGCGGTGCGCGGCGACACCGTGACGCGAGCCGCATCACCGACTTTCGCGCCGGGAGCCACCACAATGTCAATCACATTGTCGTTCACCACGAGCGGTGAAATCGTGACGCCCGTGCCGAGCTCCTTCTCGCCCTCGGCAAAGAGCGAAGCGTCCACGATCACCTGCCCCGTGACCGCGTGAATGCCTTTCGCCGCGATCTGTTTGGCGAGCCCGCGTAGCGCGGCAAGTGGATCGGCCTCGAGCGGCAAGCCACCATACGAATGATCATGATCGGTAAAAGCGAGCGTGCCATCGGCATTCAGGCGCCCAGAAAGATTCGGATCACCCGATGCGACCAAAATGAGATCGCCTTGTACGGTACCCTTCACCACTGGGCCCGTGCGGTACACCCGCGTGTGAAAGCGATGATCGGCTCCGAGTAGCTCGAGCGCCGTACCGGTGGTGAGGAGCTTGGTCGTGGAACCGGGCACCATCAATCGGTCGCGATTCACTGAGTACACAGTGCGCTTGGCTTCGAGATCGTAGAACTCTATTCCCCACGACGCGTGTGTGAATACGGCGCGGTCCATCACTTGCTGAATCCGCTGTTCGAGCGTCAGCTGCTGCGCGGCCAGAGGCAACGCCAGAGAGGCCGAACAGAGGAGTGCGACGGCGGCGGTACGAAGAGCGGATGGACGCATACAGAGACCTCTGGGTGGGGACGACTGAGTGACGCGCGGCAACAGGCCGGCGTTTATTTCTTGGCGCTGAGCAGTTGCTCAAACGTCTGATTGCCAATGCCGTAACTGCGCCAGTCCTTGTAGTCGAAGTGCCACCATTCCGCTTCGTACACATTGAACCCCTGCGCTTCGAGCGCATGCCGCAGCAGGTCGCGATGCCACCGCTGCATGGCGTTGCCACCCGGATACAGCGGGTAGGAACGGTCAGTCGTTTCGTCGTAGCCGCCGGGCATGTTGATCGGCGCGCCGGTTTTCAGATCGTACAACGTGAGGTCCACCGCGCAGCCACGGTTGTGTCGCGACCCTTGCTGCGGATCGGCCACAAACACGTGCTTGTCTGCTGGCGTGCCGTCCCAGAACATTTTCGTCACATACCACGGACGGTAACTATCGTGAATCAGGAGCCCATACCCGAGCTTCCGGAGCGCCGCCGATGCGCGCGCCACGCCTTCGGCGGCCGGGCGCTGCATAAAGGCGTGCGCCGACGAATAGAATGGCGTCCCCATAAAGTTGTTCGACGTCGCATAGCGGATGTCGTACTTGATGGTGCGGTCGAGCGTCTGCAGTTCCACTAAGTCCGTGGCCCGCGCCGGCGTTGGCTCACGCGGCGGTGACGCCAGGAGCGCCTCTCGGCGCAGTTCCGCTGCGGGACGCACGGGCGGCGTGCGAGAGTTAATCGCGTCGTTGTCGCCTGGCAGTGTGCGACGCTTGAATGGCACGGTGCCCGCGATGGCCACCGTGGCTCGGCCGTTTGCGTCGCGTGTGAACTTTACATCCGCTCCGTCGTACAGGCCCGACTTGGGAAACTTGTAGACGTCGCGAGATTCGCGCGTGAGCGGATAGTCAAAGAACCATTCGATCTGCGCGCGGAGCTGTCCGTCGCGTTCACGGATGTACAGAATATTGTGATCCCAGCCGTACTCGCCCACGAGGCTGGCGAACTCTGCCGCCATCTTGGCCGGACGCGGCGTCACCATTGCGACGACGTCGGACCCAGGCGTTGCCTGTCGCGTGAGCGTGTCGGTGCCGATGACGAGGCGTCGGTCCGCAAGCACGTGCACGCGCGTGCCATAGTCGAGGCGATCGTCCACCATGAGTTCGAGTGCGCGGCCTGTGCCATTCGCTGACGCACGCAATGCGGCAAGTCGAAGTTCGCCGCGCTGACCGCCACCCACCGGCGTATGGAACAGCTGCCCTTCGGATTCTTCCAGATCAATCGCCGTACGCGCATTCGCGTAGCGCCCGATCAGTGACAGCGCCTGCCCTGGCGCCAGCGCCGCGGTTGTGTCGGCGTCCACAATCGGACGGCCAGCACGCTGTTCCAACATCAGGTGCATCGCCTGCGCTCCAATGCGATCCGTGACGGTGTTCACGCCGTCGAGCGTCGCGGTGACGACCACACCGATCGAATCATCCGGCAAGGCCAGCAGCGTGGTAGCAAATCCATAGATGGCGCCGCCGTGACCGACGGTGCGATGGCCATCGAGTTTGCCGAGCGCAAAGCCAATACCAAACCGACTGGTGGCGCCCGGTGCCGCGAACTGCGGCGTCCACATGGTGTCGAGTGTAGCGCGGCTCACAATGCGCGTACCTTCTGGCGTTGCGCCGCCATTAAATAGAATGGAGAGAAAGCGACTGAGTTCGAGCACCGTGGTGTACATACTGCCGGCGGGCCCGATGCCAAGCTGAAAGGTGGGCGCTTCGGTGCGGCGACCGTCGACCGTCCACATATACGCGCGGGCCAGTCGCGCCTTGATCGCCGGCAATGGTTCAAAGGCGCTCTGCGTGAGCCCCATCGGCTCCAACAGCGCTTGCTTGAGGTACGGGTAAAACGACTGCTTCTCTTGGCGTTCCAGCACATAGCCGAGTACCGCGATCCCCGCATTGGAATAGGCCGCGTACGTGAGCGGTTTCCTGAGGAGCGTCGTGCTATTCAAGCTGGCGACGGTTTGCGCGAGCGTCACGCCGGTATCATCGAAGTAATGACCGACCGGTGACTCACGCGTGAGCCCAGAGCGATGCGCCGTGAGCGAGCGAATCGTGATACTGCCGCCAAACGGATTCAGCGGATGAAAATCCGGGAGGTACTGTTGTATCGGCGTATCGAGGTTGAGGCGCCGCTGCTCCACGAGTCGCAGAATCGCGATGTCCGTGAACAGTTTAGACACCGATCCCACGCGGTACACCGTGTTGGCGGTGGCCGCTGTGCCGGCGAGCGAGTCGGCCCAGCCAAAGCCTCGCGCCCAGAGCACGCGGTTGCCCGAGACGAGCGCCACGGAAATCGCCGGGATTCCCTTCTGCGCGCGTTCGTGCTCGACGAACCGCGTCAGCGATGCGGTGACGGCGGCGATGCGCGCCTCGGCGGCGACGGAGTCAGGGGCCTGTGCGGTGGCGGCGCGGGGGATTGAGATCGCCAGGCTCACCACGGCACCCGTACACGCAAGCACAGCGCGAGCAACGCGCACACGGTGAATCGAAAGGGGAAACTGGACAAGACTTTTCAAAGAACCTCCAGCGCTCGACGTTCGGGAATGGAACTAACCCACGCAGCGGTGTGCGTGCTCTTGCGCCCACCCAAAATCTTCTGGACACTTTTGTATACAAATCTGTGAACAAACAGAGATGTCGCGCAAGTGATCGCTCGACTTCTCTCCCCCCCTGAGGCGCTAACGCGACGCTCCGTCGCGCAAAGTGCACGCATCGCTGTAGTCTACCAGTGAGGCAGCATGGTCTTCCGAAACAGCGTGGTTTCGTCGGCGGGCATCTCCGCTCGCGCGTGGGTGTTATTGATGCGAGGGAGGCTTTCCCGCGTCACCGTCGTGTTGTCTACGATACTCGTCGTCAGCGGTGGGTTCGCACGAACGGCGCACGCGCAGGCCGGCGTGATCAGCGGCACCGTCGTCGCGGAGCGTTCGCAACTTCCGATCGCCGGCGCACAGATCGCCGTCGAGGGAGAGGTCGGCAAGGGTGCCGTCTCCGACGGGTCGGGCCGCTTCCGCATTAGCGGCCTCTCGGGCGCGTCGGTTTCGCTGAACGCCAAAATGCTCGGCTACCGGCCACTCACCCTCACGGTGCGAGTCGGTGCGACCGACGCGCGATTCGTGCTCGCGGAACGGCCGATTGAACTCAATCAAGTGGTGGTCACCGGCACAGTCGGGGGCGAGCAAAAGCGCGCGCTCGGCACGGCGGTCGCTACCATCAGCGCGAGCGAAGTGCAGGCGAATGCGCCGGTCACATCGGTTGACGCATTACTCAGCGGTCGCACGCCTGGCGTCGTCGTACTCCCAGGCACCGGCATGATCGGCGCCGGGTCCAATATCCGCATCCGCGGACTCGGGACCTTCTCGCTCTCTAGTCAGCCGCTCGTGTATGTGGACGGCATTCGTGTGAATAACCAGACGGGAACCGGAAATGCCATTCAGGGCTTCGGTTCCGGCGTCGTCTCGCGCCTCAACGATTTTAGTGCCGACGAGATCGAAAGTATCGAAGTGCTCAAAGGCCCCGCGGCCGCAACACTGTACGGCACTGAAGCCGCGCGCGGCGTGATCAACATCATCACCAAGAAGGGCGCCACCGGAACCACGAAGTACACCCTCGACACACAGCTGGGGAGCAACTGGTTCCAGAATGCTGCGGGGCGAATTCCCACGAACTATTGCATTCAAACGTCGCCCACGGCGTGCGGCACCAGCGGGACCGGAACCATCTTGGGGCTCAACGTGGTCAATCAGGAGAACGCGCGGGGCACCCCGATCTTCCGCACCGGCAACATGCGAGACATGTCGGGCAGCGTGAGTGGTGGCAACGGACTCTTCCGCTTTTTTGCCTCCGGCGAGATCAGCAATAACGAAGGGGCCGAGACAAACAACGCGCGTCGGCAAAGTAGCTTCCGCACCAACCTGAACATCACGCCGAGCGAAAAAGTCGATATTGCCACAAACTTCGGCTATATCAACAGCCGCACGACGCTGAGTTGCGAAGCCGGTTGCGGCGGGGCTATGTGGGCGTCGGTGTTCTCGAACCCCGCCAACCTCGCCCAGTTCTGCCCCGCCGGTGATGTAGGATGCACCTGGGTCCGTGGGTTCCAGAGTGCGCCGCCCGAAGCGGACCGAGCCATGCAGGATTGGCAAGACTTGAACCGCCTCACGGCCAGCGTCACGTTCGACTACAAGCCGTTTACGTGGATGTCGCACCGGTTCAAGATCGGCACCGACTACAATCTAGAAAACAACGTCGAATACCTGCCGTATCTCACGAATGACACGCTGCGCTACTTCTGGGGTACCTACGCGAACGGCTATCGCTTCCATAACCAGCACGAAGCGGTCTACAACACGTACGACTATACGGGGAGCGCCAGCTTCAATATCAATCCCACCACGACGTCGAAGACGTCGGTCGGCACGCAGTACTACACCCGCAACGATCAATTCATCTCTGGAGAAGGCGATTTCTTCCCGGCCCCTGGGCTTCAGACGATTTCGTCTGCTGGCCAAAAGCTGAACCTGTCCGACGGCTGGTCGGCCAACAACACCCTCGGCTTCTATGCGCAGGAAGCACTCGCGTGGAGCGATCGTCTGTTCGTCACGGTAGCCATGCGTGTCGATAACAACAGTTCGTTCGGAAGCCAAGTGCATTGGGTCACGTATCCCAAGGCGAGCGTTTCCTACGTCGCGAGCGATGATCCGTTTATTCGGACCAAATTGCCGTCGTGGATCAACAGTCTGCGCGTGCGTGGTGCGTTTGGTGCGTCGGGGCAACAACCGGCGTTACTGACCGCCTTGCAGACGTTGCGCCCCGTCGCAGGCCCCAATGGGGAAGGTATCCTGACGGCAAACTCTATCGGTAACGCGAATCTGAAGCCGGAGCGCGTGGTCGGCACGGAAGTCGGATTCGAGGTTGCGCTGCTGCAGGATCGGTTCGGTGTGGATTTTACCTACTTCCACGACGACTCGCGCGATGCGATCCTCTCGCGCCAAGTGGCCCCGAGCTCTGGATTCAGCGCCACGAATCAATTCTTCAACGCCGGCGAAATCATCAAGCAGGGCGTCGAACTCGGACTCAAGGGACAGATCATCGACAAAGGCAATTACGGATGGGATGTCAACTTTACCATCGGCACGAATTCTTCCAAGATTCAACGCCTCAACGGCACCGACACGACGATCGATCTTGGATCGGCATCGCACCGCGTCGGGTACGCACCCTTCGATTGGTTCTCGTACAAAATCTTGAGCGCCACCTACGACGCCGCGTCAAAGAAGGCGATCAATCCGATGTGTGACAACGGCAAGGGGCAGCCCATTTCCTGCTATGCCGCCAGCGGAGCTATCCAGGCACCAAAAGTGTACCTCGGACATTCTATTCCCGCCGTCGAGGGAGCGCTCACCAACACGGTGCGCTACGGCAGTTTCCGCGTGTACGCGATGTTCAACTACTCACAGAACTACAAACGCCTCGACAACAACCTCCGTGCACGCTGCCAGATCTTCCACACGTGCCTCGAGAATTTACTGCCAGAGACCGTCAATCCTGCCGTGCTCGCGCAAATGCAGAACAACGGTACGCTGCGTGAGTTTGTTATCAGTGACGCAAGCTTCGTCAAGTTCCGCGAGCTCTCGGTGTCGTACGACGTACCGGAGCGCTTGGCCGCCCGATTCGGCACCAAGCAGATGGCTCTCACCGTCTCCGGTCGCAACCTTGGTACTTGGACGAAATACTCGGGACTCGACCCGGAAACAGAGTTTGTCGCGGGTTCTCCCGTCAATACCGATCAGTCCACGCTACCGCAACTCACGTCGTTCGTCTTCCGGATCCATCTGAGCTATTGACCCGCGCGTTCGCGTCAGGGAACGACGCCTCACTTCTATTAGAAGGAAGTCTACGATGAGATTCACCCACACCGTATTTCGTGCCGGGCACGCAGTCGTGCGATGTGCGCTGCGCCGAACGGCAATCACCGCCATCATGGCGGTCTATGTGACGGGCGCCCTGATGGCCGCCTGCAGTACCGCAAGCCTTCTCGACGTCGTCGCACCGGCGAACGTTCCGGTGAGCCGCCTCAACGAGCCGGGGAACGCCGTGCTGATGGTGCACAGTGCCATTGGCGATTTTGAGTGCGCGTTCGGTGCCGCCGTGTCCGTGGAGGCCATCATCAGCGACGAGTTGGCCGACGCACAGCTGGGAGCCGCCGCGTGGCCGTACGATCGGCGCGATTTCAATACGCAAACCAACGGCGCCTACGGCACCGGTAGTTGCACGGACAATCAGACACCGGGTATTTACGCGCCGCTCTCCACCGCACGTTGGAGCGCCGATCACGCCGTCACGAACCTCACGAGTTGGACCGACGCGCAGGTCCCGAACCGCACGGCGCTCTTGGCGCAGGCCAATCTGTACGCGGGCTTTTCCTACGCGACCCTAGGAATGGCGATGTGCTCGGCCGCGTTCGATCTCGGACCTGAAGTGCAGCAAACGGGGATGTTCGCGCTCGCCGAAGCACGTTTCACGGCGGCGATCACCGCCGCTCAAGCCAGCTCGAATACGAGCATTCTACGGGCAGCGTATGTCGGTCGTGCACGTGTGCGTCTTTTCCTAGGGAACAAGACTGGCGCAGCGGCAGATGCCGCGCTCGTCCCCGTTGGGTTCGCGCTCAACTCGAGCAACGATGCGTCGGATAACCGACTGTACAATCGCATCTATGCTATCACCCAACAGTTTGGCACGTACACCATCGAGGCGAACTCACGCAACCTCGTCACCGATCGTGGGGAAGTTGATCCGCGTTCGGCAGCCAAACTTGTCAGCACGCGGCCAGCTGATGCCAAGTCGCCTATCTGGGTGCCGCTGAAGTTCGCGGCAGGCGACGCTGCTCCCATGCCGGTCGCACGGTATGAGGAGGCGCAGCTGATCCTCGCCGAGGCACAGGGTGGGGCGTCTGCCGTCAGCATCATCAACGCACTACGCACCGCCGCGGGCCTACTGAGTTATACCGGCGCAACAGACGCCGCGTCCATTCAGAACCTCATCATCGATGAACGGCGCCGGGCGCTGTTTACCGAAGGGTTCCGCAACTACGATATGCAGCGCTTTAACGTCGCGCTCAATCCTGCCGCCGGAACCGCCTATCCCATCAAGGGCGGTACCTACGGCACCACACGCTGCCTCCCGCTCCCAGATGTCGAGCGGTTTAACAACCCGAATATCAAATAGCTGAGTAGGCCGAACGAGAACGGCTCCCGCGGTAGATCCCGCGGGAGCCGTTCTACTATCTGCCCGCTCCTCTTTCTCGTATCTTCGCTTTTCACACTACAGCCAGAGCCTGCATGCCCTCACTCGCCCGCACACTGAACCTCCGTGACCTCATCCTCCTGGTGATAGGCACGGTCATCGGTTCGGGGATCTTCCTCGTGCCGGGCCCGGTCCTGCGGGCCAGCGGGGGGTCGCTCGGCGTCGCCCTCGCCGTCTGGACCGTCGCCGGCATCCTCTCCCTGCTCGGCGCCCTCACCTACGGTGAGCTTGGGGCCATGAACCCCGAGGCCGGCGGGCTCTACATCTATATCCGTGACGCCTTCGGCCCACTCGCCGCCTTTCTGTACGGCTGGACGGCCTTCTTCGTGATCAGCGCCGGCTCCATGGCCACCCTCGCCGTCGCCTTTACGGCGTACCTCGGCCAGTTTGTGGAGCTCTCGCCCGTCGCCGGCAAGATCACGGCGCTCCTTATGATTGTTGTGCTGATGCTCGTGAACGTGCGCGGCACGCGCCAAGGCGCCGACGTACAAAATGTCAGCACGCTCATCAAAGTCGTTGCCATCGCCATCATGAGCGTCCTGCTCCTCGTGCTTGGCAATGGCCCCGCCTCCACTACCCCGATGTGGCCGGCGACCGTGGACACCTCGCTCCTGCGTGGCATTGGCCTGGCGATGGTCTCCGTGCTCTGGGCCTACGAAGGGTGGCAGTACGCCACCTTCAGCGCCGGCGAAACCATCAACCCGCAACGCACCTTCCCGCGCGGCATTGTCATTGGGACGGCGCTACTCATCGGCATCTACCTGCTCGTCAACTTTGCCTACGTCGCCGCACTCGGTACCGATGGCGCTGCGCACAGTGACCGCATTGCGGCCGAAGCGGTAGGCGCCGTCTTTGGACCGGTGGCCGCCAAAGCCATTGCGGCCATCATCTTGGTCTCCATGTTCAGCGCCGCCAACGGCATCGCCCTCACGGCGCCGCGCATGTTTTACGCGATGGCCAATGACGGCATCTTCTTCTCGCGTATGGCCAACGTTCACCCGCGCTTCGGGACGCCGGCGTTCGCCATCGTTGCCTTCTGCAGTTGGGCGATGGTGCTCGCCGCCAGCGGCTCCTTTGAGCAGCTGCTCACCTACGTGGTGTTCGTAGGATGGATTTTCTACGCGCTCGGCGCGCTCGCCATCTTCGCCTACCGACGCAACGCACCAGGCGCCGTGCGCCCGTTCCGCACGCCGGGCTATCCTCTGACGCCAATTCTCTTTGTGCTCTCCGCCGTCGCGATCGTGGGCAACACGGTGATCGCGGAACCGGGGCGCGCCGCAGTTGGCCTCGGCATGGTCGCGCTCGGTGTGCCGGCATTCATGCTCTGGCGCGCGAAGGCGAAAAGGGCCGCGCGCTAACACCGCGCAGGCGTTAAACAAAAAAGGGACGGTCACCGCACATGCGCGGTGACCGTCGCTTTTCTTATTACTGACGCGCCGCGAGGAACCGACCCGGCGCCGCACCGGTCATGGCGCCATTCCGCATCACTGCCACGCCCCCCACGAGTACATGCACCACGCCCGTCGCCATGCGCGATGGTGCGCTCCACGTCGAGCGATCAATAATCGTCTTGGCGTCAAAAATTGTGAGGTCGGCAGCCAGTCCTTCCTGCACGCGCCCACGGTCATGCAGGCCGACGAAATCCGCAGGGAACGACGTCATCTTGCGCACCGCATCCTCAAGGGTGAGCACATGCTGCTCCCGCACATATCGGCCAAGCACGCGCGGGAAAGTCCCCGCGGAACGCGGATGGCCGCGCGTCCCCTCCGTGGAGTCCACATAGGCGCCATCGCTCGCCACCATGTTCCACGGCTGCACGAGCAGGCCGCGCACATCCACTTCGCGCACCGCGCCGAGCGTAATGCCCACGGCGTGCTTCGGCGTGAGAATGAGGTCAGCCACGAGATCAAACGGATCAACCTTGCGCGCCTTGGCCAGTTCCGAGAGGTACTGCCCCACAAGGGCCGGCTCATCGTCGCTCGTCGTGATGCGCATCTGCGAATAGCCGGTGGCCTTGAGCCAAGCAAAGCCGCCATTCACGCCGTTCTCGCTCGCCACTTTCAGCAACGCACGCTGCGCGCGGTCTTTGAGTGCAGCGCGTACATCAAAGCCGGGACGCTTGGCCATATCATCCGGCACCACCACGAGATCTTCAACATGCGCCGTCGCCGCACCATCGTACGGATACTGGTCAGTCACCGCATTCACGCCGCGCCCGCGCGCAGCGTTCACGAGTCCGATCACTTTCTCAAGTAGCCCGGCGTTCTCGAGCCCGACCACTTTTTCGTGCGCAATCTTGGGCGAAATACCAGCGCGCTCGCCAATCTCAATCGTCTCACGATCCGATTCAATCAGATGATGTCCCGGATCGCGCACGTGCGAATCATAAATGCCGCGGAACGGCGCCACTTCCTTGGCGAGTTCCACCACTTCGTCCGTCGTGGCATACATACCAGGGTCGTACATGAGGCCGGTGCTCAATCCTACGGCGCCGAGTTCCATGCCTTCGCGCACCATCGCTTTCATTTTCGCGAGTTCGTCGGCGGTGGGAGCGCGCTGAGCGTGCCCCATCACCGCTTCGCGCACGCCGTTGTGGCCAATGTACATCGCCACATTGGTACCGGACCCATGCTGCCGAAGCGAATCGAGGATCATGCGCATATGGAACGGCGCGAAGTAGCCATCCGGGCCGCCCACGATCGTCGTCACTCCCATGCGCACCACACCCTCGTTGAGGCGATTGGGCGTCTTGAACGATTCTTCCAAACTGTGGGAGTGCACGTCCACAAAGCCCGGTGCCACAACCAATCCGGTCGCGTCAATACGCGTGGTCGCGGTGGCGCCCTTGAGCGCGCCCGCTGGCGCGATGCGCGCAATCCAACCGCCGCGCACGCCAATGTCGCCGGCGTACGCAGGCTTGCCGCTGCCGTCCACAATGCGGCCTCCGGAAATCACCACATCGTATCGCTCCGCGGAACGTGCAACGGTGGCAGACTGCGCAGCGACTAGGAACGGAACCAGTGTGAGTACTGCAGCGAAACGACGCATAAGAATGTGACCAGAGGGTGAGAGAACAGAGGGAAAGGCCTCGGGGCGAGCGCCCGTGTTTCAGCGCTCGCCCCGTTCTTCAGTACTGGCCCTGCCTACCGAATGACCGACTTGTTGCTGGGCTCGTACATCTCCTTCACATACCAATAGTTGTCGCCGTACGCGCGTGCGCGCGGCCAAATTTCGTCGAGCGAGTTAGCGTCGTACAGTGTACCACCCTTCATCACATACCGGATATTCGCAGTATTGCGAATATTCTCGAGTGGATTCGCATTCAGAATCATCAGGTCGGCAAGCTTTCCGACAGTCACCGACCCAATGTCGTTTTCCATGCCGAGGAACATCGCGCCATGCATCGACGCAATCTCGAGTGCGGTCATGTTCCCGTTCGCCTTCGCCGCCATCCACACATCCCAATGCGACCCTAGGCCAGGCTGCTGCCCGTGTGAACCCACCGCTGAGTAGCCACCGGCGGCAATCACGTCGGCCACCTGTTGCGACATGATGTCCTTGGAGTAATCCGTCTCGGGGCGCATCACAAAGCGCCGCGTATGCGGAATGAGCTGGCGCCAGGGAATCCATTTGCCCTGCTTGGGATCCTGCCACACCGAACTCTCCTGCCACCAGTATTCCTCGTTCCACGCGCCGTAGCCACTCACGAGCGGCGTGTGCGAATAGAAGTACTTGGCCAGTCCAAGGAAGGTCGTGATGTCGGCGTAGAGCGGCGACTGCACGGTCACATGCTCACCACCGTTGTGTCCGTCCATCACCATACCAAGCTTGTGATTCCAGTCTTCACTTCCTTCGGCCGTCACGCGCAAACCAAGTTCGCGCGCCGCATCCACGGCCCACTGCCGTTGCTGACGCGTGGGCTGCAGGTACTGCTTCAGCAGGACAGCGCCCCATGTCATGCGGCGACGCAGATCCTTCACCGCGAGGTCGCGCGAGGTTATGTCGTTCGTCATCCCGCGGTCACCTTCGGTGAGCGCTTCGGCCACACTGAACACGCGCGGCCCCACCATTTCACCGGCTTCCACCAACTCCGCGCTCGGGAACGCGGCGAGTGAGTTCGTCGAAGGATCGCTCGTGGTGGTCACCCCGTACGCCAGATAGATGGCCGACTCAAAATCATTCTTCGGCATCATCCCCATATGCTCGCGATGGTGATGCGCGTGCATGTCTACCCAGCCCGGGATGATCGTCTTGCCGGAGACATTCACGACTTTGTCTACACCCGTCGTGCTACAGGTACCGACGCAGGTGATGCGTCCCGCTTTCACCACGATCGTGCCGCTGTTGATCACCTTCGCGTGATCGAGCGTGACAATCCGTGCGCCCGTCAGCGCAATGGAACCCGCCGGGATCGCGCGCGGCGTAGTGAGCTTCACCGTGATCGTATCTGTGTGCTTGCGGGCAACATCGTACGCAAAGAACCGGTTCGCACTGGCAAAGTCGACGGTGGTCGCGTTCCGCCAGTGCGGCAACAACCCACCTTCCGTGCTCACCGGCGTCGCCGAGAACGAACCGCCTCCCTTCGCGATCATCGGCACCTGATCGCCGGCGCCACCAACCGGCATCGGCGCGACATACACGTTCGCGCCCTGCATAAACGAAATCCATCGACCGTCCGGCGAGAGCGCGGCATCGTCAGCATCCTTCACATTGGCGTGCACCTTGCGGTCCGTGCCGTCCAGCCGCATCGACGATACTTCCACGCCGACGGGAGGACGACCACTACCGTCGGGCGGGCCAAAGACCTTGGAAGCCGACCAGTACACCCGCCCGTCAGGCGCAACCGTCGGCCGGATCTCAGCGAAGCCCATCGGCCCGGCCGCCAGCTGTGCGATATCGGTTTCATCGCCGCCCGTGGACGGCATCCGCACGATGTCGAAGTAGCCATCTCGGCTCAGGGAAGACGCACGGGCCGACGCGCCACTGCCGCGCGCTACCACAATCTGACTGCCATCGGGCGTCCACGCGGGATTCAGATATTCACCTAGTTCCTTTGTGAGGCGCTGCGGTGCTCCGCCCGTCGCCGCCACGCGCCAGAGCGCGCCGCGATTGTTCGCATCAACACTCGTGAACGCAATCGTACGCCCATCTGGCGACCACGTGGGTTGAAACTCAAAGGGTTCGAAAGTGGCCGACGTCAAGCGACGCGGTGTTCCGGCCGGCAGCGACTGCAGCCAAATGCGCCCAAGTGCCTGGAACGCCAGCGTCTTACCGTCGGGTGCGGCCGACGCCCATCGAATAAAGCGCGTATCGAAGGCCGCGTCACTAATGCGATTCTTCGTCGCCACCTGCTCCGAAATGGTGCGGTGCACGCGCGCCGAGAACGGAATCGTCGCAATGGCGCCGGTGGCCACGTCGAGCCGGCGGATCTTACCGCCCTGGTGAATAACAATGGTTTTTCCGTCCGCGGCCCAGCGATACATGGGATACGAACCATTCAACGGAATGCTCTCTTCCGAGAGATCCATCTCCACCGGATCCATGATCAACTTTTCGGTGCCGAGCCGTAGGTCACGCAGCCAGAGCGCGCTGCGCGGACCAAACTTCTTGCCTTTGTATTCCAGCGTGCCATTCGGCACCTTGCGCACGAACGCCAGCCACCGTCCATCTGGGCTGGGCTCTGCCGCGTATGCTCCACCGCTGGTCGCGCGGTCCTGCTGCTGCGACTCGCCGGACGTAATAGGCCGCACATTCCCAGTGGCCATTTCGTAACGATGGATCTGCACCGTGCCCTTCAGGACGTCCTCTTGTCCCCAGAAACCGGTCGGATGTGCCGTGTACACGTCGTAGTACAGATAACGGCCGTCCGCAGTGATCGCCGTACGAAACGGCATCTTCCCCACCTCACCCTTCACGAGCGTGACGCCGGTGCCTCCATCCTTGTGAAACATCACGAGGTTGCGTGTGCCAAAACCGGTCATGCGCGCGACGATGATGTACTGGTTGTCGGCGGTCCACTGCGGAAAAGCGAATCGCACCGCAGCTTCGAGCGCCACCGGCCGTGGGTTGGCGCCATCAATGTCCATCACCCACAGACTAAACTGGCCTTTTCGGTCCGAAATAAAGGCAATCGACTTTCCGTCCGGCGAGATGCGCGGGTGGAAGTTCGACGCCACGCCACTGTTCTGCGTGAGGCATTCGGCCGTGCCGCCACCGGCCGGCATACGATACACCTGACTGGCCAGATCAAACACAATCCACTTGCCGTCAGACGAAACGTCGACCGACGTCCACGTCCCCTCGGTCGTCGTAAAGTCGATCTCGCGGGTCTTGCCGCGCGCTTTCGTCGCATCCCACGCCGTATCAGCTGGCGCTGGCGCCTGCGCCTTCGCAGCGGTGGGCGCCATGCTCCAGGTGAGCAGCGCCATAGAGGCGAGAAAACCAGTTGAGCGAATACGCATGAACGTGCTCTCGGGAAAGAGTTCGGGAACTACCGCACATCGCCTACCGTCGAACGAATCGTCCTACTGATGCCCCGCGGCGCGGCGCGCACGCGCGAGCAGTTCGCGCCGTGCGGCTGCGTCATACACACGACCATTCGCCACCACCACGGCAATCTTTCGCGTGTTTGCAATATCCAACCGCGGATCCGCATCGAGCACCACAAAATCGGCCACCATGCCTCGCGCCACGGCGCCGAGCGAGTCAGCCGCGAAATAGCGCGCCGGCTCGCTGGTCGCTGAACGCAACGCCTCCAGCGGCGTCAACCCAGCTTTTACCAGCCACTCGAGTTCGTCGTGCAGCGACCAGCCGGGCATACTCGCACGGACCGGCGCGTCGGACCCAGCCAAGATCGGCACGCCCGCATGCTGCAGTGCAGCCACGAGTGCCACGCGCTTGGCAAATAGCCGATGCGTACCGGCCAGTTCAGCGGCCGTCGGCTTGGGAGGCAACTCGGCCGCCATCTCCCAGAACTTGCGCAAGGAATCGCTCGCGTAGGCCACAAGCGAATCACTCGGCAACGGCGCGCCAGCGCGCAGTTCATTTAACTCAGACATCGCAATAAGCGTCGGTGTGACCCACACGGTATGACGCGCGAGGGCCGCATACATCGGCGCGAGCGGCTCGTGCGAGCAACCGCCCATCAAAAATTTGGCAATGAAGTGCGCGCCCGCCACCACGGCCGAATCGTCACCCGCGCAACTGTTGGGAAACCCATACAGATGCTCCAGGCTACGAACGCCGGAGTCCGCCGCCTGTAGCGGCGTGACCGGCACGTTGACATGCGCTACCACCGCGAGCCCACGAGTTTTGGCTTGCCGGAGCGCCGCAAAGAAGGCATCTGGCGGAAGCCCATTGTGAATCTTTACAAAATCCACTCCGAGCCGAGCCAGCGAATCCACGCCGCGCACAGCATCGTCGACGTTCCGCACGGTCAAGTGAGGAATCGGAACATTCATCCCTTCGAGGTATGGGCCCGACATCACAATCCGGGGCCCATCGAGCTCGCCGCGACCAATGGAGCGCTGCCAGCCGCGCAACTCGGCTAAGTCATCAGCCACGTCGCGCACGCCTGTGACGCCGTGCGCCACGTACAGCCCCAGGAGCCCGCGACCACCGGGTGCAGTGAGATGCACGTGCATATCCCACAATCCTGGAATAACGAACTTCCCACGCCCATCTACCACACGGGCACCGGCCGGTGGCGTGACGGACGATGCCGTAGCCACCTGTGTAATGCGGTGGCCGTCGGCAACAATGGTCATATCGCGCTTCGCAGTTCCACTCGCCGGATCAATGAGCGTGACGTGCGTGACGGCGACGATTTGCAGGGCTAGGCGAATGAGCATTGGGGCGGTTGAGTAGAAGACGCAAATACCAAAAGCGGAGTAGCGCGCTGCTATTTCTTCAACTTCTTCAACATTTCTGTGGCGTGCGCGTGGGCGGGCTTGAGGGCGAGCGCTTTCTCGAACGCCGCTGTCGCCTGCTTCGAGTCCGGCTTGGCCATCAGCGCATCGCCATAGCTCGACCAGGCATTGGCACTGGTCGGGTACTGTTCCGTGCCCAGGCGCAGTAGCGCGATGGCCTTGGTCGTGTCGCGCGACATCTCAATGTGCCCAAGCATGTCCAGCATCATTTCGGGCGGGTGCACCGGATAACCCATCTGCGCCGACACCCGAGCGAAATGCGCGGTGAGATACGAGGGATCCTCGAGCGCACGAAAGATGTCGGGCTTGTACGCGCCAAAAATGAACCGCATCGCGTCGTATTCCGTGATCAACGGCACGGAGCCATGATCATCCCCGCCATAATATTTGAATCCGTACCGCAGCCCGGATGTGTTCAACGTGTTCACGGTGCTATTGAACTGTGCAATCGATGCAAAGTGCACGTTCACCGTCGTGTCGCCCGCTTGTAAGGAGTTGGCCTGACCAACGAACAGCGTGCGGCCATCAAAGCCCGGCTTGGATACCATTGCCTGCGTCCGCCTGAGCAGGACGCGGTTGTCCCACCAGAGGCTCGGGTCAATGGCCACATACGCGTTAAACGTCGTGGGCATCGAGAACAGGGCGTCAATCACCGTGATGCCGCCTAAGGAATGCCCAACGAACAGGCGATAGGGAGCCGTGCGATACGCGCTCTCGATACGCGGAATCAACTCGCCCTTAATAAACTGGAGGAAGTTCGGACCTCCACCGGAGGTTTTCAGCGCGACCTGTACCTTACCATCGTTGTCCAGTTCCGTGTGCGTCGGCGTCAAATCGCGCATGCGGTCCGTATTCGGAATGGCAACAACAATCATCTCGGGCATCGCGAGCACGCCATTCGTCGCGGAGCTCAAAAACTGCAGCACGCCCGTGATCGAATGAAAGTGCGCATCACCGTCGAGCACGTACAGCACGGGATACCGCTGCGGCAGGTACGTGGTGTCGCTGTACGACGGCGGCAGGTACACGAGATACGGGCGCTGTTCCTTGAGCGTCCCAGAATAGATCGAGTCGATCTTGCCAATGTTGATCGTGCCAGCAGCAGGCGCCGACTGGGCCCCCGCGGCGAACGAGAGCGATAGCACCAGCGCGCATACCGTAACGAACCGCATAACACCCCGAACGGAGATAGGTGGACGGGGCGCGGCGCGACAGATGGGCGCGCGCACCGCATGGCGTTCGTCGGCGCGCCCTTACAGGCGCGCCGACGAACAGACGATCACGGCACGTAGTCTTTCTTGGGCGCGGGATCAATGCCGAGCACATGCTTCGCAAAGAACTCGTATTCACGCTTCAGTTTGTCAAGCGTATGCCGCGGCTCCTGCAGGCCGTGCGGCTCGCGGGGGAAGAACACGAGATCCACGGGGACATTGTTCTTCTTGAGTCCCATGTACAGTTCCTGCGCTTGCCCAATCGGGACGCGCGTATCGGCTTGTCCGTGCAGAATGATCGTCGGCGTTTTGGCCTGCTTGATGTGCACCATCGCCGAGGCGCGTCGATAGGCGCCTTCGTCGTTCCAGGGCTCACCGCCGAAATAATCCTCGAGCACGGTCTGCAGGTCGTTCGTTGAATACATCGAGTACAGATCGGTCAGGCCGGCGCCAACCGAGATCGCCTTGAACCGATTCGTCTGCGTCAACGTCCACGCGCTCATGAAGCCACCATAGCTCCATCCCGTCTGCGCCAGCTTGGTGGAGTCGGCAATGCCACGCTTCACGAGATAGTCGAGCCCGGTCTGAATGTCCTGATAGTCGCCGTTGCCCCAATCGCGGAAGTTGGCGCCGAGGTACTTCTCACCGTAGCCACTCGAGCCGCGCGGATTGGGGAGGAATGCGACCCAACCGTTGCTCGCGTACAGTTGTGCAGGATTATACCAGTTGGCGGCAAACGATTCGTCCCACACGCCTGAGGGGCCACCGTGAATGATTGCCACGGTCGGATATTTTTTGCCGGGCTGATAGCCCACCGGATACACCACCACCCCTTCGGCCTCCATACCGTCCTTGCTCTTCCAGCGCATCACTTCGCCGGCGCCCATGCGCACGGCGGCCAGCTCCGGATGCAGCTTGGTGACCGCGGTCTGCGCCCACGCACCGCCGAGCGATGCCACATACACTTCGTCTGGCGTGTCGATTGCCGTGCGCGGAAATGCGATGGTGCGTCCGTCTGCGGAGAGCGAGGGCTGTCCAGCTCCGAACATGCCAGCGGATCCCTTGAGGTCAGACAGCTGCTTCACCGCGCCGCCAGCCACAGGCACCTGATACAATTCCGTGCGCGTCCGCGTGCTGGCCCAGAAATAGAGCGAGGCGCCGTCCGGCGACCACCGCGACTGCCCTGGCTCATACAAAAAGTCGCTAATCACCGAGCGGGGCGTTCCGCCGCTCGCCGACACCACTACCAACTTGGACTGCGTGATCGTCGCGTTCTTGAGCGGCTTCGTACTAAAGGCAATCCACTTGCTGTCCGGCGACCACGACGGATTCATATCGGGACCCGCGCTCTCCACGAGCTTGCGCGCAGTGCCAGCGGCGACATCCACCACCATCACGTCCGTAAAGCGGCTGTCGTCGGCGCGCGTCGTGGGCATGGTGGTATACGCGATGCGCGAGCCGTCCGGCGACCACGCCATCTGAATGATCTGATAATCGCCCTTCACAATCTCTCGGCTCGTGCGGGCAGTCACGTCATACACAGAAAGCCGCGCCGGCACAAAGTTGTGATCCACCTCAATGGCGTCGTCTTTCTCTTTCACTTTCCGGTCTTCGTCGGCGGTGGCGTCACGAGTCGCCACATAGGCAATGCGCTTGCTGTCGCTCGCCCATTCAATGTCTTGCACGCCTGTTTTGCTGTCGGTGAGCTTTTCCGCTTCGCCACCATTGGGCGAAATCCGATACAGCTGCGGCTTCCCGTCGCGCGCTGAAATGAACGCAATCCACTTGCCGTCCGGCGACCACGCGGGGTGATCATCAGATGCCTTGTTATTCGTCAGCCGCACGGGCTCGCCCCCCTGCGCCGACACCACCCAAATATCAGCGTTCTTACTGCTCTCCTTGAGGTCTGACGTCGTCACCACGTACGCCACCCACTTACCGTCAGGCGAGATGCGCACATTCGAAAGCTGTCGCATAGCGACCGCTTGCTCGGCAGTAATCCCTTGCTGCGCTGCGAGGCGAGCCGCCAGCGGCGTGCTCAGGACGATCGCGAGAGTGACAATCCGTTGCCATTTCATTGGGGCAGTTCCTCAATTGCGTGGAGAAGCAAACACACGCCGGACGGAGCGTCCGGGCCCCGTCCGGCGTGTGCCTGTGACTACTTCTTGGTGAGAACCGAATAGCCGTAGGCTTGGTCGATTTTCATCTTGGTGACCTTACCACCGTCGCGCACGAACGTCACGAGCTGGTCATCGTGCTCCCACAAGTCGCCCGTGCGGTACGAGAGCTCAAGCGGCTTGGGCAGCCCCTCGGCGGCAAGCTGCAGCTTGCCACTCACTACCGTGATCGTCATCTTCGACGGCCGGCCACGTCCCGGCCCATTGTACTCGCCGGCAAACGCCGCCAGATCACCGGTGTACGTCGCCGACACCGTCTTGACGGGCGCGAGCACCACATTCGCCAGCGACTTCGCGACCTCGGCCGGCGCGACCGGACCAGCGGAGTTGATCAACACCACAATGATGGCGTCGTCATCGGGGTAGTACGTGGACTGCGACAAGAACCCATTGATGCCGCCGCCATGTTCGATCACGCGACGCCCGTCGAACTTGTGAATGGCAAGCCCCTTGGCATACCGAATCGTGGTGCCGTCGTTGAGCTTACTCGGCGTGGTGATATCGTGATATGCAGCGGCGGAGAGCACCTTGCCGCCATGCAAGGCGCGGTTCCACGCAGCAATGTCTCCCGCCGACGAGCAAATCGAACCGGCCGAGAACGGATACACATGCGCGAGTGGGCTCTTGTTCTCGAGTCCCTTGGCGCCCATGTCGTAGCCATGCGCCTTCCGCGGGATGATGGCGGACTCGCTGCAGTAACGCGAATCCGGCATCCCCGCTTTCTCAAAGAGGTGCTTCTTGATGTAGTCGGCGTACGTCTCGCCCGAGGTTTTCTCAATGATCAGCCCGGCAAGAAAGTATGCCGAGTTGGTATAGAGCTGGAGTTCGCCCGGATTGAAGTCGAATGGCTCCGCCTGGAACATCGCGATGAGCGTATCCCGTGGAAGGTTCCGCGAGGCGATGGTGCCGAACTTCGGTAGACTGGTGTAGTCCTTCATCCCCGACGTGTGGTCGAGCAACTGCCCCACCGTGATGGTGTGCCCCTGCGTCGGGTAATCAGGGAGATACTTCAAGATGTTATCGGAAAGTGAGAGCTTCCCAGCATCGCGCAACTGCAGAATGGCGGCAGCAGTAAACTGCTTGGTCACCGAGCCGATCTCGTACACCGCGCGCGCCGGCGTCGGCGTGTTGAGTTCGAGGTCGGCAGAGCCGTAGCCCTTGAGCGCCAGCGTGTCGCGCCCTTTGATCACGGCAATCGACATCCCCGCCGCCTTTCCACCCTTCAAGTATGAGGCTACCACCGAATCGATAGCCGACACCATCTGCGCGCGACTCTTCTGCTGTGCCGCAAGCGGCGTCGCGAGCGAACCAACCAGCAGCACCGCCGCAAACGTCGCGGCGAACGACCTGAATCTGATGTGACGCATGGAAACTCCGTGCAAGTGGGCGAAAAGACGGCGAACCAGAGCAATCGCTCCAGTTCGCCGTCTTTTGTGTAACGCGAGTGAGCCTTAGGCCCCGCGGTTAATGCATCCCTTGAAGCTGGGGTTGTTCTTCTCAGTCATCGGAACCGGCATGTTCTGGTCGGTGCCGCGCGTCAGACCGTTCTTCTGATACGCGCCAGTCGGCCACACCGTCTCCGGACCGCGGCCGTACTGCCGCACCAGGCGCCGCAGGTCGCCCATACGGTGCGCCGTGGCAAACATTGCAAAGGCGCGCTCACGGAACATGAGATCGACGCGTCCAGCCGCCGAGCCCGGATCAGCCGGAGCGGCCATGCCGTACGGCACACGAGCCTCGGTCAGCTTCGACAGCCACAGCGCGGTGTTGCTCGCGTTGAGGGCCGCTTCGGCTTCGATGAGGCGCGCTTCCACACCACTCGATACCACCACGGCGTGGTCCAGCGAGTTGTACTTCGCAAAGAAGTACATCGGCGTTACGAGGTCGAAATCCGACGGCGCGCCGCTGCCTTCAACCGGAAGGCGCGGGTCTTTCGCCGTAGCGAAGTCCAGCCCGTTGATGCCTTCCTTGTTCGACACGAGGAACGCATGCGTGTTGTAGCCATACGTAAAGTCGATGCTCTTCTGACGCTCGGTCGCGGTGCCGTGCTTCACGTAGTAGACAAACGACGTGGGCACTGCGGCCACCGTTGCCGCGGCCGCGGCATACTGTCCCATATCCAGCTGCGCACGCGCCTTAGTGACCGCGGCCAGGTTCTTCACCTGAGCATCGGAACCGGCCAGCGCCAGTGCCGCATCAGCCGTCGACGCTGCGAGCGTCATCGCCTGCACGGTTGTGAGCGGCGGACCATACGTGAGCGTCGGCGTCGTGGTGCTGATCGGCGCGCCGGAGCAGTAGTCCTCGCCCATGAGCACGATCAACATCGCTTCCAGCGCCTTCATCTCGCCACCACGCGGATCGGTGGGGGCGATTGCCTTGAACACGCCGGCAGCGCGCACCGCGGCTTCGCGTGCGCTGTGCAACCCGATGTATGTGGCCTCACTGAGCGTGTTCGATTCGAGCAGACTCCGCAGGTCAAACTGACGGATTTCCGGCGGCGTACCACCGAAATCGAACTCATCCGTCATATAGCCGGTCGTCAGCACCTGACCATAGCCGCCTTCGCCTGTCGAAGAACCATCGAGGGCAACCGTAAAGTCGCCAATGGCGCCGGCATAGAGCGCACTCGCGCCCTGCAAGCTGGTGGAAAGACCAGCGGGTTCAATCTGGTCCGGGTGCTCCGCCTTGAGGAGCGTCTCGGTAGAACACGCGACGACCGCGATGGGAAGCATCGCCGCCGCAATCCAGCGCACGATCTGCGCGCGCTGCGGCAACCGTGCCGTTTGTTTTGTCGTGATCACGTTCGCCTCCCTTAGTAGTTGAGGTTGATGCGGAGCGCAAACATCCGCGGCTGGCCGACCAGCGCCATGTTGTAGTTCGAGGCATCCGTACCGGCCACCACGCCTTCTGGATCCCACGAGGTGAAGTCCGTCCACAAGCCAAGGTTACGGCCCGTGAGCGAGACGCTCGCGCCACGCGCCTTGAGCTTCGCAGCCCATTCCGGCGAGAGGTCGTACACCACCGACACTTCGCGCAGACGGAAGAAGTCCGCCTTTTCACCGTACGCGCCAAAGGCGCGCGGGCCGGCCACGGCCTTCGCCTGCTCGTACAAGTCGTACCCCTTCACGTTGAGCGCCGCGCAGTTCGACATAAAAGCGCACATGAACATCGTGTTGATGTTGTGCGATACGAAGCCGCCGCGGAAGTCCAACAAGCCGCTGATGCGCAGGCGGTTGTGCAGCAACCCAATGGTGCTGTTCAACGACAGATTCTTTTCCGGCACGGTGGAGCCAATGAACACCGCCGTATCCGTCACAACTACTTCGTTCTGTTCGATGGTGCCGTTGTTATTGGCGTCCTTGTAGCTCACAAGCTTCGGCCACCACAGTCCAAACAACGGATAGCCCGGCCGGTTCTGATAACCGAAACCGGTGAGCGGCGGAATGCCGTCGGCCAACGATTCCAGTTTGTTCTTGTTCGTGGAGAACTCAAGCCCCACGTCCCACTGGAAGTTGCCGCGGTCAATCACACGACCCTGCGCCGACAGTTCAAAGCCCTTGTTGGTCACGACGCCGACATTCTCGATGCGCGACGCACCGGCGCCGAGCGAGCCCGGCAACGGACGGTTCACGAGCGCGTCGGTGGTCTTCTTGTCGTAGTACGTGGCGTGCAACGACACGCGATTCTCAATGGCGCTCAGGTCAAAGCCCATTTCCGTTTCGGACGAACGCTCTGGCTTGATCTTCGTGTTACCCAATGCGCCGAAGCTCACGGCCGGCACATCACCCTTGCCATACAGCGACGTCGTGGCCGGGTTCAGGTACGTAATCGCGGCCGTGAAGCCCGGCTGCTGCCCCGACTGCCCATAGGCGGCACGGAAACGCAGCTGGTTAATCCACTTGGCGTCGGCGTTTTCCATCGCCACCCAGCTGACCGTCGCCTTGGGGTAGAGGATCGCGCCAAAGTCACCACCGAACGACGAGTTCTGGTCGCGACGCAGCGCGCCGGTCACAAAGAGCTTGTCCTTCCAGCCGACCGTCTCTTCCATATACACACCGAACGAAGCGGTCTCGATCGTGCGCTCGGACGACGTCTTGTTGGCGCCGGCATCAATCGTCGTGCCACCCGGCGGCAATACGCGCGACGAGTTCAAGGTGCCCGCGCGGCGATCCTTGTTCCACTGCACGCCGAGCGCCGTCTTGGACGTCAAGTTCGCGTTGATATTCCAGCTCGACGCGGCATTGAGATCCACCGACTGGCGCAGGCTGTTCCAGCGATCAATCGTGCGGAGCCCTTCACGATCGTTCCCCGAGAACGCGCTACCCTGTCCGTTCGCGTTGTTCACAATATTGTCGTAGGCCAGCCAGTCCATGCCCGCCGTCGCCTTCGTCGACAGCCAGGTGAACGGGCGGTACGTGATGGTGGCCGAATTCAAGAACTCATTCGTGGCACGCGAGGTCTCCTTGGCCAGTCCGTCCTTCGGCGGCGCAAAGCCCCACGCATCGGGAGCCGCGGGATTCGGCGAGCCAAAGATCGCGGCGCCAATCACGCCCGAGAGGTTGTCACCGGTCTGCGGCATCAGCAGCCAGCCATTCACGTAGCCGAGGTTCACGCTCAACTCGGCGTGCGGCGAGAGCTGCGCGCCAAGGTTGACGCGGATGTTCGCTTTCTTCTGCTGGTTCGGGTAGAGCTGGTTCACTGGAATCGAGCTCACGCCGCGTTCCTTCAACAGCGCCGCAACCTGCGAGTCCGGCATCTTCAGCACGCCGCGTTCATCGCTGATGTCCGCGCTCACAAAGTAGCGCGAGAGCTCCGTACCGCCGCTCACCTGGAAGCCTTCCGCCTGACGGTGTCCCGTGGAGAACGGCGTGGTCGAAGGCTGGTTGAGATAGTCCGCGGTGTAGGTCTGCGTGACCGTGCACATACCCGAAGCGGCCATCCACTGCAAGCACATCGTCGGCGCGCCACTGGGTGTTTTGCCGGCGTTGAAGTACGTCATCGGATACTTGTTCGGATCCTTGCTCATGCCGGTCTCGCTGAACACGCTCCACTTCGCCGGCCCAGCACGACCCTTCTTGGTGGTGACCACGATCACGCCGTTGGCTGCCTGCGTGCCGTAGAGCGTGGCCGCGGACGGTCCCTTCACCACTTCAATGGACTCGATTTCTTCTGGATTCAAGTTGTTCATCATGCTCGGCGAGCCGCCGCCGATATAGCCGCCCAAGTCGGGCGACGAGTTATCCATGCGCACGCCGTCCACGATGATCAGCGGCTCGTTCGAGAGCGACGCCGAGCTGATGCCGCGGATACGAACGCGCGAACCACTGCCCACGGTGCCGCTGTTCGAGAGCATCGACACGCCGGCGAGGCGCCCGTTGAGCACGTCTTCCATCGACGTGATCGGGAGCTCCTTCACCAGCGCCGCCGCATCAACCTTGGCAATGGAGTTGCCGAGCTCACGCGTGAGCTGCTGGCCGGTGGCCGTCGAGACAACCGCTTCCAGCTGGAAGGGCGCCTTGGTCAGGACGACATCAAGCGTCGTCGCTTGGCCGCTCCGCGTCGTGCTTTCCAGACGCGACGACTGATACCCGATGCGAATCACGCGGATCTGGTGCGACCCAGTTGGTACGCCAGTGACCGTGAACCGGCCGTCGGCCGCTGTGATCGCGCCGACGTTCGTGCCCTCGACGAGCACTTGCGCGCCGTCAATGGGAGCGCCGCCGTCTTTGTCCGTGATGCGACCCGTGATGCGACCCGTCGCTACCTGCGCCTGAAGCGAGAGCGCTCCAAGTACAGTCAGCAAGACGGCCCGGCATCCCTTGCGGCCGAGATTCCAGAGCATGACAACTCCTGTGGTGGTGGGGATGAAGCCGTACGTAGGCCGCGCCAACTCTCGCCGGAACATCGGCGTCGGCCGTGTTACACAATACTGGAAACTTTTGGAATACAATATTGTGTACAATATGCGCGCTGAGCGCAAGAAGGACAGATCGCCCTTCCCCCTCTTATATAGAAGGGGCTGCCCGTACCTAGACACCAAGCCGACTGACCCTCGGCGTGGGAGCCCCGGAGCTAGCGGCCCTCCGCCCTTTTTGCCGATGGACGATTGGTCCACAATCCGGCCATTTGTAACGGAAAAAGGGGGACGGCCACCGGCCGCCCCCCTCCACTTCGCCCTGTCGTCCTAAGTTTGTCCAGTTAATGCGACTTCCGCGCCTCTTTGGGAACCATGTACTCCCCAGTTGGAGGCCGTACCGGAATATCAAATAGCCCCGCCAGCGCCAGGCGCCAGTCGTCGAGAATCTCATAAACCGTCGGAATCACCACGAGCGTCAGCACGGTGGAGGTCATCACCCCGCCAATAATCGCCCGCCCGAGAGGCGATCGGAAATCCGCTCCCTCGCCGCTCCCAATCGCCACGGGGATCATGCCGGCAATGAGCGCCAGCGTGGTCATCATGATCGGACGCAACCGCACCCGCCCGGCCTCAATGATCGCCTCCCGCCGCGGTTTGCCGTTCTCCTGCCCCCACTTCGCAAAGTCAATCAAAAGAATCGCGTTCTTCGCCACGATGCCCATCAAAAGAATCACACCGATCATGCTCATGATGTTGAGCGTGTCGTGCGTGATCAGCAGCGCGAGCACCACGCCAATCAGTGACAGGGGCAGCGACACCATAATCGCGATGGGCTCAAGGAACGACCCGAACTGCATCACGAGAATCAAATACATCAGCAACACGGCCACGCCGAGTGCTCCAAGAATCTTGCCAAACACTTCGGCTTGATCCTTTACCTCGCCGCCGTCCGTGCGCCGGTAACCCGGCGGCATGGTGAACTTGGCGAGTGCCTTATCGATATCGGTTTTCACTTCGCCCAGTGACCGGCCCTGCGTGTTGGCCTGGACGACTACCACGTTGTCGCGATCGAGGTGACTGATCAGGGCGGGGCCGAGTCCCTGCGTGACCGTTGCGATCTGCCCGAGCGGCATCACCGTCGAGCGGCCTCCCCCTTGGCCACCAACCACAATCGGCAACTGCTCCACGTCCGCAATGCGGGTCCGTGCTTCGGGCGAGAGCCGTACGCGCACCTTTCGGTTTTCTCCGGCCGGGTCCACCCAGTCGCCGGCGTCCACTCCGGCGAACGCGGGGCGCATCGACTGTGCGACCTGCCCCACCGTCACACCGAGTGAGCCAGCGAGCGCGCGGTTCAACTTCACTTCGAGTTCAGGCTTCTGGCCCTTGGTCGAAAGATCAATGTCCACAGCGCCTGGAACTTTCTGTACGAGGCGCATCACGGAGTCGGCGAGCGTTCCCAGCACGCGAGCATCGGGGCCACGCAACTCAAGCTGAATCTGCTTGCGCGACCCGCCCATGCCGCCCGTGAACACCGACACCGTTGCGCCGCCAATCTGTTTGACTTCACGACGCAAAATCTCACCAAAATCCGTCTGACTCACGTGACGCTCAGACTTGTGCTTCATACGGACGTACACGCTGCCAATGTCCGGCGAGCCGAGCGCGGTGCCAGGCTGCATGCCCGCGCTGCTGCCACCGACGGTGGCAAACGAGTACTGCACGAGGTCGCCATGACTACGCGCCAGTCGCGCCGCTTCTTCGGTCTTGAGTCGCGTGTAATCGAGATTCGAACCGGGAGGCGTCTGCACCTGGAGCGTGAGTTCGCTGCGGTCGGAGTTCGGCACAAAACCAAAGCCGCCGAACTTGGCCTGCAGGAAGATCGCCAGCACGAACGATGCCGTCGCGAGCCCCACCATGCTCCACTTGTGGTCGAGCGCCCACCCGATGACGCGCGTGTACTTATCCGCCATCCGGTCGAACCAGCGATTGAACTTCTCGAGCTGACGGCTAATCCAATTGCCGCGCTCATGCGCTTCCGTCTGCGGATCCGGCCAGTACGCCGAGAGCATCGGGTCGAGTGAGAAGCTCACAAACAACGACACAGCCACCGCCATCGCAATCGTGAGCGCGAGTGGCTTGAACCATTGCCCGGCCGTCCCATACATGAAGCCAATGGGGACGAACACGGCAATAATCGAGAAGGTTGTCGCGGCTACGGCGAGTCCGATTTCGTCAGTTCCCTCGTGCGAGGCACGGAAATGGTCTTTTCCCATTTCGATATGGCGCACGATGTTCTCGCGCACCACAATCGCGTCGTCAATCAATATGCCGATCGCCAACGACAGGCCGAGGAGCGACATCGTGTTGAGGGTAAAGCCTCCCGCATACACGGCGATGAAGCTCGCCAACACGCTCACCGGCAGCGCGAGCCCGGTAATCACCGTCGAACGCCAGGAGTTCAGGAACAGAAACACCACGAGTACGGTGAGCGCGGCGCCTTCGAGCAACGTCTCCTCAACATTGCGCACGGACATATCCACGTGCTCACCGGCATTCTGAATCACATCGAGCCGCACGCCGGCGGGGAGCGTCGCCCGCAACGCATTCACCTTGGCGAGCACCTTGGCCGAAACCTGCGACGTGCTATACCCCTTTGACTTCTTGACCATAATGCCAACGGCATCACGGGCCGTGGGCTGGCTCGCGTCGCCGTACTGCGCGGACGAGGACGCTTCCTGCGTGCCGTCCTTGGCCGTCGCGATCTCGCCAAGGCGGATCGTGCGTCCCCCGCGCTGATCAATCACAATGTTGTTGAAATCTTCGGGCGTCTCGAGCTTGCCGCGCAAGCGAATGGAACGTTCGTCGAGCGCGCCATTCACCTTGCCCACCGGCACGGCGAGATTCTGCGCCTGCAATGCGCCCACCACCTGCGCCACACTCAGTCCCGCCGCCTGCATCGCCTGCGGCTTGAGCTCGACCGTCAGCTCGCGGAGCACACCGCCCACCACAATGGCCTCAGCGACGCCGCTAATACCGCGGAGTTCTTTCGTGATGCCGGGGTCGGCCAGACGCGTGAGCTTCGGTGCATCGATCGCCGTTGAGTTGAGCGACAACTGCACAATCGGCATATCGCCTGGATCAAAGCGCGAAAGCACGGGCTCCTTCATTTCGGCCGGGAGCTCCGAACGAATCGCGCTGATTTTGTCGCGAATATCCTGCGACGCCTGCTGAATGTCCTTTTCAAACACAAACAGCACCGTCACGTTCGCAAAGCCATCCTGCGCCGCACCCTGAATACGATCTACGCCGGAAATACCGCTGATCGCCTCTTCCACGCGGTCGAGGACTTCGCGCTCCACGACATCGGGCGATGCCCCGGGATACGGAATCGCCACATTGATAATCGGCTGCGCCACATCCGGAAACTCATCCGTCTGCAGCTGCGAAAGCGAAAACAGCCCGAACACCACCAACGCCACCATCGAGACGACGGTGACGATTGGCCGCTTGATTGCAAAATCAGAAATGAACACGGAGGCTCCTCAGCTCTTCGGCGCGATGGGCTTGTCGGCCGGAACGGCCACCTTCACGGGAGTGCCCGACGTAATGCCCTGCGCGGCGCCAATGAGTAATGTGTCGCCGGCAGCAACGCCGCTCGTCAACTCCATCCGCTCGGTGGTCTCGTCACGCACGCCGATCGTCACGCTCACGCGCTCCGTCTTCCCGCCCTTCAGTCGCACCACAAACGGCGTGATGCCGCGCTGATCCACGGCGGTGAGCGGCGCGGTGAGACCATTGCGCGTTACGCTCGCCACGCGGCCTGTGGCATAGAGTCCAGCCACGAGTCCCTGCGCCGCATTCGGAATACGGACATACACACGCACCTGTCGCGTCTGCGGGTCAGCACTCGGATAAATATTGGTAATCGCTCCGGTGTACGACTTGCCGGGGTATCCGGTAATCGAAAAAATCACCGGCGCGCCCATGCGCACCTGCGCCAACTGATCGGCAGGTACCGCACCCTCAAGGCGCATCGTGCTCGGATCCACCACCGTGAACAACGGCGCGCCGGGCGCAACGACGTCACCGGGATTCACCTGCTTCTCGCTCACGACGCCATCATACGGACTCTTCACAACCGTGTTATCAAGATTGCGCTGCGCACTCGCGAGCCGAGCCTTGGCATCTTCTAACTGTGCCTGCGCGCCGAGGTTGCCGCGACGCGCGCCTTCCAGCGCGTTCTCGGCAATCGCCCCAGCCGCAAGCAACTTCTCTGCGCGCGACAAATCCCGCACCGCGTTATCGGCCGCCATCGTCGCCTGCGTCACGCCGCTACGCGCGCTGAGCCATGCTTCGCGCACCGCGCTTTCGTCAATACGCGCTAGGGCCGTGCCCTTGCTCACGCGTTGACCTGGCTCAATCAGCACCGCCACCACTGGCCCGCCGATCTCGGCGCGAATGCTCGCCGTTTTTTCGGCAGCTAAGGTGCCGCTGATCGTCGGTCCGCTATTGAGCGTCGCATTGCCGACCACCACCACATTCTCACTGCCGATGGTGACGGAGGATACGGTTTGTGGCATATCGGCATCGGCCGACTTTTTGCCGCAGGCCGCCATGGTCACGACGCCGACCGCGAACAGTATTGCCATCATCGCGCCGGGAGCGCGTGCGCTACGAAACATCGGGAAAATCCTCGTCTGAGAGCTGGTCACTGTGATATCCACGTTTAGCGGCCGGCCGCGGGACGCTGCGATGCAGCGCCCGTGCCGAGCGGAAGGTCTTTGAGGAAGGCGACGCGTAGCCGCGCCACTTCGAGATCGCGTGCCGCGGTGACGCGGTTGACGCGGGCCTGCTCGTACTGCGTGCGCGACTGCAACAGCTCTACCTGTGTGGAGATCCCTTCACGAAAGCGCACTTCGGCAATCGAATACGCCTTGGCGGCCTGTTCATCGGTGCCGACACTCGCGGCATAACTCGCCTCGGCTTGCGCGAGTTGGTTGACGGCCGTGCGCGCATCGAGCGCAGCCAACTCACGCACCTGCTCGAGTGACTGCCGCGCCTCGATCACATTGGCTTCGGCAATCATCCGGTCGCCCGTCAGCTTGCCGCCAAGGAACACCGGAAAGGAGAGTCCAACACTCGCGGTCCAGTTGGGATACAGTTCCGAGAGCGAGCCCGGCAGAAATCCCGAAGGATACGCAAAGCGCTGATAACTCGAGCTGAGTTGCACCGAGGGCAGGCGATTCATCTGTGCGGCGCGGAAAGCGAATTGCTGCGCGTCCACATTCGCCTCGGCCTGGCGCACACTCGCGCGACGGCCAACCGTGGTGTCTGGCACGAGTCCGCCCTGCCGGCCCGGAATGTCGATCGGCTGCGAGAGCGCGGCCGACGCCACGGGAATGTTGCCTTCGTCGCGAATCGGGGTGGTGAGGGCGAGCGGCTGATTGAGCGGCACGCCGAGCAGTTGGCGCAAGCGCATCAACGCCACGTCGCGATTGCCGCGCGCGGCAATCAACGCCGGACGCTGGTTGTCGCGTGCCACGCGCGCGCGGAGTAAATCGAACTCGGCGGCGCTTCCCACTTGGCGTGAGACGGTGGTCTGCTGCAACGTACGTTCGGCCTGCGCGAGCGTGCTGTCGGCAATGAGCGAGAGTTGTTCACCGGCTACGGCGTCGAAGTACGCTTGGGCAACGTCGAGTGCGAGCTGCGCGCGCGCAGCGTCGAGGTTGATATCGGCTGCCGTGCGCGCCGCCTCTGCGCCTTTTTCGCTTGCCAGCAATCGGCCAGCGGTAAAGACGTTCTGCGAGAGCGAGAGTCCCAGCGTCATCGTGTTCGGCGAGGCAAAGATCTTGGAAATGTTACCGATGCTGCTGGTGGAGCTGCTCGAGCTAGTCGTGCTGGTGGTTGTCGAACTGGTCGTGGAGGAACTGCTGCCACTCGAGAGCGCCGCGAACTGGCTCTCGAAGGTACGCTGGTAGTTGGCGATGCCATTCACCTGCGGCAGAAACTGCGACTTGGCCTGCAGCTGCTGTCCATGCGCACGCTGCACACCCGCTTCGGCCGTGCGCACGGAATGGCTCACCTTGGCCGCGAGCGTGAGCGCGTCGGCGAGGGAGATGGTGGTAGGAGCCGGTGCCTGCTGCGCCGCGCCGATGGTCGGTGCAGCGAGAAGCAGGAGTCCGGCTAGGAGCGTCGCTCGAGAGGCGTATATATAGGAAGCAAACATGCGCGGAGTGGTCAGTCGGAGGGGCGACAACAAACAGGGGAATTGATGCACTAGGACACTCGGCGCTTGGCCGTGCGTGGCCGGCGAGCAGCGACGGGCTGAAAACCCAACGACTGCAAGCAGAGGCGTGCATAGGTGGCCGGTGCACCAGATGCAGGCTGCGGAAAGCTGTGCGGATCAATGTCGCGATGGAGCGCATCGTGAAAGATGGCGCTCATCAGCATGGCCTTCGCGGCGGGAATGCTTTTGGTGTCGGAGATATAGCCGAGCGCGCCAAGTTTCTCGAAGTAGCTCTGTACGGCGGCGTGAATGGCGGCGGCGCCGTGCGTCATGCAGCGCGGCATCTCCGGGTTCTCTTCAAACTCGGCCATCGCCTTACGGATGGTGGCGCGGGTGCCGTGCAGTGCCTTGCGCATGCCGGTCGCGAAGGCGGTGAGCTCGGCGAGCGGATCCTCCGGTGCATCCGGCAGCGCATTCGCGCCACGACTGAACATCTCGTGCGAGCGAAGGGCCTCAAGGAGGAGTGCGGTCTTGGAGCCGAACTGGCGGAACAACGTCACTTCGTTGACGCCTGCTTCTTCGGCAATCCGGCGGGTGGTCGTGCCGCGAAAACCGTGTTCGGCATAGAGCCGAACGGCGGCGGCGAGGACGTGGTCGCGGGTGGGTGTCGTCATCAGGGGCTGGGGCGCGGGAGCGAGCGGATGCAAGTGGGTACTTGCATATAACGCAAGCGCATCCACGGAAGTTTCCGGTGGATGCGCGCCGTTACACGCCGAATGCTCCACGGCGGCCGCAGAGGCCACCGTCGAGGGGTGGCCGCCGGCCAGCTGTCCTAAGAATGTCTAGCTTTGTCCTTCATGAGCAGCGCCGCGCCGCCCGTTCCGGGAACCGCCTAGGCCGTTCCGTGCCGGCCAGAAGCAAAAAACAACGGCCATAATCCGCTCCGGCGCTTCATCAGCCAGAATGCGGCCAGTAGGGTGGAGCACAGATTGGCCGACACAATCGACCACCAGGGTAACGAAGAACGGATCGGCTCAGTCAGGAACCCGACCACGAAAATCGTCAGCACCAGTCCAGCCACCATCACCGCCAGCACGGCCCGCGCATGACGCGGATGCCGTTCGGCGTGCGTCACGAGCTGCATCACGGTCAATCCGATCAGCAGCGACACCACAAAGTGCAGCGCGTTGTACTGCAGAATGGCCGTGGTGTCGAGCGCGATCGGGTATTGCAGCACGGACGGATCACGGAGTCCCTGAAAGACCGCTTTGCCGAGTAAGTCCACGGTAAAGAACGACCCACGGGTCGCCAGCAGATCGAACCCCATGTAGAACGCCGCCACCGACAGGTACGCAATGAGTCCAATGACCAGTCCTTCGCGGCGTGCTGAGTTGGATGATGCCATGTCAATCTCCAATGAGGGGCGCGTCAGGGCAGCGTCGAGCGAATGCGCGGCAACAACATCACAAAAACCAGCAGCACGCCGGTGGCCTGCATCACACCAGCGGCCATCAACGCAAATCGTATGGCGAATGTAGCATCGGGGGCGGCCATCAGCTCCAGCGCGGCCCGCAGCGCCGTACCGCCCGTCACGCACCAGTACGCCCACTCCGCGAGCGCGGGCTTATACCGAACGTCGTCCTTGGCGGCGCGTGGAAACATCCAGAGCGCCACGCCGCCAATCACCATCATGACGAACCCCACGAGGAGCACGTGGGTGTGGGCACTCATGCCGCGCGGCGGCAACGGGATGCCGAACTCCCGCGCGGAAAGCATCCACAACCCAATCGCGACCCCACACGCGAGAAACACAATGGCGGTCTTCAGATACCGGCGAACGATCGACGACACGTCGAAGCCTCTTCGCTAATTGTGAGGCGCGGCAGACGGCGGTGAACTACGTGCCGGTAGCCCACGCGTGACCTGCAGCGATCGCCGTTCAGGATCAAAGGTGATCACCTGCACCCCACGATCCGCAAAGGTCAGCGTGGTGTCAATCACCAGTTGTGCCGGAACGGCGGCACCGGCTCGGCGCGCGCGCTCCGTTGCCTCACGCTGCGCGCGCCCAGCGTACATGCCCGTGTCGGCGTCCGAAGCGGCGGCCGGCGCGAATGCTGCCGCGTCATCGTCCGTCTGTTCGCGACGCGTAAAACTGACGCGTATTCGGCGGGTGCCAGGCGCCACATCCACATCGCGGAGCAAATACATCGGCCGATCATTGCGGAGTCCGGCTCCGTGCACCACAGATTCGTTCACGAGTTGGCTATCGACGGACACGCGCAGCAAGTAGGTCGCTGCGTGTCCCTCGCACTCCACGCGCTGCCGCATGTGCGCGGGACGTGCCGCGAGTTCGGCCTCTGAGAGCGTGCGGCATGTTTCAATGCGTTCCGGGCGCGCGCTCCACGAAAGGCGGAGTCGCGCCGCATGGCCGGAGTGATAGGACCACGGCACGGCCGAGGCATACGCGAGGAGCGCGAGGGCGACCGCGCTCACGACGACGGCGCGCGCGAGTTGCACTGGCGATTGACGCGGCGTCACTGGGCGGCCTCCGTGATGGGCGCCGCAGCAGCGACCGGCTCGCACTCGGCCTGCAACTGCACGTCGTGTTCACGGTCTGGGCTGGGCAACGCCGCCACGCTCTGCGCAAAGTCGTCGAACGCCGAGAGTGTGCCCGCGAGATCGCCGGCCGCAAGCGTTGCGACACACACCCGCGCCGTATCAACACGTGGCTGCAACTCGGCTTCGCGTTGCGCATAGAACCGCTCGCCGAGCCACTTGGGGCCTTCGCGACCCACGCAGTCGCGCGGCGGACAGCCGCACACGATCACGCCGCGCGCGCCTTGCCGCACGAGCAGTTCCACCACGGACGAATGCAGATTGCCCACACAGGGCACATCATGGATAGCGGCACCGCGTGCGCGCAGTGCGGCGATATGTGAAGCGGGCGCCTGCGCACAGCACACCGCCACAATCGCGCTGGGTTGCGCGGTGATCTCTGGGAGGATGCGTGTCCGCAATACACTGAGTTGGTCGCGGCCGCTGCGGCCGAGCGGTCCCACACCCATTGGAGCGCACGAGCCCGCACACACACCACAACTCACGCACTTCGAGGCATCAACATGCGCCACGAGTGTTGGCCGATCGTCGTCGCGCTTTACCATGGTGATCGCGTCCCACGGACAATCTTGCGGGCACTGATTACAGCCGGTACAGAGTCGCGTATCGACGTGACTCGGCGCCCACGCTCCGGTGCGCGGGCGACGATTGAACCGTGGCACGAGGAGCAGGGCGATGAATATCACCGAGGCAACGCTCCACGCCGCGCCGGCGCTCATCCGTTCGGAGAGCGGCAGCCACCACGCGGCGACCAGATCGAGCGGCGTGGACAGCGGCAACGTGAATGCATCGGCAGCCGATCCGAGCGCGGCGGGCCATAGCACCGACGCGACGGCGAGCGCGCCGAGGATCGTCCACATCACGCGCTTGGGCGGCAGGAGCGTGGGGCGCGCCAGTCGTGAGACGTGCAGCCAGAGTCCCACACCCGCGCCGAGTGGCAACGCAATGTGCGCGAAGAGATTCACAAAGAAGAACGCGCTTGGCACGGCGCCGTCGCCGGCAAAGATGCGGCTCAGCGGTTCCGAGAACACCGGGAGGACGTCGAGGAGGCGCGCGCCTTCGCGCGCGAGGCGTTCGCCGAAGGTATCCCACGCCATCACATAGCCGGTCCACGCGCAGATGAGACCGAGGAGGAGTAAGAGGACGCCAGACACCCACGCGAGTGTGCGGGGGCCCCAATCGCGCCCCTGCGCGAACATGCGTGCGGCGTGGAGTGCGGCCGCGAGCACAAAAAGGTCGGAGGCGTAGCGGTGGAGGGTGCGGATCCAGGATCCGAGCCACGGGTCGGCGGCGATGCGGGCCACGGATTCAGTCGGCGCGCCGAGCCGGTAGACGAGAAGCAGGTAGATACCCGTCCCGAGGAGCACGAGGAGCATCGCGACGGCGACGGTTCCCGACTGGTGGAGCGGGTTCCACGGCCAGCCGTAGACCCTCGAGGCGATGGCATCGAGGGCGGCGAGGCAGCGGCGGGTCAGGCGGGCGAGGCGTTGCATATAGTGAGGGCTTGCGTCAAGTTTATCATATCGTCATGATGAATGCTAGAACCTACACCCGGTGGCTGTTCCGATGTGGCTTTCCAGTACCGCCCAAGATGCCCTCCGCGCCGTGTTGCATATCGCGGATCACGACGAAAAGCGCCTGGTGCGCGTCGATGAAATCGCCGCGGCTCTCGACTGTCCGCGCAACTATTTATCCAAGACGCTGCACGCCCTCACCCGCGCCGGCGTACTCCGGTCGGAACGCGGCCCCAAGGGTGGATTCCAGCTCGCAAAACCGCCCGAGGCGCTCGCCATCTCGCAGATCGTGGCCCCATTTGAGCCGGTCGGTGACCGCCGTTGCCTGTTCGGGCGCCCCGAGTGCGGCGGCAGCCATCCCTGCGCCGCCCACCATCGCTGGTCGGGCGTGGCCGCAGGCGTCACCGATTTCTTTTCCGGCACGATGGTCGCCGATCTCCGCAAGAAAAGCCCCGGCCCGCGACGTAAAGCCGCACGAAAGAAGTCGTAGCATTCCCGTTCGCCGCTCGTGTTCTCTCTCTTTGGAGGATGACCGATGGCCGCACCACCGCATGACGCCGACGATTCGTCTGAACCGATTCCGCTCGGACAGCGCCTGTTCGACAATGTGTTCCTGCTCCTCGGGCTCGGATTACTCGTGATGCTCGTCGCATTCACCGGCTGGGGCATGTGGGAGATCCTTTCCATGCCGCCGGCCACCCTACCATAAGAGGCCCGAATGCTCACGAAAGTTCACACCGGGCTCGAACCGGTCCGCGGCATTTGGTGGAAGCCCGCGCACAAAGCGGAGCGCGTGTGGGTCGGCATCGCCTTCGCGTGGTGCATGGTGCTCTTCGCGATGATGCCGCTCTGGCACTGGAAAGGCGGGCAGAACCCGTCCGGTACGCGTCGACGCGTCGAACCAAAGGCGTTCTACGCCCGCACGATGGCGTTCGCCACGCAGTACAAAGTTGGGGAAGACCGCGGACTCCCGATTGCCGCGCCGCCACCAGGCGCCGACGTCTATCTCATCGGCCTCACCTTTCAGTGGTATCCGATTCTCAAGCTCGAGCGCGGCAAAGAATACACGCTGCATCTCTCGTCGCTCGACGTGAATCACGGCTTCTCGCTTTTTCCGCTCTCGATCAATTTTCAGGTCGTGCCGGGCTATGACTACGCGCTACGCGTGACACCGACGTCCGCGGGCGATCTACGCATCATCTGCAATGAGTTCTGTGGCATCGGTCACCACACCATGGTCGGTCGCGTCATTGTGGTTGACGCCGCCGACAAGCCGGTCGCCGACAATCAACGTCCGACTCTGCTCGGCGGAGGTGACCGATGACCGCGCCCGTGTTGTATCCGTTCCGCACGTGTAACGCGACAGGGCACCGCATTGACTTGAGCGCCGAACGCCTCGTGAAGGTGAACGCGGTCGCCGCGGTCGTGTCGTTGCTGGTGGGCGCTATTGCCGCGCTCCTGCTCGTGCTCACGCGCTGGCAAGCGATCCATCTGCTCCCGGCGGTGTGGTACTATCGCATCCTCGGTGTGCACGGCATGAACATGCTCATCTTCTTCATCATCTTCTTTGAGATGGCCGTGCTCTGGTTTGCTGGCACGGTGTTGCTTGATGCCCGCCCCGCGGCACCGAAGTATGGTTGGTTCAACTTCGGGCTGATGGTGGTCGGCGCGCTCTTGGTTGAAACGATGCAATGGAGCGGACGCGCGGACGTGCTCTTTACCTCGTATCCGCCGCTCATGGCGCATCCGCTGTTCTATCTCGGCGTCATCTTCTTTGCCGTCGGCGCACTTGGCGTGGTGGGGCAGTTCTTTGCCACCCTCGTCATTGCGAAGCGCGAAAAGACGTACGTCGGTTCAATGCCGCTCGTCGTCTATGGGGCGATGACTGCCGCGGTGATCGCCGTCATCACGCTCGTGCACGGCGCCGCCGTGTATATCCCCACCTTCCTGTGGTCGATCGGCCTGATCAAGGCGATTGATCCCGAGATCTACCGGTTGCTCTGGTGGGCACTCGGCCACTCGTCGCAGCAGATCAATGTGGCCGCGATGGTCGCCATCTGGTACATGCTCGGCGCGCTCACGGTCGGTGCGGTGGTGCTCAACGAGAAGGTCAGCCGGTCGGCCTTCGTGCTCTACATTCTGTTTATCTCGATGGCGTCGGCGCACCATCTGCTCGTGGATCCGGGCTTTGGTTCGGCGTGGAAGATTGTCAACACGTCGTACTTCATGTACATGGCGGTGCTGGCCTCAATGGTGCACGGCTTCACCGTGCCCGCGGGCATGGAGCTCGGCATGCGGTTGCGCGGCTATACCGACGGCCTCTTTGGATGGCTGCGGCGCGCACCGTGGGGCGATCCGGGATTTTCCGCGCTCGTGCTCTCGGTCGTCGTGTTCGGCTTCTTTGGCGGCATCACCGGCGTGACGATCGGCACGGAACAGATCAACATCACCGTGCATAACACGTTGCGCGTTCCGGGGCACTTCCACGCCACGGTCGTCAGCGGTACGGCCATGGCGTTCATGGGCGCCACGTACTATCTCCTGCCGCTTGTCTTCCAGCGGAAGGTCGCGTTCTGGAAATTGGCCAAGATGCAACCCTACCTCTTCGCCTTCGGCATGTTGCTGGTGGAGATGGGCATGACGTTCGCGGGCAGTTTCGGCGTGCCGCGTCGTCACTGGGACATCTCGTTCTCGCAGGCTCCGTTCGGTGTGCAGTTTAGCCCGGCCGTGGATCTCTTTCTTGCGGTGATGGGCATCGGTGGCATTCTCGCCGTGACGGGCGCGCTGGCGTTCATTGCCATCGCCGTGAAGTCGGTGTTCCTGGGTGAGAAGGTCACGGAGTTCACGCGCGGTGTCGCCATGGAAGGCGTTCCGCAGGGACTCACGCACCCACCGGTGCATCCGGCGAATGCCGACGAAATGAATGAAGCGATGCACGCACCGGAACGTGGCATTGCCGGCGCGACGCCGGGGACGCTCGTCTTGGTTGGCGTGTTCCTCGTGGCATTCATGCTCTACTACTTCACGAACTGGAAACTGCTCACCTTCCTCTGGAAGATTGGGTGATGTCGGCGCGTTCCGGCCGGTTAGGGGTGGCAACGACCGCGTTGGTGGTGATCCTCGTGATCACCACCGCGTGGTGGATGCTTGCGCTCTGGCCGGCCGGGACAGCCTCCCCGGAGTGGATCGTGCGCACGCGCGCGGCCTGCTTCGGAACCGAACACTCGGGCTGGCCCGATGCCGGAGGATGGATTCTCCTCATCGGCGAGCCGATTGGTATGCTGGTCACGCTCGTGGCAATCGCGGGTGCGCAGCTCGAACAAGAACTCGGTGGCACGTGGCGCTGGTTGCGCGCGCTACCGCTGGTACGCACGGCGGTGCCGGCGGCGGCGGTGCTCGTGGCGTTCACGCTGGGGCTGGGCGTCGTCCTGCGTGCCACGGCCCATGCGTCGCAGATCGGCGCGGAGGCGGCGGCCGTTCTGGTTCAAACGCCGGCCCCGAGCACAGCGCTCGTGGATCAACATGGCAGCAGCGTGTCACTCTCCACGCTGCATCGCACCGCGATCATTACCGTGGCGTTTGGGCATTGTGAGGTGGTGTGTCCAACCATCGTGCGGCAGGTGCAACGTGCGCGCGCGACCGCTGGGCGTGAGGCGATGCCGCTTTTCATCGTAACGGTTGATCCGTGGCGCGACACGGCGGAGCGACTCCCCACCATTGCGCAGGCGTGGAATCTCGGCCCATCCGACCACGTGCTGTCTGGCGGCCTGGAGATGGTGGAGCGCACACTGGACTCGCTTCACATCGGGCGAGCTCGCGATCCCAACACCGGCAATGTGGCGCATGCCAATGTCGTGATGCTGGTTGATGGCAGCGGGAAGGTTGCCTGGCGGCTCGACGGCGACTTCACGCAACTCGCGGCGCGCTTGGCAGCTGAGCGTTAGGGCCGCGTCGCGTGCGGCCGGAGAACGGACGCCGCCGCTTCGCGCTCTATGACGGTGGTCGCGCCCCGCACACATAGTCCCACGTCGCGGCGCGCGCGGTTCCCGAGAGCACCTGCTCTTCGCGCGAACGACTGGAGAACAAATAGCTCGACCGCACCGCTCCTTCCGGAGTGTAGTATGTGATCGAATGCACACGCGAGCGGTGTGTAGCGCAGTTCACGCGTACATTGGCCACCGTGTAGGAAATAGTCGCACTGCCGACGGTGATACTGTCTTTTCTACTGCGTTTCAGAAATGGCACGACGTACCGACGCCGTACGAGCACTTCCGTTTCCGTAGAATCCACTTTCCGGATGCTTTTCGGAAAGACGGAGGCCACAAACGTTGCGGCGCGATACACCTCGACTTCAGGCGACGCTAACACACTGGGGTCCTGCGCGAGCATCAATGCAAATGCGGCAAGCACCGTGGGGGGCATGGCAGTTCGACGCTGGGGGGGATAGAAAGTTAGCTTTCTTTGGCGCGAACCGTTCCCCTCATCAACTACTCCTCGTGCCTGTGCTCTTCGCGGTTGATCGCCTCGTTGCCAACCGATCGCTGCTTGACGGCGCGCACCGCGTTGGCCTTGTCACCAACGACGCGGCGCGACTCGCCACAGACAGTACCGTGCATTCCCGCACCGCGCTCCGTGAAGTGGGAATAGATATTGTCCGACTTTTTGGGCCAGAGCATGGACTCGGCGCAACTGCCGCCGATGGTGCCCCTGTAGCGGATGGCGTTGACCCGCTAACCGGCATAGAGGTTGTGTCGCTCTACGGAGCACGCATGAAGCCGACCGCCCAACAGCTGAACGGCCTCGACGTCGTGCTGTTCGACATCCCTGACGTGGGCGTTCGCTTCTATACGTATGCGTGGACCCTCTTCTATATGATGGAAGCCTGCGCGGAGCTCGGAATCCCGCTCATCGTTCTCGATCGCCCCAATCCGCTCGGCGGCGAACTCGCGCGCGCCGAAGGACCCATGCTCGACCCGTCGCTGACGTCGTTTATTGGCGCCGACAACATTCCCATTCGCCACGCGCTGACGCTTGGCGAACTGGCCACACTCTGGAAGCTGGAACGGTGGCCGCAGGCAACGCTGCGGGTGATTCCCTGCACCGGATGGCAGCGCGATATGCGCTCGCCGGAGACTGGGCTCGCGTGGGTTCCGACCTCACCGGCGATGCCAGCATTTGAATCGGCCGCCTGCTATCCAGGCACCTGTCTCTTCGAGGCCACCAATCTTAGCGTTGGGCGTGGAACTGCGACGGCGTTCCAAGTGGTGGGCGCACACTGGCTCGATTCTGCGGCGGTGCTCCAATCGTTGGCGCGCGAGATTCCGCGCGGCGTTCGGTTTGAACGCGATGCGTTTGTCCCTATTACAGGGCCGTACGCCGGCGAGCCGTGTGAAGGCATTCGGCTTATCGTCTCGGACGGGGCCACCTTTCGCCCCGTCGCCACAGGGTTGCTCCTGCTCGCGGCCGTGATCAAGACACACCGACTGCGTTTTGCGTGGGCGCGTTACCCTACCGCCGCCAATCCGTCGGGCGACGGGCACTTCGAGCGGCTGGTTGGAAATCGCGCTATCCGCTCTCGCCTCGACGCTGACCCTTCTGGTGTGAACGCTGCGATGGTCGCGGAGTGGCTGGCCGTGGATACGTGGGCTGCGCGCGTGCGCCCGGCTCTCCTGTATCCGTAGCGCGCGCGCCGCTCCCTCTCCTGCGGAGCGGGCGTAGATTTGGGAATGCGCACAGACCCCACTGCATGACCGGCCAACTCCCCCCCGGGCCACGGGCGCGTTTTCCGGGTGAGTTCATCCTGCGGGCGCTTCGCGATCCGCTCGATTTCTTTATCCAACTCACCGCCGAGTACGGTGATGCGGTTGGCGTCGGTATGGGACGTCATCCGCTGGTGTTGCTCACGCATCCAGATGCCGTGCGCGATGTGCTCGTCACGAACCAAAAACAATTCGTCAAAGGCCACGTTCTCGAACGCGCCAAGATTCTCCTCGGCGACGGGCTCCTCACGAGCGAAGGCGAACTGCATCTTCGCCAGCGCCGCATGATGCAGCCCGCCTTCCATCGCGAACGCGTCGCTGGCTATGCGGCCACGATGGTGCTGCACGCCGCGCGCGCGCGCGACCGCTGGCGCGACGGAGAAGCATTCGACGCACACGAGACGATGATGGCCCTCACCTTGGCCATTGTCGGCAAGACGCTGTTCGATGCCGATGTTGAGGGCGAAGCATCAGAAATTGGACAGGCGCTGAACACCGTGATGAGCTCGTTCAACCAAATGATGCTCCCGCTGGGGCCACTGCTCTTTCGGTTGCCGCTGCGCACGTCACGCCACTTTCACCGCGCACGCCGTCGCCTCGACGACACGATCTATCGCATCATTGCCGAACGCCGAGCGAGCGGGCACGACACCGGCGACTTACTCTCGATGTTACTCCTTGCCACCGACGCCGAAGGCGATGGGACAGGGATGAACGACCAGCAGCTCCGCGACGAAGCCCTCACACTCTTTCTCGCGGGTCACGAGACCACCGCCAACGCGCTCACCTGGGCCTGGTATCTCATTGCTCGGCACCCCGACATCGAAGCGCGGCTCCACGCCGAGGTGGATGCGCTGGGGCACGAGCCGTCATTTGAAGATCTGCCGAAACTCGAATACACGCGGCGGGTGGTCAGCGAGGTGATTCGGCTCTACCCGCCCGCGTGGGCCATCGGACGGCGCGCCATCGCCCCCGTGACGATCGGCGAACATCTCATCCCCGCGAACGCGCGCGTCGTGGTCAGTTCGTATATCACGCAACGCAACGCCCGGTGGTGGCCGGATCCTGAGACGTTCAACCCTGAACGCTGGCTCCCAGAGCCGTCCGCACGACGGCCAAAGTTTGCCTACTACCCCTTTGGCGCGGGAACACGTGTGTGTATTGGCGAACAGTTCGCGTGGACCGAAGCGGTCCTTGTGATTGCCACTATCGCTCAGCGGTGGCGCCTCTGGCTCGCTCCCAAGCAACGCATCGCCATGCTACCGCAGATCACCCTGCGGCCGCGGTACGGCATCCGGATGGTCGCCACCCGGCGATAACTCGGCGGTATCAGCACGCCGCCACGGCCCGTGCGATGCCGACAGTGCCGCCGCAGTATAGCTTTTCCCCTATGACTTTGCTCCTCACTGCGGTCTTTATTCTCTCCGGCGCCGCTGGACTGATCTATGAGTCCATCTGGAGCCGGTATCTAAGTCTGCTGGTCGGTCACAGCGCGTACGCGCAGGTGATCGTGCTCGTCATCTACCTCGGTGGCATGTCGGCCGGCGCCGCGCTCGCCGCGCGGTGGTCGTCACGCATTCGCGAACCGTTGCTCGGGTACGCGATCGCCGAAATTGTGGTCGGAACCCTCGGGCTCTTTTTTCACGATGCCTTTCGCGCGGTCAGCGCCTTTGCATATGCGTCGCTCTTTCCGGCGCTCGCGGGCGGTGTCACACTGGTCGTCGCTAAATGGACCCTTGCTGGATTATTGATTCTCCCGCAGTCGCTCTTGCTTGGCACCACTTTTCCGTTGATGAGCGCAGGGTTGTTGCGCCGCGTGTCGTCGGACGGACGGACGAACAGCGGGCGCACGCTCTCTTTGCTCTACTTTGCGAATTCGATTGGCGCGGCCGCCGGTGTCCTGATCGCTGGTTTCTATCTCATCCGCGCCGTGGGACTGCCGGGCACGCTGTTGGTCGCGGCCGTCGCGAATCTAACATGCGGTTTCACGGTGTTTGCGGCAGTGCGACTCCGTCAGGAAGCCGAAGCGCCATTGGTGACCGACGCGCCGCCGAGCGACCCGCCGCCGCTGCCAACGAGGCCCAGCATTGAGGTCGCCTCGGAAAGTGCGGACATCGGCGCACCCGCCGCGCGCTCGTCGGTCGCGCCCAGCGACACCACCGACCTGCCCACGCTCTGGCGCGTGATGCTCATTGTCGCGGCCGGCACGGCGCTCTCGAGCTTCATGTACGAGATCGCTTGGGTCCGGATGCTCTCGCTCGTGCTTGGCAGCGCCACGCACTCGTTCGAGTTGATGCTCTCGGCATTTATTCTTGGACTGTCGCTCGGCGCGTTCTGGGTGCGCACGCGCGCTGATCGCTTTCGCGATCCCCTGCGTGCGCTCGGCGTCACGCAGTGGTGGATGGGCGCACTCGCCATTCTCACGCTCGCAGCATTCCTGGCGTCGTTCCACTGGATGGCCACGCTTATTTCGGCGCTCGACCGGAATGCCGATGGATATCGCTTCTTTACCTTTGCCAAATACGCGATTGCGTTGGCGGTGATGCTCCCCGCCACGTTCTGCGCTGGCATTACCCTGCCGCTCATCACGCGCATGCTGCTCGCGGCTGGGAGCGGTGAGAAGGCCATTGGGGCAGTCTACAGCGTCAACACGCTTGGCTCTATTGTCGGAGCCGGGCTCGCGTCGCTCGTGCTCATGCCTTGGCTTGGGTTGAAAGTGTTGCTCGTCAGTGGCGGCGTGATTGACATGGCGCTCGGCGTGTGGCTCCTCTGGCGTGTTGGACGCGTGCATCAGCCCACGCGCCGGCTCACCACGGTGGCGATCGGCGCCAGCGCCTTGGTGCTACTGTACGCGGTATTCAGTGTGCCATTCGACCGCGGGGTGTTGATTAGCGGTGTGTTTCGCTACGGTCGCGTGCCGGCCGTGGGCAGTGTGCGTCTTGTGTTCTATAAGGATGGACGCACCGCCACCGTGAGCGTGCGCAAGGCCGAAGACGGAGGCTACTCGCTAGCGACGAATGGCAAGCCCGACGCCTCATTGTCACCAACCTGGTTCTCCACCGATACCGGCGTTGTGGTCCGAGAGCTCGACGGTGACGAGTCCACGCAGATTCTCTTGCCGATGATCACGCTGGCGCACGCTCCGAAGGCGGCACGTGCTGCCGTCATTGGAAACGGATCTGGCATGTCGTCGCATCTCCTGCTCGGAAGTCCTGCGCTTCAGAAGCTGGTGACGATTGACATTGAGCCGGAGATGATTCGCGCATCCAAGACGTTTTATCCGGTCAACAAACGCAACTTCGACGATCCGCGCTCTTCGTTTGTACATGATGACGCCAAGAGTTACTTCGCGGCGACCAATCAAAAGTTCGACCTCATTCTCTCTGAGCCATCCAACCCTTGGGTGAGCGGCGTGAGCGGGCTGTTCACGGACGAGTTCTATCAGCGTATTCGAGGGTACCTCACACCCAAAGGGGTGTTTGGGCAGTGGCTGCACCTCTATGAGATTGACGATGCGCTGGTACTCAGCGTGATCAAGGCCGTGCACCGCAACTTCAAGTCATACCAGATTTTCCTCACGGCCGACGTCGACATTCTGATTGTCGCTTCTAACGAAGAACAGCTTCCCACACCGGATTGGTCGGTGATGGAGCTACCGGATATTCAGCGCGACCTGCGACACTTCCGGCGGATTGAACCCAGCGCGCTCGACGCGCTTCGCCTCGCCTCGCGCGATGTCCTTGATCCGCTTATCGGCGATGGATCGGGCGCCAACAGTGACTTCTATCCTACGCTCGATCTCGGCACCGAACTCTCGCGCTACATGAAACTGTACGCGACTGGCTTTAGCGGGCTCGCTGATGTGCGGCTCGATGTGGGAAGCGCCCTCACGGGACGCCGACTGCTCCCCACGCGGGAGCGGGAGCCGTCGGTGAATATTTCGCGCGTGAATGCACTCGCCAGCGGTCAGCGGCTGCGCACCGAACTCTTTCCACCGGGCGCCGTGGCTGGCGACAAGGGATCGTTCCGCTTGGCGGTCACGCAGCAGCAAACGCTAGTGGACCTGATGTCGATGGGGCACGCGCCGGCAGACTGGCAGCTGTTCTTTAAGCTCGCCGAGGATGTTGAGGCCGATCGCCATGGTGGGACGCAGGGGTGGGTGGATGAACCCTTTCATGCGAGCGTGTTGCGATTCTTTGAGACGCAGCACGCCCCAGATGATGCGATTGCCGCTTGGCGTTTCTTGCACGCGGTTGCCGCGTATCAGTGGCAGGCGGCCGCGGCGGAAATTGACGCGCTCGCTGACGCGCGGGTGAATGTGCGAAAGTGGCTCGACGACGACCTCCTGCGCGATGGTGCCGTGATTGCGTTGCTCAAAACGGGGCAGCCCGCCAAGGCGCGCGCCACGTTCGACCGGCTCGACGAGTTTACCTCGCGCAAGGATACTGACCTCCGTGTGCGACTGCTTCGCGCTTGGGTAGACGCCGCGGTAAAGAAGAGTGCCCCCTCACGGAGTTCAAACGAATGAACCGTTCTTCGCGCGCGCACGTGCGTCGTGCTCTCATGGCTGCGATATCGCTTGTGATTGGCACGCGAGCCCTCTCCGCACAGGCTCGCCCGTTGACGGCAAACGATTCCGCGCTTGTCGGTCGCATTCTGCTCGCTGAGGATCGCCGCGACTCACTCAGCTCGGCGATTGCAGAGGGCGCGGCGCACGCGGATGCACGCATTCAACTGGTGAGCCGACGCGCGGCGGCCCGTACGCGCGATGCCCGCTTTGCCGCGCGAGATTCGCTTCCGGCTGTGAGCGCACCGCCGGTGTACGCCGATGCCGCGTGGCGGATTCGTTACCGCGCGCTTTCTGCGAAGAGCGAGTGCGCGTCCTTGCGTACCGCGCTCAGCGACAGTGTGTGGCACGTACGCCTCCGCGCCGCCGATTTATTGACGGCTACTTGTGCGTCTGATTCGGTGGCGGTGCGCATCGTAAAGGAATGGGCCGATCCCGTTCGGCTGGGCGCGTCATTTCCGACGCTCCCCGGCGGTGCGTCCTGGCACCCCGCCGCACACGCGGTGGTCGCGCTCGCACGACTCGCGCCAGGTGATGCACGCACGCTGCTACCGGCATTCACCAAACGTGCGTCCCCTGCGCTCCGCGCGTACGCCGCGCGCGCTGCCACGGAGCTGGCCGATACCGCGATGCTCCGCCGGTTCGCCGCTGATGCCAATGATAATGTGAAGGAAGTCGCCATTGATGGACTCGCCAAAATCGCCGGGCACGCAGCTGACGATGTCGTGCTCCGTGCGCTCTCGGCGCGCGGGTATCAGGCCGTGCGCGCAGCGGCACGCGCGCTGAAGGGTTCGCCGCGCGGCGGCGATGTCCTACAGGCTTCGCTCACCGCTGCCACGCGACTGCGCACCGACTCCAGCGAAACGTCGCGCGATGCACGCGTCGCACTCCTCGAACGGATTAGTGAGTTTGCCCACGGCGCCGATACAGCCCGCGTCGCGGCGCTTGCCACCGACTTCGATTGCGTTGTCGCAAAATCGGCGGCGACGATCGCCACGTCGCTGGGCACCAACACGACCGCACACTGCACGCCGCTCGCCGTCACGCTGCCGACTGACGCCGTGGCGCTCGCGCTCGGCGCCAATTATTCATTGCGTGTTGTGCTGGCAAATGGTGGAGCTTTTACCGTCCGACTCCGCGGCGATGTGGCGCCGCTCATGGCCGCGCGCATTCTCGCACTCGCCAAGAGCGGCTGGTACCGCAATCGCACCTGGTATCGCGTCGAGCCGGATTTTGTGATTCAGGGCGGCGGGCCCGGATCAAACGAGTACGTGGGTCACCCGCGCTTCATGCGCGACGAACTCGGCGCCATTCCGCACGTACGGGGCACGGTGGGGATGAGCACGCGCGGCCACGATACGGGCGATGCGCAGTGGTTCGTGAACCTCAAAGACAACCTGCGGCTCGGGCGGGACTACACGGTGTTCGCGGAGGTCACCGAGGGAATCGAGGTCGTGGACGCGATTCTCGAGGGTGAGGTTATCGCGCGGATTGACGTGGTGGGGGCAACGGCGCGTAGACGGTAGGCGGTTCTACTTGAACCGTCTACCGTGCACTGCCTACTTGCAGTAGCAGCTCCGCCGCCTCGAGCGCCGCGCTCAAATCCGTCCACAATGCCGAAGGATCTTCAAGCCCCACGCTGAGCCGCAGCATGCCGGGAGTGACGCCCCCTTCTGCTTGGCCTTCCGCGTTCACTACACGGTGCGTGAGTCCAGCCGGATGTTGAATCAACGAGTCCGCTGATCCAAGGCTCACCGCCGGCGTGATCACCTTCACGGCGCGCATCACTTCCGCGGCCGCGTCAAATCCTCCGGCCATCTCAAAGGCGATCATCGTACCCGGCCCGCGCATTTGACGGCCGATGAGATGACGCGGATCGTTGCCAGGGAGCGACGGGAAGAACACGCGCGAAATCGAAGGGTGCGCCGCCAGTAGATCGGCGAGCGTCACCGCGCCTGCCTGCATCGCGCGCACGCGCACCGGCAAGGTCTGGAGTCCACGATGCAGCAAGTAGGCGGCGAGCGGATGCAACACCGCCCCCGTCAGAATGCGTACCACACGCAACTGCTTCGCCCATTCCTCGGTGCACGCAATGACGCCGGCCATCACGTCGCCGTGCCCGCCAATGAATTTGGTGGCGCTGTGGAGCGACATCACCGCGCCATGCGCGAGCGGTTGCTGCAGCACCGGCGTGGCAAAGGTCGAGTCGACGAGCACGGGCACACGCCCCGCCTGTTGCGCAATATCGGCAATGTCGAGCAGTTCAATGGTCGGATTCGCCGGCGTTTCAATCACGACGAGCGCCGTATCGGCGCGCACATGATCACGCACGGTGCTCGCGGTGGCCCAGCTGACATCGAGATGCAACAGGCCGCTCGCGAGGAGATGGTCGGTGCCACCGTAGAGCGGACGCACCGCGACGATGTGCCGCTTGCCCGTCATCGTGGCAGCGAGCAGCGCAGCGGTGACCGCCGCCATCCCCGATCCAAAGCTCACCGCATCGTCGGCCTGCTCGAGCTGCGCAAAGGCGCGCTCAAAGCGGTCCACCGTGGGGTTGGCGAGGCGCGCGTAGATGTTGTTGCTCTCAGGACGCTCGCCACGGAGCATCGCGTCGATATTGGCGGTGCCTTCGGCCAGCTCCGGAATCGGATAGGTCGTCGAGAGATCGAGCGGGGCGGCATGCACCCCCATCGCGCGGAAATCTTCGCGTCCGGCGTGCACGGCAAGCGTATCGATATCTTGATATTTCATCGAATCCTGTCCGGTTAGGTTGCTATATACAGTATCTCCTTCGTATAGTTGTTCTGTCAAACGAATGTTTTTCGGAGCAGACATGGCAATAGACACCCTCGACCGAATCGATCGCGAGATACTCGCCGCCCTGGCGAATAATGCTCGGCTCTCCAACAAAGAGCTCGCCGCGCAGGTGGGGTTGGCCCCCTCCAGCTGCCACGAACGGGTGAAACGCCTGCTCCAGTCGGGAGTGCTGCGCGGCTTTCACGCCGACATCGACCCCGCCGCGCTCGGCGTGAACCTGCAGGCCATGATCTCGGTGCGGATGCGCACGCACTCGCGAGAGAACTACGATCACTTCCGCGCGTATGTACTCGCGCTGCCGGAAGTGGCGGCCGTGTATCACACCTCAGGCGAGAATGACTTTCTCGTGCATGTGCTGGTGCGCGACGCCGAGCATTTGAAAAACTTCGCGATTGACGCGATCATCACGCGGCCTGAGGTTGGGCACATTGAGACCGGGTTGATCTTTGAGCACGTGAGGGCGTGGAAAGGGTCCTACACCTGAGGCGTGCTCTGTCGTCAGTCGGATGCGATTATCGATTATCCGTTAACGGTTATCGGTTAACGGATAACCGCATACGACCTACATCCTTTATCTCCCCACCCCCAGTGCATCCGCCATCCGATTGATGTAGTTGAACCACGACGCAATCATCGTGATCTGCAGGATGCCGGTATCATCAAAGCCGTGCGCGCGCAAACCATCCAGCGTCGCCGGCGACACCCGCGTGGCGTCGACGGTGATCTCCACTGCGTACGCGAGCATCGCCCGCTCTTTGTCGCTCATGGGCGCCGTCTGCCATTCGCCGCGCAGTAGCGCGTCGGGAAGCGTGTCGTCCTGTACCACCATACGCAGAAACTCTGCGTGCGATTCCATTCAATACCGGCAGTTGTTCGTGACGGAGACTACCGTCGCAATCATCTCATGATGCCGGCGTTCGAGTGGGAGTTCGGGCGCCATGGCGGCGCCGAATGTCGAGAAGGCGTGCTGCAACGCGGCCGGAATCAGGCTGTGCGACGCCAGAATCTTTTCTTCCGCGGGCACGCTGGGCTGCGTCCCCTGCCCATACTCCTTGGGGTAGAGCTTGGCCTGGGCCAGAAAGGCATCGCGCAACGGGCCGGGGGTCGCCATTGGGTCGAACGTCTTGATCCAAGTCATAACCCCAACGGTACCGCCGCGACGGCGGCATCGCCAGCGAACCACTGCCCCGCGCCGTATTTTTTCGACATCCTCTTCATTAGATAGCCGGAGCTCGCCGTGTCTCTCGTTCTCGCCGCCTTTCTGCTGCAGGCCGCCAGTGCTGACTCCACCGCACTGCACGCTGTTCGCACCCCCACCTACGCGCCCGACGGACGGGTAGCGGTGAGTAGCGATGGCGGACTGTTTTTGCGCCGCACATCAGGGGCGTGGACGCGTCTCTCCACGAGCAGCGCCTGGGACCGTGACCCCGCCTTCACGCGCGACGGCTCGGCGATCGTCTTCTCGTCTGATCGCTCGGGCAACTGGGATCTCTGGCGACTGCGCGTCACGGCCGACGGCGCCGCCGGAGAACCCGAACGTGTGACCACCTCCGCTGCCGACGAAAGCGCGCCCACGACCGCGCCCGACGGCAGCATTGCATTTGTGCGGGGACGTGGCGCATCGGCTCGCATCTGGATTCGCGCCACCGATGGCAACGAACGCCGACTCGACGATCGTGAGAACACGCAAACCGCGCCGCGCTTTTCTCCCGATGGTCAGCGTGTGGCGTATATCGTGACGAGCGAGAATGTGCGCCGCGTGATCGTGCGCGGCGTGCAGAACGGACGCGAGACCACCGTTAACGCCGATCGGGCCGCCGAGCGACTTGCGTGGTCGCCGACGGGTGATCGCGTGGCGTTCTCGACGCGCGCCGGCGTGTTTGTGTCGCCCGCCGACGGACGCTACACGAACATTGCCTCTACACATCACGGCGACATCGCCTGGTCGCCCGACGGCGCGACGGTCGCCATTGCCGAATACGACGAGCCATCCGTTGGCTATAACGGCGACCCGGACCGACTCGGTGAGCGTGTGGCCGCTGAGCGATTTGGCGCCACCGACAAACTGTTCTTCGTCGCTGCACCAGTGGCGCCCGACGCGAACCTCGCGGAACAACACGTGACGGCCGCCGACGATCGTGCCGCGCGAAACGCCGCGGCCTATGATCGGGTGTGGGAGCGTTCCACCAAGCTGTACTTCACCGCCGCGGATGCAACAACGCGCCGCGCACAGTGGGATGCGGTCCGCACCAAGCATCGCGGGGAAGCTGTTGCCGCGCGAAACGACGACGAGCTCCAGCGCGCCATCTGGGCGATGCTCCGCGAGCGGCCGCCGCTCAAGGCCACCGCCACCGGCCGCGCTGCCGTGAGCAGTGCCCACCCCGTGGCCACCGAAGCGGGGCTCGAGATGTTCCGTGCCGGCGGCAACGCTGTAGATGCGGCCGTCGCGGTGAGTTTTGCACTAGGCGTGGTAGAACCCGATGCCAGTGGCGTAGGCGGCTACGGTGAAATGGTGGTCACGCTCAAGGGGATGGAACGGCCGACACTCATTGAGTTCATGAGTCGTGTGCCGGAAGCGGCGTCGCTCGCCAATACCTCACTGTTGCAGAATGGTCGATATCCGAGTGATGGCCCAGCATTGGTGAATGTGCCGGGGACGGTGGCCGGGATGTATCTCGCGTGGAAGAGCTACGGCAGTCACAAGCTCGAGTGGAAAGATCTCATTGCGCCTGCCCTACGAGCTGCGCGCAATGGCTACGCGGTGAGCGAAGGACTCGCCACCACACTGGCCACCGAGCGTGAGCACTACGCCAAGTATGAGGGAAGTCGTGCGCTGTTCTTCAAGGACGGCCACCCGCTCGTGGCTGGTGACACCGTGCGCAACAGCGGACTCGCGTGGGTGCTCGAACAAATCGCTGCCAACGGCGCTGACGGATTTTACAAAGGCGCCGTGGCGGACAAATGGGTGACCGACCTTCGCGCGCACGGCAACGTGATGACCGGCAACGATCTCTCGCGCTATTACGCCGTGGAACGCGCGCCGGTGGCCGGGCAATATCGCGGCTTCACCCTCTGGTCGAGCGCTCCACCCGTGAGTGGTGGCGCCGAACTCTCGGCGCGGATGAACTTGATGGAACAGTTCGCCACGCCCAAACCATACCCCGACGACGCGGCTACACTCAACGCCGCGCTCACCGCGTGGTATTTGGTGCCGAGTTCGCGCAATAAGATTGCGGACCCAGGAATGTGGCCCATAGATGTGGCGAGCATTATCAATCGTGACACGGCTGTTGCGCGCTGGAAGTGCTACGACGCCGAACGAGCGATTCGCCCGTCGGATTTCCGCGGCGACACGCTCGCCTGCTTGGCCCGCAACACAAAGACGGACAGCGCGAAATCCGCACCGGAGCGCAACGATGCACCGGACGCGGCGCTCGCTGAATGCGCCGCGCCCGACCACGCGCGCGAAATCAGCGCGTGCCATTCTGCTGGCACCACAGCATTCACCGTGGCAGACAACGACGGCAATGTCGTGGCCGTCACGCAAACGCTCGGCACGTGGGGCGGAAATTTTTACGTCACGCCGGGGCTTGGCTTTCTCTCAAACGACAAACTCACGAGCTACGGCACCGACTCCACGCAATACGGACACCGTCTGCCATTCGCACGACACGGCAGCACACTCGCACCGACCATCGTCTTCAAGGGAAAGAAGCCTGTGTTCGCCGTTGGTGCGGCGGGCAACTCGTGGATTACGTCGGCGGTGTTTCAGGCGCTGCTGGGTGCGCTCGACTATGGCTACGATGCGCAACGTGCGCTCGAACTTCCGCGCTTTCTCCCCGGAGGGGCGGGCGGCGGAGCGGGTGGTGGTGGACGCGCGGGCGGAGCGGGAGGTGGTGGACGCGCAGGCGGAGCGGGCGGTCGTGCCGCGGCGGCGGCCACCGAGGCGCGCTACAATATTCAAATTGAAGATGGCTTCTCGCCGGACGTCATCAAACGTCTCCGCGAACTCGGCTACGACTTTACCGTGGTGTCGCTGCGTGGTGAACTGCGCGAGGGCTACGGCGCGGCCATCACGATTGACGGCAAGAAAGTGACGGCCGGTGCGGACCCGCGGCGCGCTGGCGCCGCGGGTGCCGTGCCGTGAACTAGATAGCGGGCGAGGGCATACCGATCGCGCCCCACTCTTCCTTGGCCGGACCATACACGCCGGGCACCGCGAGCCCGGCCTGACGCATCAGGACCGTCATCTGCCCGCGATGGTGGTTCTGGTGCATCACGAGCACCTGGAGCGTGAGGCGACGCGGCCACTGCTGGCCGTACATGCTGTCCATCGTGTCGAGCGTGGCGTCAGTCCAGTTGGCCTGCAGTTCTTTCACGAGTGAGGCCGACGCGGCGGCGTAGCCGTCGGCAATCGTCTTCGCGCTCGACGGCACCGGTGCGTGGGCATCCACGCCAGCCACCGTGAGGCCGGTGTTGTGCATCATCTCGGGCAATGTCTGCGCGATGTGCCACGCCATGCGGCCGAGGGTGCGGTGATCGTTCGACACACTTTGGGCGAGCGATGCGTCGGTCAGCGCGTTGAGAATTTTCTGCGTGGAAGCTGATTCGTGCGCCCACGTATCGAGAAAGCTTTGAATGGTCGTGAACATCGTCACTCCGGCGCCGGTGATGTTGGGGGGGGGGGGGCGAGAACCGCCTAAAGCGGACAAACGGCGTGCGGCGGCGGTCCGTTCCAAGGGGCCTCGGTCCCACGGTCCGGTGGCCTAGACCGCTCGCCAGCCGCATATTCTAATGTGACGCGTTCAACACCCATCGCGCCAATGCGTAGCCTCGACGTACCCACTGGAGATTCCCAACGATGTTTCGACCGAACTGGTTGCGCGGCGCCGCCGCCACCGTTGCCCTGATCCTCGCCCCCATCGCGCTGCACGCTCAAGGCCGTGGCGGCGGTGGTGTGAACTGGGCCGATTCCATCAAATACAAGTACGCCCAAACGCCGCAGCTCGAGAAGTACAAAGAAGATGTGGCCAAGGCCATCGACGGCAAGGCCAAGATGATCCAGGTCATGGTGGACCAGATCTTCAGCTACGGCGAACTCGGCATGCAGGAGTTCGAGACGTCCAAGTACCTCACGGGGATTCTCGAAGAAAATGGTTTCAAAGTGGAACGTGGCGTGGGCGGAATGCCGACCGCGTTTCTTGCCCGCTGGAGCAATGGCACCGGCAAGCCGGTCATCTCCCTCGGCTCCGACATTGACGACATTCCGCAGGCGAGCAATCGGCCGGCGGTCGGGTATCACGAAGCCATCGTCGCTGGCGCGCCAGGGCACGGCGAAGGACACAACTCCGGAATGCCACTGAACGTGGCCGCCGCGCTCGCCGTGAAAGAGATCATGATTCGCGAAAAGATCTCTGGCACGCTCGAGCTCTGGCCGGGCGTTGCCGAAGAACAAATGGCGGGCAAGGCCTTCCTCGTGCGCGCGGGCGTCTTCAAGAATGCGGACGTCGTGCTCTTCTGCCACGTCGGCAACGACATGGGTGTGAGCTGGGGACAGAGCGGAAGCACCGCGTTGATTTCGGCGCTCTTCAAGTTCAAGGGTTCGAGCGCGCACGCCGCCGGTGCACCGTGGCGCGGCAAGAGCGCCCTCGACGCCGTGATGCTCATGGGGCAGTCGTGGGAGTTCCACCGCGAGCACATGGAACTGCAGCAGCGCTCGCACTACGTGATTCCAGACGGCGGCGATCAGCCGAACGTGGTGCCGAGCACGGCGAGCATCTGGTTCTACTTCCGTAACAATGATTACGAGAAGACCACCGCGATGTTCGAGGATGCCAAGAAGATGGCGCAGGGCGCCACGCTTATGACCGGCACGCAGCTCGACACCGTGATGATGATCGGATCCGGCTGGAGCGGCCACTTCAGCCGTCCGGTGGCCGAAGCGATGTACGCCAACATCAAGCGCGTGGGCATGCCCAAGTGGGATGAGAACGATCAGACACTCGCCAAGGGACTGCAGCGTGAACTCGGCCAGCGCGAGAGCGGGCTGCTGCTCGAAGGCGGCCGACTCGGCGGCCCCGTGCGCGACGATCAGCGCACCGGCGGTGGCTCGGACGACATCGGCGACGTGGCGTGGAACGTGCCGACCATCACGCTCAACTATCCGTCAAACATTCCTGGTACGCCTGGCCACAACTGGGCCAACGCGATTGCGATGGCCACGCCGATCGCCCACAAGGGCGTGGTCGCGGGCGCCAAGGTGCAGGCGATGACGATTCTCGACTTGCTGCTCACGCCGCAGGCGATTGCCGACGCCAAGGATTATTTTGAGAATATTCAGACCAAGACCGTGAAGTACAAGCCGTTCTTTGCGGCCACGGATCAGCCGCCCATCTGGCTGAATAAGGAAATCATGGCTAAGTACCGGCCGGAGATGATGAAGTTCTACTACGACTCCAAGAAGTTCCCGACGTATCTCGACCAGCTCGGCATCAAGTATCCGATCGTGAAAAAGGTGCTGCAGTAGTCCGAAGCGCTCGATGCACAAAGGGGACGCCGCGCATTGCGGCGTCCCCTTTGTATGTTAAGTTCGATAGAGAGTGGTACCTGTCTCGTTGACCGAGGTAATGAACCATGCAGATTCGATTTGCCGCACTTGTGGGAGCGCTCGCGCTGGCCGGAACGGTTCGCGTGGCTTCCGCGCAGGCGCCCGCCCCGGCTTTTCCGTGCCACGACAAAACGTGCTCGCTGGCGTTCGACTGGGGCACCGGCAAAACCTCCGGCGACTACGGGGCCGATCGCAAGTACGGCTCCGCGGAAGATTTTGAAGCGACTATGCGCACCGGTCTCAAGGCGCACGGATACCGCACGCAGGATTCGCCGCAGGGTTCCGAAATCATGATCACCTTCCGGCCGCGGATGCGTCCCCGGTCGTTGTGCGACGCGATGCCCGGAACAAACTCCGATATGACGTGCACCGCCATGTCGGATTTGCAGGTGACCTTCTTGTCAAACGATCCAGCGGTCAAAGCGCCTTCGTCAGTCCGCATCAGCAATCGCTGCGGCAGTGGCGACATGTACCTCACGATGCGGCAGTTTGGTCAGTTCGCGGCGGACATGATCTACTTCAGCAACGAAGGCTCGGCGAAAAAAGAATCCAAGCCCACGATGCCCTGCTAATCGCGGGCGCCGCGCGCCACCGTGTGCTGGCGCGCGGCTAGAACTCCCACGTAATCCCCGCACTGGGCAAGCGCCCAATCTGCGGGTCCGGGGTGCGGGTCACGAGAATGGAGTTCCCGCTCACCGACGTGCGATAGTTATACGCGGCTGGATTCTCCGCGTCGAACACGTTGAACAAATCCACAAAGAACGAGAGCTTCCCGTGACGGAGTGCCACGTCACGGGTGAGCCGTGCGTCCACGCGGTGATACCAGGGCATGCGACGCGTTCCGAGGGCGTTTGCCGGGCCGTATTGCGTCAGCACCGTCACCGAGCGCACGCCCTTTGAGTTGTGCACCGTGTCAGCCACGAACTGCACCGGTGCTTCTGGCCATCCGCTGTGCGCTTGAAACGCGAGGCTCAATCGCCAGTCGGAATCCACCGGGCGCCAAGTGGCATCCACGTAGAATGTGTGCGGCTGATCCCATTTGCGCGGGACGTCCACCGTGCCCAGTCGATCGCTCACATTGGCGTGCGTGTAGCTCGCTGCCCAATCCCATTCGCCGGCACCGAGGCCGCGCACGCTGAATTCCACACCCGTGGCGCGGCCGTGCGTCGCTGGAAAGAGCACGCGATCCTGTTCGAGTTCCGGAAACACTTGGAGGTCGCCGCGAAGATTGATGTAGCGCGGAGACTCGTACGTCACCTTGCGCTCATACGCTTCTACCTTGGCAATCGCAAACAATCCGAATCGTTGCTCGAGTCCCATCACGCGATGCTCGGCGACATCTTCATTGCCAAACTGCGTCACTCCATCCTGTACTTGCAGCGCAAACGCCTGTTGCGGCTGTGTATAGCGGCCTGCGGCCACACGAAGCGTAGTGGTGGGCGAGAGAGTGAACATCACATTCGCTCGCGGACTGACGGACTGATCATGCGACCAGGTGGCATCGTCAAATCGGGCGCCAATTTCCGCGACGAGCCAGCGCGTCGGTCTCCAACGCGGTGCTATGTACGCGCCGAGTTGCGCGCCATGCTTTGAGAAAGCTGCACTGACGGGGAACGCGAGATTCGCGATGGTGTCGGCAATCACGGCGCGTTTGGTACGGATGGCGGCGTAGTCGTACGTCGCCCGCTCCGAGCGAAACTCTCCGCCGAACTTGATCAGAAACTGGTCACCAAGCGACCAGACCCAATCTTGGCGAACGCCGCCAAATCCGGCGCTGCGCTCATCGCGCATGGTGGAGCGGATCGCTGAGATGATTTGCGCGTCGCCGCCACGAGTCCAATCCAGTTGCCCGAGCGATGCCACGGTGCGCGCCGACAGGTGCGGGGTGAACTCCGCGTCCCACGTGAGCCACGTATAGTGGCTTCCGTAGCGGCTTGTGATGCCGCCGTCCTTGACTCGGTAGCGCAGATCGTCATCGGCCCAGAGTACATGTGCGGCGAGCTTGTGGCGCGCGTTGATGTCCCAGGTCGCGGTGGCCAATAGGTCGGCATAACGGGGCGACACAGAATCGCTGCGCCCGGCGAGCTTCAAGGCAAGATCGAGATAGCCGCGCCGAGCTGCGACGCTCCAGCCGCCGCGTCCATTTGCAAAACCGCCCTGCGCCTGCAATCGCACGTTGGTCACGCTCACGCCAACAGAGGCGCGAAGACTGTCGGTGCGCGGCGCACGTGAGTGAATGGAGAGTACGCTTCCCAGCCGGCCGCCGTATTCACTCGTGAAGCCCGACGTCACGAGGTCGATCCCTTCCACGCTCTGCACGTCGAGAATCGAGAGCGCGTTGTCGAAGTCCTTCATATGGAAGGGTTCGAACAGTTCGAGGCCGTCGAGCGACACATGCAACTGGTCGATCTCCGCACCGCGCACATGAAAGGCTGCACCGAACTCGTTGCTTGCCAGTCCCGGGAGACGTTGAATCGACCGAAAGAGGTCTTCGCCCAGCTGTGGGCGCGAAATAATGGCGTCGCGGCCGAGCGATTGGGCGGTGCCGCGGATGGGGGAGAGGAGTCCGAATGTCCCCGGTGTGACCACGACCGCCGTCAGAGGCTGGGGCGATCGTGCGCGCGCAGAGTCGAGCGCGGCGCGTATGGAATCGGGGCGCGCCGCCGATCGTGTGCTGTCCGCCACCCACCGCGCGCGCGCGCTGTCAGAGGCGCTCTGCCCGGAGGCGCGCCCCGCAACCAGCATCAACACCCCCATCACGGCTCGTCGCACGGCGGGGGTCACGCAAACGGGTGGTTGTTTCGTACATTCTCCAGAGCAGACCACCAATACTACCCCGTGTTCCCTGAAATTTGACGGAGTCCACTGTGCGCATTACCCGTCGCCTCGCTCTTGCCTGCTCGCTCCTCCCCGCCCTGCTCGGCGCCCAAGGCGCTGCCGACCCGCGTCTCGCTCGGCTCAAAGCCGAGATTCCTAAGGCCATCGACGCCAAGGCCAAGATGATCCAGCAGATGGTGGATCAGGTCTTTTCGTTTGGCGAATTGGGGATGCAGGAGTTCGAATCCTCAAAGTATTTGAGCGGCATCCTCGAGCAGAATGGCTTTACCGTAGAGCACGGCGTCGCCGGCATGCCCACGGCGTGGGTGGCCAAGTGGGGCTCGGGCAAACCCGTGATTTCGCTTGGTTCAGATATTGACGGCATTCCGCAGTCCACGCAAAAACCCGGCGAGGCGTTTCGCGATGGGATTGTCCCCGGCGCACCCGGGCACGGCGAAGGACACAACAGCGGCGTGCCGCTCAACATCGCCGCCGCGCTCGTGGTGAAGGACATCATGACGCGCGAAAAGCTGCAGGGCACCATCGTGTTGTGGCCTGGTGTCGCCGAGGAACAGCTGGCGAGCAAGGCGTATTTGGTGCGCGCTGGCGTGTTCAAGGATGTGGACGCCACGCTCTTTGCCCATGTGAGCAGTGAGTTCGGTATTTCGTACGGCGACGAACCAGCGCTCACGCTCATCAGTGCGCTGTTCAAGTTCAAGGGCGCGAGCGCGCACGCGGCCGCCGCACCGTGGCGCGGCAAGAGTGCGCTCGATGCCGTGATGCTGATGGGGCAGAGTTGGGAGTACAAGCGCGAGCATATGGAAACGGCGCAGCGCTCGCACTACATCATCTCCGACGGCGGCGATCAACCAAACGTGGTGCCGAGCACCGCGAGCATCTGGTTCTTTTTCCGCGAGCGCGATTTTGACCGCGTGACCGCGATGTACGACGACGCCAAGAAGATGGCGCAGGCCGCCGCGACCATGACCGGCACGCAGGTGGACACCATTCAGGTGATCGGCTCGGCGTGGCGTCCGCACTTCAACAAGTCGCTCGCCGAGGCGATGCACGCCAACGCCGCCACCGTGGGGATGCCGGCGTGGGACGCGAAGGATCAGGCGATGGCCCGTGGCGTGCAACGTCTGCTCGGCGTCGCGGCCGAAGGGCTCAGCACCACAGTGCCGCCGCTCCGGAGTCCGCAGGCCGCGGCGGCCGCGAGCACCGGTACCGGCAGCGACGACATTGGCGACATCAGTTGGACGGTGCCGACGATCACGCTGTACTATCCCGCGAACATCCCCGGCACGCCTGGCCACAACTGGAGCGACGGCATCGCGATGGCCACGCCGATTGCCCATAAGGGCGTGGTGGCCGGCGCCAAGGTGCAGGCGATGACATTGTTGGATTTGATGATGCAGCCGAAGGTCGTGGCCGACGCGTGGGACTATTTCACCAACGTCCAGACCAAGACCGTGAAGTACAAGCCGCTGATGGCGCCGAGCGATCAGCCGGCGATTTGGCTTCGTCAGCTTACCCCTGAAGTAGACCATCGAAGTTAGATTTGAGCGGTGCCCATGGAGGAGACATGCGCCGTTCCAAGTTCACCGAATCGCAGATCGTCGGAGCGTTGAAGGAAGTCGAGGGTGGGGTGCCGATTGCGGAGGTCATCCGGAAACACGGGATCAGCCGGGCGACCTTCTTCACCTGGAAGTCGAAGTACGGCGGCGCGACGGTCGCGGAACTCCGCCGCTTGAAGGAGCTGGAAGCGGAGAACGCCAAGCTGAAGCGGATGTACGCCGAGTTGGCGCTCGAGAACACCGCCATCAAAGACGTCCTCTCGCGCAAGCTGTAACGCCGCCCGCGAAGCGGCAGGTGATCGCGATCCTGGTGGCCGACCACGGGCTGTCCGTGCGCCGCGCGTGCCAGGTCGCGTCCCTCTCGCGGGCGGCATACTACCGACCGCCGCTGGATCGACTCGACCGCGATGCGCCCGTGATCGCGGCGCTGACCGCGCTCGTCGCCGAGATGCCCCAGTGGGGCTTCTGGCTCTGCTACGATGCGCTGCGCCTCGCGGGCCATCCGTGGAACTGGAAGCGCGTGTATCGCGTCTACTGCGCGCTCCGACTGAACTTGCCTCGCCGGACGAAGCGGCGGGTGCCGGCCCGCGTGCAGCAGCCGCTCGATGCGCCGGCGGTGCTCAACGGGATGTGGGCGCTCGATTTCATGTCGGACATGCTGTACAACGGCACACGCTTTCGCACGCTGAACGTGATGGACGAGGGGAACCGCGAGGCACTGGCGGTGGAGATCGCGCTGTCGATGCCGGCGGTGCGCGTCACCGCAGTGCTCGATCAGCTCGTCGCGATCCACGGCGCACCGACGGCCATGCGCTGCGACAACGGCCCCGAACTGATTTCTGCGGAACTCGCGCAGTGGTGTACGCGGCACGCCGTCCGGCTCCGGCACATCCAGCCGGGCAAACCCAACCAGAACGCGTACATCGAACGCTTCAACGGGAGCTATCGGAAGGAAGTCCTGGACGCGTATCTTTTCGGCTCGCTCGACGATGTCCGCGTCGAGACGGAGCGATGGCTCACGATCTACAATACGCGGCGCCCGCATCTCAGCCTCGGCCGGGTCCCGCCGCTCACCTTTCTGCCGAGGTCAACCCGGGCCGCCGAGTCTAGCTACGAACGGTCTCATGCACGGGTAAGCTGACGGCTGAACGCGGAGAAGATGGCGAAGTATCGGGAGGAGATGCGGAAGTTCTATTACGACCCCAAGAAGTACGGGTCGTATTTGGAGCAGCTGGGGATTCAGTATCCGAGCGTGAAGGTGCCATAGGCGCTATAGTGGCGCATAACTGGCTTTATTATGGCCTATAATCAGCGCCTGTTTCGTCAAATAGCGCCTTCCTGAACAGCGCTGGCAGGTCGATTGTCAGCGGCTCCTTGTCTTGGGAAGGTCGCCACGCAATCGACCCCGAACAGATTTCGGGCCGCTCGTCGCTGGGGAGCCACCGCTCCACCAACCGTGCCTCGGCATCGACGATCCAGAACTCACCGACTGGAGCGGACTGGTAGTAGTGCCGCTTGAGTCCGCGATCATTGCGGGCGGTGCCCGGCGAGAGGATCTCAATGACGAGCAGCGGTGATCTCACGCCTTCCCATCCACAACCCGTCTGGTTGGCAGGCACGACGAAGATATCTGGCTGAACGAGCGCGCCTGTCGTCAGGCGCAAATCGGCCGGCGAGGTGTACACATTGCCAAGACCGGCAGCGTCCACGTACGGGATCAACGCGGCCAAGAGGCGCGTGACCACCGACTGATGCGGTTCGCTCGGCGACGGCGTCAGGACATGCACCCCGTCGATGCACTCGTGCCGCTGCCCGTCCCAAGGCAATGCGAGCAGTTCTTCTGGCGTCCAATGATGCTCGGCAAGTAGCGGCATACCCATACGATACGCTCGGCTGGTAGAAAAAAGAAAGTGGCCACGCGCCAATCTGCGGTGCCCATTTTTCCTTGCCGCAACCATCCGATTTCCACCCCCGTCCGATTCCCGCGCTCCGCCCTTGCCGGGACCCCACTCCCTTAGGCACTATCCCAATACACGACTATATAAGAGGCTCAAGCTTGGCCCCGACCAACGTCAACGATCCCCACCACTACCACAAAGTGGTGGACTGCCAGTACGCGTGCCCGGCACATACCAACGTGCCAGGTTACCTCCGCCTCATCGCGCAGGGTCGGTACACCGACTCGTACCTGATGAACCGCGCGTCGAACGTGTTCCCGGGTATTCTCGGACGCACATGCGATCGCCCCTGCGAGCCGGCCTGCCGCCGCGGCCGCGTGGACGGCAAGCCGGTCGCCATCTGCCGCCTCAAGCGCGTGGCCGCCGATCTGCGGGACGACATCACCGATCAGCTCCCGACCGCGCCGGCCGTGAAGAACGGCAAGCGCGTGGCGCTTGTTGGCGCGGGGCCGAGCGCGCTCACCGTGGCCAACGACCTGCTGCCGCTTGGCTACGACGTCACTATCTACGAGAAGAACGCGCAGCCCGGCGGGCTGATGCGCGTGAACATTCCGAGTTTCCGTTTGCCGGCGAAAGTGCTCGACGACGAGTGCGGATACATCATCAACATGGGTGCCACCATGAAGTACGGCACCGAAGTCTCGTCGATGAAAGCGCTGCTCGCCGAGGGCTACGACGCCGTGTACGTCGGCAGCGGCGCGCCCAAGGGAAAGGAACTCGACATCGAAGGCCGCTGGGACGAGAGCGCCAAGCCGAACATCCATATCGGCATCGAGTGGCTGGCCAACGTGCACTTCGAACACGTGGAGAAGATTGGCAAGCGCGTGGTCATCATTGGCGTGGGCAACACCGCCATGGATTGCTGCCGCACCGCCAAGCGCGTCGGGGCCACCGATGTGAAGGTCATCGCGCGCCGCTCGCGCAAATATTTCAAAGCCTCGCCGTGGGAACTCGAGGACGCCGAGGAGGAACAGGTGGCGATTCTCGAGAACCATGCGCCCAAGCGGTTCGTCATCGAAAACGGCAAGCTCGTGGGCATGGAGTTCGAGCAGCTCGAGTGGTCCGAGGCTGCCGGCAAGCAGGTGAGCAAAGTCACCGGAACCGTGATCATTCCCTGCGACGATGTGATTCTCGCCATCGGTCAGGACAACGCCTTCCCGTGGATTGAGCGCGACCTCGGCCTCGAGTTCGACAAGTGGGAGATGCCGGTCGTCGACAAGGTTACGCACCAGAGCACGCGGTCTGACGTGTTCTTTGGCGGCGATGCCGCATGGGGACCGCAGAACATCATTTGGGCGGTGGAGCACGGGCACCAAGCGGCCATCTCCATTCACAATCATTGCGCTGCCGCGCCGGTCACCGAACGGCTCGAGTACGGCATGAACCTCGTGAGCGCCAAGCTCGGTATGCAGAGCTGGAGCTACCATAACGATTTCAATCCGAGTCCGCGGCAGAAGATGACGCACGAGGAGCTGGTGAAGCGCTTCTCGAGCGTGAACGTCGAAGTCGAACTCGGCTACACGCCGGAGCAAACGGCCCTCGAAGTGCAGCGCTGCCTCAACTGCGACGTCGAAACGCACTTTACCGACAAACTGTGCATTGAGTGCGATGCCTGCGTGGACGTCTGTCCGGTCAGCTGCCTGACGATTGCGGTTGTGGGCGACGAAGCCGACTTGCGCACGCGGCTCAGCGCGCCGGCGGCAAACATGACGCAGGACATCTTTGTGAGCGGTGCGTTGCCGCAAACCAAGCGCGTGATGGTGAAGGACGAAGACATCTGTCTGCACTGCGGGCTGTGCGCCGAACGCTGCCCGACGGCGGCGTGGGACATGCGCAAGTTCGAGCTGCTCGTGCCGTATGCGGGCGCAACTTTGGAATCGATCATTCCGGCGCATATTGCGGCGGCGGGAGCGGCACGATGAGCGGCATCAATGATTTTGCCTTCAAGATGGCGACCGTCAACGGCACGGGATCGGCCTCGGCCAACTCGCTGCTGATGCAGGCCATCTTCCGAATGGGGATTCCTGTTGCCGGCAAGAATATTTTTCCGTCGAACATTCAGGGGTTGCCCACATGGTATGAAGTGCGCGTGAGCGCCGCTGGCTACATGGCGCGCCCGCCAGAGGTAGACCTCATTGTCGCCCTGAACACGAACACGCTCGCCAAAGACATCAAGACGGTGCGCTCGGGCGGTTATGTGATGTACGACTCGTCGTGGCCAATCCCCGCCGAGCTCAAGCGCAGCGACATCACCTTCCTCGGCGTGCCGTTCGGCAACATGTGCGCCGAGGCGTTTGAGCGTGACCGCGACCGCACCCTGTTGCGCAACATTGTCTACACCGGCGCGCTGGGCGCGCTGCTCAATATTGATCGCGCGGTGATTTCGCAGATGCTCACCGAGAAGTTCGCCAAAAAGAAGAGCCTGCTCGACGCCAACGCCAAGGCCATCCAGATGGGATGGGATTACGCTACGGCGAACTTTGCCTGCCCGTTGCCCTTCCACCTTGAGGCGATGGACGAGACCAAGGACAAGGTCATCATCGACGGCAACACGGCCTGCGGCCTCGGTGCGGTGTTTGCGGGCGCGACCGTGGGTGCGTGGTATCCGATCACGCCGAGTACGTCGCTGATGGAGGCGTTCAAGGGATTCTGCGATAAGTATCGCATTGACAAAGCGACCGGCCTCAAAAAGTTCTGCATCGTACAGGCAGAAGATGAACTGTCGGCGGCCGGCATCACGATTGGTGCGGGTTGGGCGGGGGCGCGCGCATTTACGAACACGAGCGGCCCTGGTATTTCGTTGATGCAGGAATTCCTCGGACTCGCGTATTACACCGAGATTCCCGGTGTCTTCTTTGACGTGCAGCGCACGGGCCCGAGCACGGGCATGCCCACGCGCACGCAACAGGCCGACCTGATGATGCTCGCCTATGCGAGCCACGGTGACACGAAGCACCTGATTGTCTTTCCGGCAAACCCGTACGAATGCTTCACGCTCACCGTCGAAGCGTTTGATCTCGCCGAGCGGTTTCAGACTCCGGTGTTTGTGGCCAGCGATTTGGATATTGGCATGAATGACTGGATGGTGCCGCGTTTTCAGTGGGACGAAAATTATGTAGCCGACCGCGGCAAGGTGCTGACCGACGAGCAGCTCGCCGCGCTGCCGAAGTTTTCGCGCTACCTCGACGTGGATGGCGACGGCATCGCCGCACGCACGCTGCCGGGGAGCGACGCCAAGGGGGCGTACTTTGTGCGCGGCAGCGGGCACGACCGTCACGCCGCGTATACCGAAGACAGTGACGCCTACAAAGACGTTCTCGATCGCATTCGTCGGAAAATCGACAATGCGGCGAAGGCGGTGCCCGCGCCGGTGGTCATTACGAATCCCGGTGCGGAGATTGGGTTGATTACGATTGGTAGCTGCGACGCCGCCGTGCGCGAAGCGATGGATCGGCTCAAGGAGCAGGGCTTTCACGTGGACTTCATGCGCATTCGCGGCTTCCCCTTTGATACGCCGGTGCGTGATTTCATTGCCGAACACGAGGTGAACTTCGTGATTGAGCAAAACCGTGATGCCCAGTTGCGCAGCTTGCTCACCATTGAACTCGGTGTGCCACGCGACGCGATGGTGGCAGTGCTCGACTACGCCGGCATGCCGTTGACGGCCAAGATTGTGGTGGATGCGGTGACAGCCCACTTTGCAGGAGCGGAAGCATGACCAGCATCTCGAAGCCACAGGTTCGGCACCCCGGCCTGCCCAAGAACGCCCTCGGCTTTACACGGCGCGACTACGAAGGCGCGATGAGTACGCTGTGCGCTGGTTGCGGGCACGACTCGGTGACCGCCGCGCTCATTCAGGCGTTCTGGGAACTCGATCTGCCGCCCAACCGCGCCGCCAAGATGAGCGGCATCGGCTGTTCGTCCAAGACGACGGCGTACTTCATGAAGCAGTCGCATGGTTTCAACTCCGTTCACGGACGTATGCCGTCGGTGACGTCGGGAGCGTCGGCCGCGAATCGTGGGCTGACGTACATCGGCATTTCCGGCGATGGCGATTCGCTGTCGATTGGCATGGGGCAGTTGTGCCACGCCATTCGTCGTAATGTGCGGATGTTGTATGTGATCGAGAACAATGGTGTGTATGGACTCACCAAGGGACAGTTCTCGGCGAGCGCCGACATTGGTTCCACGAGCAAAAAGGGTGAGGCAAACGTGCAGCCGCCGATCGATCCGGCGCTCTTGGCGCTCTCGCTCGGCGCGACCTTTGTGGCGCGTTCGTTCAGTGGTGACAAGGCGCAACTCGTGCCGATTCTCAAGGCCGGGTTGATGCACGACGGCTTTGCGCTCATTGACGTGATCTCGCCGTGCGTGAGCTTCAACGATCATGAAGGCTCCACCAAGAGTTATCGCTTTACGCGCGAGCACGAGGTGGAAATGACCGAGGTTGATTTCGTACCAATTCGACACGAAATCACGACCGCCGATTCCGATGCGGCCGTCACGGCCGTACAGATGCACGACGGCACGGTCATGCGCTTCCGGAAGACGGAAGAGGGGTACGATCCCAACGACCGCGAGAAGGCGTACGCGCACGTGCGCGAATGTCAGCTGGCGGGCGAGGTGGCGACGGGGCTGCTCTTCATTCAGCGCGGTGGTGCGGACATGCACGCGGTGGCACGCACCGTGGAGCGGCCACTGGTAGAGCTGCCGTACGCGGAGCTGTGCCCGGGTAAGGGCGCGCTCGATACCCTGATGGATTCGTATCGCTGAGCGCTGCGTGTTCCGTTGCGCGAACGCCGTCCGCTACGAGGTAGCGGACGGCGTTTGTGTTCCCGGCCGGACCTCGACGGGCACCCCGCAGAACGCGGCGTTGCCGCTGAGCGTGTCCACGCGCTGATCGTCGGTGATGTCGTTGAGGCTCGCGCCGCCGTGAGCGACTGCCACGCGGAGTTGGACGCCCTCGCGCGCGTGCCCCCAGCCGTGCGGCAGACACACGACGCCTGGCATCATGGCGTCGGTGATTTCGAGTTCGACTTCGATCTCACCCGTCCTTGAGCGAACGGCAACGAAGGCGCCGTCAGTGAGGGCGCGCTGCGAGGCGTCTGCGGGGTGCATGAACAAAGTGCAACGGCGCTTACCGCGTACCAGCCGTTCACTGTTGTGCATCCATGAATTATTGGAGCGCAGTTCACGACGGCCGATCATCACAAGCCCGCGCTCAATCGGCGCGGCGGCAGCGATGGCAGCGTCGAGGCGGGGAAGATCCGCCGTCAACGCTGATGGCGTCAGGTTGATGCGGGCATTCGCCGAGCGCAGCCCCGCGGGGAACATGGGCACGAGCGGCCCGAGATCCACGCCATGTGGGTTTTGTTCCAGCATGCGCACCGAGAGTTTTTCCTCGGTGTAGGGTCCGCGCTTGAGTTCACGGTTGAGCAGTCCGCGTACGCCGATGCGCGATACGATTGCATGTTCGATGCGCGCGCGCAGTTTCTTGCCAAACGATCCACCCGTCATGCGGGTGGCCAGTTCGGAGAGAATCTGCCAGTCGTGCTTCGTCCCACTGGGCTTCGGAAAGAGGGCAGCCGAGTATTTGGCGGTGTTGCGAATGGCAAAGGCGTGAAACACCACATCGTACTGTTCGCGCTCCAGCGGGCCTACGGGCGGGAGAATCACGTGCGCGTGGCGCGTGGTCTCGTTGATGTAGAAGTCGATGGCCGCGTAAAACTGCAATCCTGCCATCGCGCGATCTAACCGAGCGCCGTTGGGCGTGGAGAGCACGGGATTGCCAGCGTGCGTGATGAGCGCGCGAATTTGACCAGAGCCTGCGGTGTCCATTTCCTCGGCCAATGCGGCCACGGGCAACTCGCCGGCGAACTCTGGCAATCCGCGCACGCGGCTTTTCCATCGACCAAAGCGGCCTGAGCCGCCGTACGTGCTCCCCGACTCCACCACGCGCACGGCTGGACGCGTGAACATGGCGCCGCCCGGAACGTCGAGGTGCCCCGTTACCATATTGAGTACGGTAATCAGCCAACAACAGAGCGCACCGAACTCCTGCGTGGACACCCCAATCCGACCGTAGGCGACCGCTTGGTCGGTTGTGGCAAAGTCGCGCGCGATGGTACGAATGACCTCGGCGGACATTCCTGTGAATGTCGCCACATGCTCGGGCGAATACCGTGCGGCTATGGTTCGGACATCCGCGAGTCCATCGGTGAAATCGCCGGTCGAGCCCGGACGCTCGAGCCCTTCGGCGAAAATCACATGCAGCAGCGCCAGTGCCAGCGCGGCATCAGCGCCAGGACGAATAAAGTGATGCGCGCTGGCCAGCTCTGCCGTTTCGGTGCGCCGCGGGTCGATCACGACTACGCGACCGCCGCGTGCGTGAATGTCTTTTAGCCGCTTTGCCACGTCCGGAGCGGTCATCAGACTGCCATTGGATGCGACCGGATTCGCGCCGATCACCAGCAGATACTGCGTGCGATCCAGATCGGGAATGGGTAGGAGTAGCGGATGACCGAACATCCACATCGCGGCGAGGTGATGCGGTAGTTGATCAACGGAGGTGGCGGAATACCGATTCTTGGTGCGCAGTGATTTCAAGAAACGTGGCACGAACATCGACGCGCCGAGGGAGTGCACTGTCGGATTGCCGACGTACGACGCGACCGCGTCGTGCCCATGATCGCGCTGCACTTTCTTGAGGCCGCGCTCCACCAACGCCAATGCTTCGCGCCACGAAATGCGCTGCCATCCGTTGGCGGTTCGCTTGACAGGATAGCGCAGGCGGTCGGGATCGTCATGCAGGTCCTGCAGCGCCACGGCCTTCGGGCAAATGTGCCCGCGGCTGAACGCGTCGAGACTATCCCCACGAATGGCGGTGATGCGTCCCTGATTGGTTTCGATGGCGATACCGCACATCGCCTCGCAAAGATTGCAGGTACGAAAGTGTTCGGGCACGTTGGTCAGCTACCGGTCTGCTTACGAATGAAGTCCACCATCACCGCTTCGAGTCGGCCGGAACTGGCACATCCAATCGCTGGTTTCGATTGACCGATCGCGTCTTCTGCTGACGCGGCCATTCCTAATCGCAGTACCGTCCCTCCGGATTTCCCGGGATCGACGATAGCGATGATGGCAATGGTCAACCGCATTTCGTCAGCGTTCTGCCCGGTCATACCGGCGCCACAGTTCAGCCACTTTGAGGCTGGGGCGTTGGCAAAGTTGCGCATTTTGCGGTAGGACGCATTGCCCGCGATGCCGCGCACGGAATCACGCACCGTCATCGGAATACTCACGCCCTTGAATGCGGCATCGAGCGCGGCGAAGACTTTTCCGGGCGGGGCGTTCAGTTCAAACGGAATCGCCAGTGTATCCATGGTGATCGGCCCAGCAAAGCCGAGCAACGCAACCTGTGCACGATACGCTTGTGCGTGCGCTACGCGGGCAGTTCCCATCACCACACACGCTGCGAGGATCGAACGAAGGACAAGGCGCACGCGATCTCCGGGTTATTTGGACAACCGCTTGGCGGCCGTCTGCTGAAGGACTTCTTCCATCCGGCCACTGCTGCCGCACTGGATACGATTGCTCCCGCCAGGTTCCTGACCGGATGCCACAAGTCCAATGCGCACCTTGGTGTGCGAGGCATCGATTGGGTCGATCAGCACAAGTAGCACCACCGTCAGGCGATACGACTCTGCATTTGGTGCTCCGGTTGGCCCCTGACCGCAATCCAGAATGCGCGACAGGCGAAGTCCGCCAAGTGAGCCACTGGGCAAAATGCGCATACTGCCAATCAACCCAGCAACGGAGTCTCTGGTATCCACCGGAATCTTGAGGTCGTCGAGCGCGCCCGCGATGGCCGTAAAGGCTTTACCCGATGGGGCGTCTAGCGAGAGATCGATCACGACATCTTCGATAGGAAACGGTGCCCGCCAGCCTGGCAGCGAGATGCGGGCTCGTGTTTCTTGCGCCAGCGCGGCCGACGCCGCGAGGGTCAGCGCGGCGATGACCAACATGCTGCGCCACACGCGGCTTGGGGCGTGCGCACGGTATGAAGGCAGCTCGACGGCACGTTGTGTCATACGGCGAATCCTGTTCGCTGGGTGAGGAAGCCGGGCCGGCCCTCGGCGCGAGTTCCTCATACAATGTGGTGCGTCACAGCGACGAATGCGAGATTCTCCTCAACTCGCAACGGTGGAGCGTCTCCGAGCTCCCGAATCAGGCCTCGCCCCACACTCCAGGCGGCGTGAGCGGAATCTCTCGGCGCTGCACGTCCTGTTTGTACTCACAAAATCCGCGAGCTTCATAATTGGCCAGTGCGGCCGGGTGATCGAGATCGCAGGTGTTCAGGAGCACGCGTCGCGCGCCCATGGCCCACGCCCGTGCCACTGTCTCGCTGAGCATATGTGCGCCGAGACCCTGCCCAATGAAGGCATCGAGCAGCCCGAAGTACTGGATCTCGACACTTCCGTCGTCGTGCGGCGCGAGCTCGGCGTATCCGGCGGGGACACCGTCCACCGAGAGTACCCAAGTTTCCATCCCCGGCTGCTCGAGGTACGCCATCCACTGCGCGCGCGTCCACGGGAGCCGGTCCATCCAGAACCAGCGATGGCCGACCGTGGCATAAAAGAAGCGGTTCAGCTCCGGCATTGGCGCGCCCACGCGCGCAAAGGTCACACCCGCGCGGACGCTCGGTTTGGCCATAAAGTCGGCGGGTGAGTCGAGCGACAGGTAGCGGATGGTGACGTCGCGGAGCGGCATATGGCGAAAAATAACGAATCGCGGGGCTTGCGAGCATCCTGCCGCGGATTCTTCGTACACCATATGACATCACACCCCGATCGCCTCTATTACACCGACGCCTACCTCCGAGAGTTTGCTTCGGACGTGCTGGCGGTGGACGGTACCCGCGTCACGCTCGCCGCGACCGCCTTTTATCCGACCTCAGGCGGGCAGCCGTTCGATACGGGCACCCTCAACGGCGCGCGCGTGGTCGATGTGATCGACGAAGACGACCGCATTGTGCACGTGCTCGACCGTGCGCCCAGCTTCGCGGTTGGGGACACCGTAAAAGGCACTATCGACTGGCCACGGCGTTGGGATCACATGCAGCAGCACACCGGACAACATTTGCTCTCGGCGGTATTCGCCGATCTGTTTGGGCACAAAACACTCAGTGTGCATTTCGGCGACGAATCGGCGACCCTCGACCTCGACACCGACATGCTGAGCGCCGACGCGGCGCGGCGCGCGGAACGACGCGCAAACGAAATCGTACTTGAAGGGCGATTGGTAACTGTGTCGTTCGAGGATGCCCGTACGGCCATTGGGCTGCGCAAACCAAGTGACCGCGACGGTGACCTGCGGGTGGTTGGCATTGATGGCGTGGATCGGAGCGCGTGCGGCGGAACGCACGTGCGTTCAACGGCGGAGATTGGACCCATCACGTTGCGGCGGATTGAGAAGACCAAAAAGGCTGTGCGCGTAGAGTTCCGCTGCGGGTGGCGTGCACTCGATCGTGCGCGCGCCGACTTCGCTGTGTTGCAGGAGATGGCAGCGCAGCTGACGGCGGGGATTGATGAACTGCCGGCGCTCGTGACCATGCGCATTGAATCAGAGCGGTCGGCGGATGCTGAGCGTCGGAAACTCGCGGAGCAACTCGCGGTCTTTCAGTTGCGTGAACTGCGTGCCGCGACCGCACCGTCGGCAGACGGAACCGTGCGCATCGTAGAGACGGCCGCGACGATGGACGCGCTCCGCCTGCGGGCGCAGGCGGCGTCGCTCGAATCGCGTACGTTGTATTTCGGCTCCGCCGGTGCTCCGCCCGCTGTGGTGTTTGCGGCGAGCGAAGACAGCGGCGTGAATGCTGGCGCCGTACTCAAGTCGGCGTTGACGGCCGCTGGCGGCCGCGGCGGTGGCTCGCCGCGAGTGGCGCAGGGCACGGTCGCGGATCCCGCAGCACTCGAAGCAGTGCGACGTGATGTGATCGGCGGCTGATACACACTCGGCCTAAGCGCGTTAGCTTTTGCAGATGCCATCCAAACGCCAACTTCTCACGGCCATCGTCGTGGCGCTGGTCGGGGCCGGACTGATCGCCGTAGAGAGCGCCGGCCTCCGCACCGCGGTGTATGTGCTCAAGCCCCTCGCGACCTTGCTGGTGCTTGGCATGGTCCTTACCTCACGGCCTCTCCCGTCACGGCAGTATCAGCTGCTCATCGCGGGCGGTATGGTGTGGTCGATCGCGGGCGACGTATTCCTGATGTGGCCTGCGTCGCTCTTTGCGCAGGGACTCGGCTGCTTTTTGGTCGCGCACTTCTTCTACATTGGCGCCTTTGCCACGCACGGCGCAGGACGCACCGCGGGGATCAAACCGCTTCTCCCGTTTGCGCTCATTGCCGGCACGATGCTCGCCATTCTCTGGCCCGGCCTTGGCGCGTTGCGCATTCCCGTGGCGGCGTACGTTGGCGTGATATCCACGATGGCTTGGCAGGCGTGGGGGCGTGCGCTCAACCTGCGTTCCGCCGCCGCGTGGCGTGGGGCGATTGGTGCGTTCTGTTTTCTCGTGTCGGATTCGGCCATCGCGCTCAATCGTTTTCACGCGCCGATTGGCGACGCGTTTACCTCGCGGCTCATTATCACGAGCACCTATCTCGTGGCGCAGTGGATGATTGCGAGCACGGTTGGCGAGGACGAATCCGCCGGGTAGTTCGCGGGTAGTTCGCAATACGGCTGGCTTCAGTTTCGCACGGCTGTCACGCCGCCGCGTGCGCGCCGCTCACTTTGTGGGCGGCGCGTGCTGCTCGTAGGGCTCAAGGTGCACCAACACCGATTCGACTTGCGGAACCGCCTTGCGGATGGCGCTCTTCACTTTTCCGCCCACCACGTGCGCGTCACGTATCGGAAGCGTGGGGTCGGTCTGCACGTGCAGAATGACGCGATATGTCAGTCCGGTTTTCCGTACCGCGAGCTTTTCCGTGGCGAGCACCCCTTCCACACTCTCGGCTGCCTTGCGCACGGGTTCCACCACGTCCTGCCCCGGCATGCGATCCATCAGATCGTTGAGCGCCGGACGTAGCATCGACGCGCCGTTGAAGGCAATGATGGCCGAGGCGAGCAACGCCGCCCAGTCATCGGCCGACTCCCATCCCTTGCCACCAACCAGCGCAATGCTGATGCCAATGAACGCCGCCGCCGAAGTGAGGACGTCGCTCATATGATGCCACGCATCCGCCTGCACGGCGGCGCTGCCAATTTCCGATCCCACCGTCTTCACGCGACGTGACAGGATCCATTTGATGATCATGACCGCCACCAGCACGCCGAGGGTCCAAGCGGCCGGCGTGTGATGTGGTGTGCGAATTTCAAGAATCGACTCAATTCCAATACCGAGGGCCGCGCCTAACAGCATCAGCGCAACCACAGCCGCGGCAAGTGCTTCGGCTTTGCCGTACCCAAACGGAAACTCTTCGTCGGGGGCTTTTCCCGCCATTCGCAGCCCGCCCCACACAATGAGCGACGAAAAAATGTCGGCGGTGGATTCCACTGCATCTGCCACGAGCGCATACGCATTGCCGACGAGTCCAGCGACCAACTTTGTGACCGCCAGCACCACATTGATCAACATGCCGATCTGCGCCGAGCGAATGCCGCGCTGCACATCGGTGTGGAGAGAATCGCTCATGGTTTTCCTGGACATGCCGCAAGAACGCGCTTTGGCGCCGGCGCCTGAGGGAACAACGCGCGCGCCGCGAGCGCCTGTGCGCGGGCGTCGGCGCACTTGCCACGCGCCAGTTGAGTTTCGGCCGCGCGCACACGAATGCGAAAGTTGCCCGGGTCTCGTGCGGTGGCGCTTTCAAGCGCTGTCACCGTACCGAGGCCGTACAGTCGCATCGCTTCGACGCGGCCCGCCGAGGTGATAATGGCAACAGACTGCGCCGCGAGCAGTAAGAGCGGCAACATCACCCGCGAGGGAGGGGCGAAGGTGAACGTGCCTTCGTCCTTGCCGGCCGGCAACAAGGCGCCCGTTGCCGCCATTACGAGAATCAGTGGCATCGGCAACAAGAGGACGGCGTCGAATGCCCCCTCGACCACCGCCACAAACACCGTCACCACGCCAGCGAGTGCCGCGAGCCGCGCCGCGCTGGAACGCGTGGCGTCGTAGCGCGCGCGTACGCCGGCACTGAGGACCGTAAAAAAGAATGCGATGAGCGCCAACGCTGCAATCGGACCTCGCTCGGAGACCGCCGCCACCCAATCGCTGCTCGGCCACGGATTGGCCGCCATGCCGGTGGCTTCCGCAATCGAGGGATCATCGCTTGGCGCATACGCCGGATACTGCACCGCCCAGTTGCCGGGCCCCACGCCGAACGCCGCGTGCGACGCGGTCATCTTGAGCGAGTTCACATACTGTTTGAGTCGCCCGCGACCACTTCCCTCTTTGTAGTTGACGACCCCTTTGACCGACTCGAGATACGGGTTGTCGCTTTTCCAGTCGAGGGCATTCGGAATGGTGAGCGCAAGGACGACACCCGCGAAGAGCGACGCGAGGACCACCAGCACACGACGTCGCTGCGCGGGTTCGAGCAGTGCGGGCCCTCGCACCACGAGGGCGAGCGCCATCACACCACCGATCATCAGGGCAAGCCACGCCGCGCGTGTGCGGGACAGCACCAACGCCGCAGCACACGCGAGCAGGCCGATGGTCGTCAACACGGTTCCGGTGCGTCGTCGTGCCGCGAGTGCACCCCACACAAGGAGTGGCACGCCGGCGGCGGCGAGATGCGCCATAAAGTTGCGATTGCCGAAGGTGCCGCCCGGCGCTCGCGACAACGTGGCAAAATCAAAGCGCGCGCCGTATGCCTGTGCCAGCGCCGTGCCCGCGCCAATGACAACGACCGCTGCCAAGCCCGCGCTGAGAATTCCCGCGAGCCCGGCCACTGCCAAGCGGCGCGCACTCCAATAGATGATGGCGCCACTCACACTCAGGGTGATGGCGCGAAAGGCCGCCCAGTGGTTGGTGGCGAACAACCCCGACGCCAGCGACAGCACGAGCCAGGCCCCAAGCAGGAAGTCCGCACGACCCAACCGCACGCCGCGAGCGTGTGCGAGAGTCGCCGTACCAGTGACCGCGGCCGCGACGTGCACCGCGAGCTCCTTGGGCGCGAGAAAGCGGTCGAGGTCGAAGCTCCGGTACGGTAGCACCAAGAGCACGGCGGCCAGCGCCCCCACGACGATTGCCACAAGGGCAATCCAGTCGGTGATGGAGCGATCGGTGGGGGGCGCGGCGCTAGTGGGGGTCACGGGACTGAAAGGTCGCCCGTCGCGTTGCCGCTGGCAATCAGAGAGCGGCCGTTACATAGGCTGCGGCTGTAACGGCACCGTGCGCCCGCCGCGGCCAATAACCGCCCGCATGGGGCTGGCGTTGATCGTGCGCCACACGTTCACAATGAAGCAATAGGCGGCGAGCCCCGATCCCACGGCTCCGGCAATGATCACCCCCTGAGAGGCGGGCAATCCGGCGGCGCGCAATGCAAAACCACCGGCGAGCAGTGCCAAACCACCCTGCGCCAGCCAGAACTGCGCCTCGGCCATGCGCCGATACACCAGCGGCTGACCAAAGAAACGCGGAATGATGTGCAGTGCCACGCCGTAGATGATCTGCGCCACAAACCCGAGGAGATTGATATGCAGATGGGCGGTGCGATACACCACCAGCCCCGGCCACACCGTCATGGCGAGCCCGAGGGTCACACCGACGCCAAGCCAAAAGAGGCTCGATTTCATAAACGCGCGCACGAACCAATCCACGGGTCCTCCCGATTGTGGGGTAGGGTGTCTGGGGGGACTCTGACATAGTAACCACCGCGATGGGTGAAAGCCGTCGGGAATGGTGATATCTTCCGTCAGGCGCTCCCCGACCCCACGCGCCCTACGGAGGCATTCGTGACGCAGTACGATGACAAAAAAATTCAGGCGCTCGTCAAGAAGCTGAGCAAAACGGCGAAGCCCAAGACAGATGGCCTGAAGACCTACGACAAAACGGCGCCGCAGCGCACTGCGGACGATACGGCGATTGAACGTGATCGGTTCTTCAAAGAAATGAAGCGCCGCGAGTTCTGAAACCCGTGCCCTACCCCGCACCGTAGGGCAACTATCGGACGCCGGAGGGCACGATGTTGGCCTTGTTGCGGGTAATTGTCTTTGAGTGGATCCTGGCGCGCCTTGGGCTGCGCTGGTTGATCCTGCTCCTCGTCGGCGTGCCAGCCGCGCTGTTGTTCTTTATCGGTATTCCGACACTGCTCGTATTCGGAATCGCCGCCGCGCTGGTGTGGCGCATGTTGCGCCGGCCAGCGCCTGCAGCGCCTGCAGCGCCTGCCGCGCCTGCCGCACCCGCCGCACCTTCAGCGCCGTAGGATTGCGCGAACGGAATCTACGCTACCGTCCGTTTTTGCCGGCTTTACTCCCAGCAACTCGGCGAGCAACGAGTACACGTGCACATTCTGGAACGCGGGCACGGTGATGCCGCCGGTTTTGATTCCCGGTCCGGCCGCAACAAATGTGGCGCTCATCGACTGCAACTGATTGTCGTAGCCGTGCGCGCCGCCTTTCGGTTTGCCGCCAGGGAGTGCGAACCGTGCATGCGAACTGACGCTCCATCCCTCATCTGATATTCCGATGATCGCCGGCACGCGCGCGCCGTCGGCATAGTGCAGTCGTGCGGGAAGCTCCGCCTTGCGGTACACGGCGAGATGCGGATGCGCACCGTGCAGCTGGCGATACACATACGCCTCTTTGCCTGCTTTCGGCGCGAGTGCGGCGATGGGCGTCCAGTCAATGACTTCGAGACTATCGAGCGATACGAAGTCGTCAAGAAAGATGGTTCGCTCTGGCGCGATCGGCGTCATGCCATGATCTGACACCACGATGACATTCGTGAAATCGGTCAGCCCGAGTCGCGCGATGCCGGCGACCAGCGCGCCAACGCAGCTATCCACCCGTGCAATTGCCGCGTCTGCCTCGGGCGTGAACGGCCCGTAGCGGTGCGAGGCATCGTCTACGTCACTGAAGTAGATCGTCGCAAAACGCGGAGCGCGCTCTTTGGGTAATCCCAACCATTCGAGCACGGTGTTGATGCGCGCGGCGTGGCCAACGCGATCCGAATACTTGGCGTAAAATGTCGGACGTACGCCCCCGATCTCCGCCTCGGCGCCGGGCCAGAAGTACGGCGCCGCGCGCACACCGTGTCGTTCCGCTGTTACCCAAATGGGTTCGCCGCCCCACCAGCGACCGTCGCGCACCTGTGGGTTGTCTCCCACTGCAAACCGCCCAAGCACAGAATCGGAGACCACGTTCGCCACGATGCCGTGGTGCGCAGGATAGAGCCCCGTAACCAACGTATAGTGGTTGGGAAATGTCTTGCTCGGAAAACTCGGCACCATGCGTTCGGCGTGCACGCCGCGCGCGGCGAGTGCCCGCAGATTGACGGCGGCGGGGCGCTGTAAATATTCGGAGCGAAAGGCGTCGAGCGAAATAAGTAGCGTGATCGGTTCGCGTGGCTGCTGCACCGCCTGCTGCACCGCCTGCGGCACCGTCGACTGCGCGATCGCCGCACGAGATAACAGCCATGCGCCAAAGAGAATCGCGCGCCCGACGGCACGCGGACGTCCGGCACTAGCTCGCGGCATTGGGTTCGTCGAGGGTGAGCATGCGGCGGAGAACTTTACCAACGAGCGATTTGGGCAACTCACGACGAAACACAACGCGCCCCGGCACTTTATACGGCGCGAGATGCTGACGGCAGAACGCACGTAAATCGTCAGCGGTGACGTCCATGCCCTCCCGCAACACGACAAACGCCACGGCGATTTCTCCTCTGGCCTCATCGGGGAATCCGCGCACCCCCACTTCGGCAACCGACGGATGCTTGGCGATCGCCTCCTCCAGCTCGCGCGGCCACACCTGCAATCCGCTCGGCTTGATCAGATCCTTCTTCCGATCGACGATGTACAGATAACTGTCGGCATCGAGATACCCGAGGTCGCCCGTGTGCATCCACGTTTCGCCGGCGGCATTGGTCTGTAACATGACCGCCGTTTCACTCGCATTGCGCCAATAGCTGCGCATGAGTTGCGGCGCGCGCATAAGAATCTCACCGGTCTCGCCGGTGGCCATTAATTTGGTTGGGTCATCGACGTCCACAATCTTTAGTTGCACATCGGGCAGGGGGACGCCCACGGAACCGAGGCGCGCGGGCGCACGCATCGGCGTGGCGGTGGCCGCCACCAAGGACTCGGAGAGCGCGTACGCTTCGAGGATGCGCACACCGGAGATCGCTTCCCAGCGTCGGCGCGTTTCTTCCATCAATGGCGCGGCGCCGCTCACACACACACGCAGTGAGGAAAGGTCGATTCGCTTGTCCTGCACATCTTTGCGGGCGAGCATGGCCGTGTAGAGCGTCGGCACTCCCATAAAGTAGGTCGGACGAACTTTATGCAGCGTCGCCACGAGATCGTCGAGGTCGCGGGGGTTCGGAATGATCGCAATGGGATGGTGCCCGATCAACGCCGCGCTTTGCACGGCACAGGCCCCATACGAATGAAACATCGGCAATGGCATAAAGAGTACGGACTCCCAACTCCGGAGTTCCGACTTGCTCCACGTCTGCAGCTGCAGTCCGGTGATCACCAATCCGCCGTGGTGCGCCACGACGCACTTGGGTGTGCCGGTCGTTCCGCCACTCAGCAGGAGCATAGCGGTGTCGTCAGGTCCAGGGCGGGCCGAGGTCGGTTTTTGACCGGCATACTGGCGCATAAGATCGGCGAACGCCACGTCCTCACCTCGGCGCGTGACGCGATGCCCCAACTTCTTTTCCATCAACAGTGTGAACGCCAGCCGTGTGAGTGTCGGAAAGTATTCCTTGATACTCGTGGTGATCACGCGGGTGGTGGGTGTCCGTGCCTGAATGTTCTTGAGCCGTTCGTAGAACGGCGTCAACACCAGAATCACCGTTGCGTCAATCGTGGTGAGCGGTCCGACTAGTTCTTCTTCGGTGTAAATGGGATTGAGCGGCGCGATAGAGGCGCCGAGTTTCCAGGCCGCGAGCTCCGCCACAAAGAACTGCGGGCAGTTCGGGAGCATCACGGCCAGCCGATCGCCACGCCCGACGCCCATGGCGGCGAGTGCCACGGCAAAGGTATCGCTATCTCGGTCGATCTCGCGGTACGACACGGCGCGCCCCTTGAACAGGAGGAGCGGCGCGTCCGGCCGTTCACGAGCGCCTTCGTCGAAATAGTCGAGGAGGGTGCGCTGCGGATACGGTTCCAGGGTTGCGGGAACGTCGGAGTCGTACTGTGAGAGCCAGGGAAAGGCGGTCATCGGTGCAATTCGGAGGTCGCGAGGATAGGTTCACTCGGAAGCGGGAGGCCCGCCGGGCTACCCAAATTCGGAACTGACTGAGGCTCGAATATGCATCGTCTCACGATTCAGCACACCCCCTTGGCAATCATTGGATTGCTCCTCCCTATTGCGCTGTCCGCGCAAATCGCGCTGGTCGCGCCGGACAACCCAGCGGTGAGGCGCTCGCTCGAGGGAATAAAGACGAACAACAGTTGGACTCTCGATCAGCAGGTGCAGCTCTGCGAGATCCCCGCCCCGCCGTTCAAAGAGAAGGCGCGTGCTGAGGAGTTCCGTCGCCGCATGGTCGCGCTAGGCTACCCGGGCGCGCGCATCGACTCCATTGGGAACGTCGTGGCGGAGCATGCGGGCACCGGCAACGGGCCAACCGTCCTGCTCGCCGGCCACCTCGACACGGTGTTTCCGGAAGGCACCAACGTAAAGGTGAAGAAGCGCGGCGATCGCTTTGACGCCCCCGGGATTGGCGACGACTGCCGTGGACTTGCCGTGCTCCTCACGGTGGCGAAGGCGCTCAAGGAAGGGGCGATTCAGACCGTCGGGAAGATTGTGCTGGTGGCCAATGTCGGGGAGGAAGGGCCGGGGAACCTCCGCGGCGTGCGCTACCTCTTCAACTCAAGCTACAAGGGAAAGATCGACTACTTCATTTCCGTCGATGGCCTGGGGATGCGCGTGTCGAGTCGCGCGGTGGGGAGTAAGCGGTACAGTGTGCAGTTCACCGGCCCAGGCGGTCACAGCTATGGCGCCTTCGGTATGCCGAGTGCGATCCACGCGATGGGGCGCGCTATCACGAACATCGGCGATCTCCAGGTGCCCGGCGGCGCCAAGACCACATACAACGTGGGCGTTGTGAAGGGTGGGACGTCCGTGAACACCATTTCGCCTGACGGCGCGATGGATGTGGACATGCGTTCCGAAAGCGTGGACAACCTCGAAAAAATGGACGCGCTCATCAAGGACGCTGTGGCCCGTGGCCTCGCCGCGGAAAATGCGCGCTGGCCCAAGTCGCCGGCAAAAATCGCCGTGCATTACGACACCATCGGCATTCGCCCAGTTGGCAAAGTGCCGCAGACCGAGGACACGCCCATCGTGCGTGCCGCGACGGATTTAGTGAAGGCCCTTGGCGAAGAGTCGCGCACGCCGGACGCCGGCAGCACCGACGCCAACATCCCGATGAGCCTCGGCATTCCCGCCATCACCATTGGCGGCGGCGGACGTGGCGGCGACGCGCACGCCGTCACCGAGTGGTACCAGGACACACCGGTGGGGTATAAGGGGCCACAGTGGGCGCTCCTACTTGTGACCTCACTCGCCGGACTTCCGCGCAGCATCACGCCGTGATGCCGCGCGCCAACACCCTCGTGGATAGGAGTTTTCGTCTCGTGCGTCGACTTGCTCTCTTCGCTCTCATCGCCTTGGCCGCGCCGCTCTCGGCGCAGCAGGCCACCCCCGTTGCGCCGCCGAAGTTCGACAAAACCGGCGTCAACGATTCGTCCATCTTTGCGCCGTTCTCGTATGGCGCGCCGAGCGCGACGCACGCGGCAAGTGGCGCACCGGGTTCGCGCTACTGGCAGAACCGTGCCGACTACGATCTCAAAGCGACGCTCGACACGGCTAGCAAGACCGTGAGCGGCGAGATAACACTTCGCTACACCAACAACTCGCCCGACACGCTGACCTATCTCTGGTTGCAGACTGAGCAGAATGCGTTCCGTGCCAACTCGCTCAACTCGTACATCTTTCCGCAGAACTCACGCTTTGGCGCGCGTGACTTTGCCGGCGGCTATACGATCTCGCGTGTGGAGCAGGCACTGGCAGCCGGCGCTGGCAAGGCGCCGCGGAAGAGCGCGCTGACGGTGCGCGAGAACGAAACCATGCTGAAGGTGAATCTCGCCGAGCCGCTCGCACCAGGGAAAACGGCGACGGTGGAGATGACCTACAAGTTTCCGGTACCAGAGCACGGCGCCGACCGCATGGGACGCGATGGCGCGTTGTATGAAATCGCGCAGTGGTATCCGCGGACCGCGGTCTATGATGATGTGCACGGCTGGAACATTGAGCCGTACCTCGGCCAGGGCGAGTTCTATCTCGAATACGGCGATTTCTCGCTCGCGGTGACTGTTCCGGCCGGCTACATCGTGGCGGCAACTGGCGCGCTCGAGAATGCAAAGGAAGTGCTGCCGGCCGCGCAGGTCGCTCGCCTCGCGGAAGCCGCCAAGACCGATCAGGTGGTGCGCATCATTACCGCCGACGAACTCACGAGCGGTGCCGCTCGCCCCAAAAAGGACGGCATGCTCACGTGGAAGTTCCGCGCCAAGAATGTGCGCGACGCCGTGTGGGCCGCGTCACCGGAGTATCAGTGGGACGCGTCGAGCTACAAGGGGAGCTACGCCTTTGCGTACTACCGCCCCAAGGCTGCCGCGCTCTGGTCCGATGCCGCCGACATGAGCCGGATGAGCATTCAGGAGTACTCCGAACGGTGGTTTGCGTATCCGTGGCCGCATGTCAGCGCGATTGAAGGACCGATCAGCGGGATGGAATATCCGATGATCGCGATGGAAGATCAGAGCCGCACCAAGCAAGAGCTGTACAACGTGGTGACGCACGAGATTGGGCACATGTGGTTCCCGATGATCGTCGGCTCCAACGAGCGCGTGCACATGTGGCAGGATGAAGGGTTCAACACCTTCATTAATACGTTCAGCGAAGCGCGTCGCTTTCCGACGGATGGCGACCAGATGAAGCGCGCCTCGCAGGAACGGCAGTTCATTGAGAACTTGATGCGCGCCAGTCGCGACGAACCGATTGTCGTGGGGCCAGACCGTATCAACCCGCAGTTCCTTGGCTTTCAGGCCTATGTGAAGCCGAGCGTCGGGCTACAGTTGCTGCGTCAGGAGATTCTTGGCCCCGAGGCGTTTGACGACGCCTTCCGCACGTACACGGCGCGCTGGGCATTCAAGCATCCGACGCCGGGCGATTTCTTCCGCACCATGGAAGACGCGGGTGGCCGCCGACTCGACTGGTTCTGGCGTGAGTGGTTCACGGAGAACCCGCATTTCGATCAGGCCATGGACGATGTGAAAATCAACGCCAAGGGCGATACGTCGATGGTGAACGTCGTGTACGCCAACCGCGCGCGCGGTGTGCTTCCCATTCGGGCCCGCTTCACCTTCAGCGACGGGAGCACTACAGATTATCAGTACCCCGCCGAGGTCTGGAGCACGAACACGGTGCGCTATGCTCGGCAGTACAAGTTCACCGGTAAGAAGGTGACCAAGATTGAGCTCGACCCCGACCACCGACTGGTGGATACGGATCGCACGAACAATGTTTGGAATGCGCCGGTGGCGATTGTTCCCTGAACCGGAATGGGAGAATGAATATGAAACGTCGTGATTTTCTGAAACTGTCGTGCGGTGCCGGTGCGTTGATGGCCGCTGTGCCGGCGTTGGCGCATGCGATGACCGATGCGGGCGCCGCACCGATTCCGATTACCGTGTACAAGAGCCCCACCTGCGGTTGTTGTGGCGAGTGGGTGAAGTACATGGACAAGAATGGATTCGCCACGAAGGTCATCCTGATGGATGATCCGACTCCGATGCGTCGCGAGGCGGGGGTGCCGGACAAACTCGGCAGTTGCCACACCGCACTTGTTGGCGGCTACGTGGTGGAAGGGCATGTGCCGGCGGATCTCATCAAGAAAATGCTGGCGGAGAAGCCGAAAATTGTGGGCCTGACGGTGCCCGGCATGATTCAGGGGCCGCCAGGGATGGATGAAGGAACGAAGCGCCCGTATGAGGTGCTGGCATTTGACCGGGCCGGCAAGACGAGCGTGTACGCGAAGCGGTAGTGGATTGGCAACAGGTGAATCGCTTCGATGACGGCCAATGAAAATGCGGCGCGCACCAGTTGGTGCGCGCCGCATTTCTTTCGTTTACTGGGGCGGGTGGACTCGAACCACCAACCGTCGCATTAACAGTGCGATGCTCTGCCAATTGAGCTACACCCCATCATAACAATCCCGGCCCAACTCGCGGACCGGGATTCGCATGTTCCACACACGTATAGTATCGGCATCTCACTGAAAAACAAAATTCAGCCTCTGAGCGGTTACCTCTGGTGAGTCGGGGTTCCGGTTCAGAAATGCGCATCCGATCCGAGTGTTTTGCCTGCACACACGACCACTTATGGCCTCCTCTACCGCAGAACCGGAAAGCGCCGCCGCCTGTTACTTTCCGGATATCGCGCCAATCAGGATCTCGGCCGCGCGTGACGTCACTCTTGCTGCACCGATAAGTAGCCGCCCCCTCACTGAGCTCCCCGCCATGCGCGCCACCACCCGACCGCAGCTGTTGATCGCCGCCCTGCTCCTCTTGGTGACTGCCGTCGCCTGTGGCAGCAGCGAAAAAGCGCGGACCGGCGAGGTGACTCCAGCCGACGTCATTGCCGGCGCCGCGCAGGCGTTCGATCACTTCCAGAGTACCGGCAGCCAGTTCTCCATCGACTTCCCACCGGAGTGGCGCGGCAATTATACCGTCGCCGAGCACGCCGATTCCACAGCGGGCGCACGTCAGGCGGTGGAGTTCACCTATCGCCCGGGCAAGGGCTCTACGGTGATGCCGAAGACGCTGCTCGTGGTGCGTACCTTCAGCGTGGCCGCGTGGCGCAAGATCGAGGCGCGCCCGGGAACGCCGATCGCCGCGAGAGTCGCGGAGAAAGGAGACGTTGTGTTTGCCTTTTCGGTGCCCGCCGCCAATCCGTATCCCGCCGGGAGCGCCGACGCCAAGACCTTCGACCAGATGATCCTCGCGGTGGTCAACGATCCCGCGGGTCTCCGCCTTACCCCGCGCTAAGCGCCTTGCGTCGCGCGGAGGTTTCGCGATCGAGGCGGCCGCACATCAGGTCGCACATCTTCAGCACGTCTTTATCGGCCAGCGCATAGTACGTGAACAACCCTTCCTTGCGCCGCGACACAACGCCGGCGGCATACAGCTGCTGCAGATGCTTCGAGAGATTCGCCTGGCCAAGGCCAGTGGCCGCCACCAACTCGGTGACCGTGCGCTCTCCGCTCTTCAATTCATAGAGCACCTGCAGACGCGCCGGTTCCGCGAACGCTTTGAAGCGTTCGGCAATCACCGACAAGAGTTCCGGTGTCATCTTCATCAGCGACATCCACACCGATCCCGTAAAGGGTTGTTTTACCGAATCGGAATATACCGATGAAGCGACGCGCCGTCCACGCCCGCGCATGACTAGCGCGCCGGTCGGCATCCGAACCACCCCATCCGGCCGAGGATCCGCTCCAGCGGACAGAAGTTGGTGAAACTCGACTGTAACAGGTTGAGTCCCACAAACGCCGTAAACACAAACCACCACGGCGACATCCAGGCGCCGAGCGCCACGGACACCATCACAAACACGCCGGCGAACCGACGGATAATCAGGTCATTGCACATGATGGGCTCCTGTTAGATAAAGAGATCGGTCGGAAGAACTGCAGCGTGCAGGCGTTCGCCACTCACTAGCTCAGCGCGAGCCGCGACAATGGCGTCGGTGAGCGACGCGACCTGTTCGCTTGGCACCACCGTCAAAAAGACGGTCGTATTGCCTGGCCAGGCGCGGGTGCCTTCGTGTCGCCCGCTCATTCCCGCGCCGCGCGCGTGCGTCAGTTCTGTCCAGCCAGCCGCGCCCTGCGTGTCGAGCAGACGCTCCACAAAACGCGGGTCCGCGCCGGCATACATAATCAGTAGTGTCTTCATTGTGTCTTCTCCTCGCCGCCGCGACGCTGCAACTCCCAGTACAACAGCGGCACGACGACCATCGTGAGCCCCGTGGCCACCACCGCACCGCTCATCAGCGCCACGGCGAGCCCCTGAAAAATCGGATCCAGCACCATCACCAGTCCGCCCACTACCACCGCGGCGGCGGTCAGCGCAATCGGACGGAATCGCACCGCACCGGCCTCAAGCACGGCCTCGCGCAACAGCCGACCGCGCGCCTCGGCGAGTTGAATGAAGTCCACCAAAAGGATTGAGTTGCGCACAATAATTCCCGCGAGCGCAATCATGCCTATCATAGAGGTAGCCGTGAAGAACGCACCGGAGATCGCGTGCCCCGGCAGAATGCCGATGAGGGTCAGCGGAATCGGTGCCATGATCACTAGCGGTACCGTGAACGACTGGAACCAGCCGACCACGAGCACATAGATCAGCACGAGCACAATCGCAAAGGCGATGCCGAGGTCGCGAAACACTTCGATCGTCACCTGCCACTCGCCGTCCCACTTGATGGCCGTTTCATCAGACCGCGACGGCTGAACCGAGTTATAGCGAGCGATCGAAGCGCCGTGAATCCGGATCGCGTCAATGGCCTTATTCATTTCGAGAATCGCATACACCGGCGATTCCACGCTGCCGGCCACGTCGCCGGTGACAATGATCATCGCCCGCTGGTTGCGGCGCATGCGAATGTCATCGCGCGGGCGTGTCTCGAGATGTACAAATCGTGCGAGCGGCTGCGGTCCGGTCATCGTGGCAATAGGCACGGAAAGCAAGGCCTCGCGCGTCGACCGCTGGCCGAGCGCAAAGCGCGGGCGAATCAATACGGCGTCACGCGCCTCGGGCTGACTGGCCACACCAGCCGGCGCACCACTGAGTGCAATCGCGAGCGTTTGCGCAATCTGCTCCACGCTCGCACCGGCGGCGGCGGCGCGCACACGATCGACGCGGTACACCTCCGTGGCCTGCGGCGCGACTACCGACCAATCGACATCCACCACACCGGCGGTCTTTTCAAACACCTGCTTCACGGCCTTCGCCGCTTCGAGGCGCGTGCTATCATCCGCCGCATACACTTCGGCGACCAACGTACTGAGCACCGGTGGGCCAGGCGGAATCTCCGCAACTTTCGCCGAAGCGCCGTAGCGCGCGGCAATCGAGTCCACCGCCGGACGCACGGCCACAGCAATCTGATGGCTCTGCCGCGAACGCTTGCCCTTGGGCTTGAGATTCACCTGCACGTCCGCCACGTTCGCGCCGCGCCGCATGAAATAGTGACGTACGAGCCCGTTGAAGTTGAACGGCGCCGACGTACCGGCGTAGGTCTCGGTGCTGACGACCTCAGGCACCAAGCGCAAGCGCGTCGCCACTTCCTGAGCCAGCGCATTGCTGGATTCGAGGGTCGCGCCTTCCGGCAGGTCGAGCACTACCTGGAACTCACTCTTGTTGTCGAACGGCAACATCTTCACCTGGACCGCCTTCACTCCTAACAACGCGACCGAGCCGAGGAGAAGCGCGACCACCGCTCCATAGAACGCACGGCGGCGGCCGGGGTTGTCCATGAGTCCGCTCATCAAGCGGGCATAGAACACACCAAAGCGTCCCTGCTCTTCTTCCTCGTGCGCCCGGTCATGCGCGGTGGCGAGCTTGGCGACGTGCCCCTTGAGCAAGCGATAGGCGAGCCAGGGTGTCACCACGAACGCGACGCCGAGTGATGCGAGCATCGCCACCGACGCGCCGACCGGGATGGGGCGCATGTACGGACCCATCATGCCAGACACGAACGCCATTGGCAGAATGGCGGCAATCACCGTGAAGGTTGCGAGAATCGTGGGATTGCCAACTTCATCTACGGCTTCAACAGCAGCCACTTCACTCGGCCGATCGCCCATCCGGAGATGGCGATAAATGTTCTCTACCACGACAATGGCGTCGTCCACGAGAATGCCGATCGAGAATATCAAGGCAAAGAGCGTGATGCGGTTGAGCGTGTAGCCGAGTGCGTAGTACGCAAAGAGTGTCAGTGCGAGCGTGACCGGCACGGCCACGAGCACCACGAGCGCCTCGCGCCAACCGAGGAACAACCAGATGAGAAGCGTGACCGAAAGGGTAGCGATAAGCAGGTGCAGCATCAGTTCGCGCGCTTTTTCGCCGGCGGTTTCGCCGTAGTCGCGCGTAACGGTGAACTCCACGCCGGCGGGAAGGATCTTTGAGCGCGTGGCTTCAATCCGGTCCAGCACGGCGCGGGTCACGTCGGTTGCGTTGGCGCCCTTCCGTTTTGCCACCGAAATTGTCACGGCCGCTTCAGCGGATCCGCCGCTTACAGCGTGCGATACATACTGCGTCGGTTCGCCAAAGCCTTCGGTAATCGTTGCGATGTCGCGTACGGCCACTGGCGTTCCACCGCGGACTGTCACAATCACCGCACCCGCATCGGATGCGGTCGCAATCGGCGCACCGACGTCAACGCGCACGGTGGTGTTCGCATTTGTAACTTCGCCCGCCTGTAGTCGCGCATTGGCGCCGCGCAGGGCCATCATCACTTCGCCCGGCGTTACGCCCGCAGCAGCGAGTCGCGCCGGATCCATGGTCACACGCAGTTCACGTGGTTCCCCACCAGTGACATGCGTCTCTGACACCTCGGCGACGGTGCGGATGTCGTCTTCAAGACGGAGCGCCGCCAAACGCAACGCGTTCGCCCCTTCGGTTTTTGAATGCAGTGTGAGAGCGAGCACCGGCACGTCGTCAATCGCGTGCGGCTTTACGATGGGCGTCATCATACCCGGCGGCGCCTGATCCATATCGGAGAGAATGCGCGCGTGTACTTTCACCACGCTGGCCTGCTGATTCTCACCGACCTTAAAGCGCACCGTCACCATCGCGTATCCGTCGCCCGACATCGCGTACACGTGGTCCACGCCGTCGAGTTCCTGCATCCGCCGTTCCAACGGACGGACCAATAGATTTTCAATCTCAAGCGGCGATGCCCCTGGCATCACCGCAATCACGTCGATCATCGGCACACTGATCTGCGGCTCTTCTTCGCGAGGCGTGGCCATCAGGCCAAGCGCGCCAAGGGCGAGCGAGGCAATGGCGAGGAGTGGCGTCAGGCGCGAGCGAAGAAACGCCGCCGCAATACGGCCAGAGATTCCCATGATTAGGCTCCAGCCGCGCTACGCACCAGCACCTGTTCGCCTGCCGCTACCCCAGACAGAATCTCGGCGAGCGTGCCACGCACCGTGCCCACTTTCACCCAGCGGAGCTCGGCCGCGCCGTTGCGACTCACGCGAACCGCTGTCATATCGCCATCGTGCACGAGCGCTCCTTCCGGTACCAGCAGTGCGCGCCGATGTCCTGCGGGAATCAGCACCGTGGCAGACGCGCCGGACGGAAGCGAGCCACTCGGATTGTCGGCAATCGCATTGATCACATACACACCGCCGGTCGGTGACGGCACCACACCTTCGACGCTTGCCGACACGGCGTGTCCGTCAATGGTGACACTCACACGAGCGCCACGGGCGAGCGCACGGGCGGCGGCCGGTGTGGTGGTGACGGTCACGCGAAGACGTGACACATCCTGCACCTGCACGAGCGGCATTCCCGGAGCGGCGAAGGCACCGGGATCAACAAAGCGCTTGGTCACCACACCGTCGAACGGTGCGCGCACCAGTGCGTAGTCGCGCACCGCATCTACTTCAGCGGTCATCGCGCGTGCGGCGCGCACGGAGGCATCGGCCTGCTGGAGCGCGGATTCGGCGGCATCCACCGCGGCCTTTGGGGCTGCGCTGTCAGCCAGAAGTGCGCGCATACGGCGCGCCTGCGCCGACGCGAGCCCTTGCCCGGCTTCTGCAGCGGCCACGGCGGCACTGGCCTGTGCGTGTTTGGCGTCGATGTCGCGCGCGTCAATGCGCGCGAGTGGTTGGCCTTTCGTAACACGATCGCCTTCACGCACGAGCACTTCAACCACCGTGCCCATCAGTTTGGTTGAGACCGTGGCTTGTGCAATCGGGGCCGCAATACCGTCAGCGTCGATCGTGGCGTCGATGCTCGTGTCGCGCACCGCGACGAGCGTACCCTCGGCGGGAACCGCCGATTGCGCGCGTGGTGTCTCGGCGGGCGCGCCGCAGGCAGCGACATAGAGCGGAAGGGCGAGCAGGAAGGAGGCCTTCATTAGTACGATTCCTCAGAGGAACGAGACGGAGTTTCGCTGTTGAGTGAGGCGAGCTGGCCAGGGTCGGCGCCGATCGCGAGGCGGCGCGCGGTCAGCGCGACGATCACATCGAAGCGCGCTTTGTCGAGCGCCACCTGGGTTTGTGTGTTTGCAGCCGAGGCGTCGAGCAACTCGACCACCGTGGCAAGTCCACCGTCGTAGCGACGGCTGACGATGCGGTGCGCATCGGTCGCTTGGACGACGGATCGTTCGGCAATTGCTAAGCGTTCGAGTGCGACGCGTAGGTCGGTCAGCGCTCGTGCCGCATCAAGGCCGGCAGCGGCAACTGCGCCATCTTGCATGGCCTGCGCAGCCGCCGCGCGCGCGGTGGTGGCGCGGGATTCTGCGATTTCACTGGCGCCACTAAAGGGCGACCAACTTGCCATCACGCCAACCGTCCAGTTGCGATCGTTGGCAAAGATGCGAGCGCGATCGTTCCAGTCATATCGCGCAAATGAATTCACTCGCGGCAGATACAGGGCACGGGCGCGCAATGCGTCGGCTTTCGCGGCCGCGGTACCCGCCTGTGAAGCTTGCACGTCGGCGCGCGGTGCGGTGGCTATTGTAGTGTCCACCGCGGCGAATGCGCGAAGGGCTGCCGCACTCGGCAACGCGTCAGATGGGTCCAGCAATCGCCCATCGGTGTAGCCGAGGAGGACGGCGAGACCGCGACGCGCGGTTGAGGCGTCACCGCGCGCGCTAGCGAGTTCGGCTTCGAACTCTGCTGCTTTTACGGAGGCGAGCATTGCATCGCTTGCCGTGACGAACCCCGCTGCGAGTGCGGACTGCGCTTGCTTGACGTGGCCCGCTGCCGCACGCGTGGCCGCTTCGAGTACGCGCACGCGGGCGTCGGCGAGCGCTGTTCCATAGAACGCGCGCACAACATCCGCGCGGGTGCTTTGATGCGTCCATTGACCAGCGGCGGTGACGGCATCTGCCGCACGACTGGCGGCGGTGCGTCCCATCCAGGCGTCCGCGTTGACGATCGGCACTTCGAGCACCAGCGCGCCGGTGTAGTTTGAAGCGACATCCGGGTAGTTGAGCCGATCGGGGGCGAAGTCGGCCGGTGAGACGCGGCGTTGGCGTAGTGCGGTTCCGAACGCACCAATAGGATCGGTGGTGCGCACGTAGCCCGCTTCGGCTCGCACAGAGGGAAGAATGCCGCGCAGGGGCACGAGGCGCTGAGCGCGCGCCACATCGCCTTGTGCGTCGGCAGCTCGGTTGGCGATGGCGGCGGCATCGGCGCGCGCGAGCGCGTCGGAGAGCCGAAGTTGGGCGCCCACGGGTGTGACCCAGCAGGCGGTCAGGAGCAGGAAGATCGAGGATCGCATGAGCGGCGACTGGAGTGAGGTGCTGAATGACTATATTACTATATAATCATATACAGCGCGTGTCAACCTGCTCCACCATCGGTTACGCGTCTCATGCAGACCGGGGACAATGGCGCTGCGCCAAACCACCCCTCTTGACTTTGCCCCCGTGCGCGCCGATACTACTACTCACAACTGAAGACTCGTGGTCATTTGCCGCCTATTGCAGCCACGTTAAATAAATGCTAAAACGCAACCCGCCCGGTGGCCCTGCCCCCGGGCTTTTTGTTGTCCCTATCGCCGTTTTCGCCGCACTCCTCCTTCGCACTCCTCCTTCGCACGCCGCTGATGACCCTGCCCTTTCCAAAACACATGATGATGCGCCGCCACGACGGCATGCCCATGTGCGGCATGTCGATGTGTAGCGGCCCGGAGCGCGGCGGCAGAACAGGACTCAAGTAGTCCGACTCTCCCTCAACGTCGCCTCCGGCCGCTCAAACGAGCGGCCTTTTTCTTTCTCGATCGTTGCGCTCTTCTCTACTGCCCATCGCTCGCATTCTCTGCACGACGTACGAATCACCCAACCGGATCACCATACCATGTCCGCCACACTGTTTCTCCCGGCCATCCTCGCCAAGCTCGCCGACAGCAAAGAGCTCGCTGTTGAAGGCGATACGGTCGGCGCCATCATTGCGAACGCGGCCGAACGCTTTCCCCAGCTCGCGCCCCGGTTGCGCGATGAACAGGGAAATCCTTATGCCTACGTCACGTTCTATCTGAACGACGAAGACATTCGGTTCATCGGCGGATTCGCCGCGCCAGTGAGCGACGGAGACGAACTCACGGTGGTTCCCGCCATCGCAGGGGGCTGAGGCCATGGCATCGACTGGATCGCTCAACACGACTGACGCTGCCGAGCTGCCGGAACTCACCAACGACGAGATCCAGCGCTACTCGCGCCACCTCATCCTGCCGGATGTGGGCCTGCTCGGTCAGCGCAAACTCAAGGCCGCGAAAGTGCTGCTCGTGGGCGCCGGCGGACTGGGCTCACCGCTCGCCCTGTACCTCGCTGCGGCTGGCGTGGGCCACATCGGCCTGGTGGACTTCGACGTCGTCGACGTCACCAACCTGCAGCGCCAAGTGCTGCACGGCACCAAGGACATCGGACGCCCCAAGCTCGACTCCGCGCGTGATCGCATTCATGACATCAATCCGCACGTCGAACTCACCACGTACAACACCGCACTCACCGCGGCCAACGCGCTCGACATTTTTCGCGGCTATGATCTCGTGGTCGATGGCACCGACAACTTTCCCACGCGCTATCTCGTCAACGACGCGTGCGTGTTGCTCGGCATCCCCAACGTGTACGGCAGCATCTTTCGCTTCGAAGGGCAAGCCTCGGTGTTTGCGACGGCAGACGGCCCGTGCTACCGCTGCCTCTTTCCGGAACCGCCCCCTCCAGGACTTGTGCCGAGTTGCGCCGAAGGCGGCGTGCTTGGCGTGTTGCCGGGACTCGTCGGCACCATTCAGGCGACAGAAGCCATCAAGCTCATCTGCGGCATCGGCGAATCGCTCGTGGGACGTCTCCTCCTCGTGGACGCGCTCAACGCCACCTTCCGCACCGTCAAGCTTCGCAAGAATCCAAAATGCCCGGCGTGTGGCACGCGCGAAATCACCAAGCTGATTGACTACGAAGCGTTCTGTGGCATTCTACCGCCGGCACCGGTTTCCGACGAACTAGCGGAAATCACGCCAATTGAACTCGCCGATCGCCTGCGCGCTGGCACGGTGACGTTGATCGACGTCCGTGAGCCGTTTGAATGGGACATCGCACATATCAATGACGCGACGCTCATTCCGCTGGGACAGTTCCCCGCCGCCATTCCGACACTGGATCGGCACGCGTCGTACGTCATTCAGTGTAAGAGTGGCATGCGGAGCGCCAAGGCCGCTCGCCAGTTGCGTGAAGCGGGATTTGTGAACGTGGCAAATCTTACCGGCGGCATTCTGCGCTGGAGCGCAGACGTGGATCCGACCGTCGCGAAGTACTAGCCCCTTCTCTGCCCTGATCCGTTTACAAACGTCAGTTCCCTACGACCGAACGCTTACGCTCTCAACGCGCAAACAGATGACCGCAACCGCCACTCCATCCACGCTCCGCATTCTTCCGCAACGTTGCCGCTTGTGCGGCACGGAATTCGAAGCCGCTCCCATCGCGATTTGCGAGCAATGCCTCGGCCCGCTCGAGCCGCTCTACTCCAAGCATCGCGTGCTGCCGGATCGCGAAACCATCGAGCGTCGCGCCGCCAACCTCTGGCGGTATCGTGAGTGGTTGCCCTTCGAAGGTGAACCGGTGCACTCCCGGAACACCGGCTTCACGCCGCTGGTGGAAGTCCCGCGCCTCGCCGCCAAACTCGGCGTAGCTCGTGTATGGATCAAGAACGACTCGGTGTGTCAGCCCACACTCTCGTTCAAGGACCGTGTCGTTACGACGGCGATCAACGCCGCTCACGCGCTCGGCCTGAGTGCCGTTGGGTGTGCTAGCACGGGGAACCTCGCCAACGCTGTCGCCGCGCACGCGGCGCTCGCGGGGCTCGACGCGTGGATCTTTGTGCCGGAAGATCTTGAGCGCGAAAAGATTATCGCGACCTCCGTCTACAATCCGCATCTCGTGCGCGTGAAGGGACACTACGACGATGTCAATCGTCTGTGCGCGCAACTCGCCGACCGATTTGGCTGGGGCATGGTGAACGTGAACCTTCGCGGCTACTACGGCGAAGGTTCCAAGACTATGGGCTTTGAGATCGCCGAACAGCTGGGCTGGCGCTTGCCAACGGCCATTATTGCGCCGATGGCAGGTGGATCGCTCCTCACCAAACTCAAGAAAGCGTTCGGTGAATTTCAGAACGCTGAGCTCGTGCACGGCCCGTCGCCGCGGCTCTACGGTGCGCAGGCCAGTGGCTGCGCCCCGATCGTTCGCATGGTTGAGAGTGGGAGCACGCAGATTACGCCAGAGCTTCCGAACACCATCGCCCGTTCTATCGCGATCGGTAATCCGGCCGACGGCCCGTACGCCGCTAAGTCGATGATTGAATCTGGTGGATGGGGCGCCAAGGTCACCGACGAAGAACTCGTTGCCGGAATTCGCTTGCTCGCTGAGACGGCGGGCATCTTCACTGAGACTGCTGGCGGCGCCACAGTGGCCGGCGCCGTGCAGCTCGCACGCGAAGGCAAGCTCACGGCCGACGACGAACTCGTCATCTGCATCACAGGCAACGGACTCAAGACACCGGATGCCGTCGCGGGTTCCCTGCCGGAATCGCCGGTGGTGGAAGCCAAGGTGCGGGAGGTGGCTGCACTCGTGAAGTCACTCGGCGGCTGAGGACTCCGAGCATCACTTAACGCCAGATGAGGACAGCACGCTCATCTGGCGTGGTGCGTTCCGGTTATTGAATCCCGAGTACTCGGATCATCGTGACGGCGAGCACGATTAACACCACAAGCGAACCGCTCACCGCCATCACGACGGGGCGCCCCACGCGTCCGAGCACGCGGATGTCGACGCCGAGTCCGAGTCCGGCCATCGCCGCGACGGTGAGCCAGCCGGACAGCGTGCGGGTAGGATCCACCCACGTCGGCGGAATCATTCCCGCTGAGCGCACACCCGCCAGCACCAGGAATCCCACAATGAACCAGGGAAGCATTCGTGCGAGCTGCACGTGCGGCGCGGCGGTTGCCGCTCCGCGTTCACGGTGTGTCACGGCAAAGAACAGCACCACAGGCCCGAGCATCAGCACGCGCACGAGTTTTACGAGCGTTCCCACTTGCCCCGAGAGCAAACTCACAGGAAACGCCGCTGCCAACACCTGAGGCACCGCATACACGGTAAGCCCGGCCAGCACGCCGTACTGGTAGTGACTCAGGTCGAGCGGTCTAATCAACAATGGCAGGCCGAGTACCACCGCCACGCCGAGAATGGCCGTGAAGGCAATTGCAGACGCCACATGTTCGCGATTCGCGCGAATGACTGGCGCCACCGCGGCGATCGCCGAGTTGCCGCAGATGGAGTTGCCGCAGGCTACGAGAATCGCGAGTGGCTTCGGCAGTCCGAGTGCGCGGCAAATCGCGTAACTCGCCGCGAGCCCAAGCACCACAAGCAGTACGATGCCAATCGCCAGCGATGGCCCCGCGCGCAATAACAGGGGCAGGTCAACCGAAGCGCCGAGTAAGAACACAGCCACCTCAAGCACTTCGCGCGCGGTGAACTGAATGCCAGTTTCGAACCGCGCTCCGGGCGTCCACATCGTGCGTACGATTAAGCCGAGGAGAATCGCGACGACGAGCCCTTCGATGACCGGATGCCCGAGCCATCGCGTTTCGAGTGTGGCGACGCCGATGGACGCAATCGCCACCATCACACAGAGCAATACGCCGGGGCCGACCGCGCTGGCGCGGCGCACAATATTCATACTGATGCGCCTAGCGATCTGTCGGTGGACCGAGCGGACTCGGCGCACAGCCGGTGCGCTGGACCGTGTACGCAATGTGCGACACGCGCCATCCCTGCGGCGCGAGCTCGAGCGTAAAGGTATCTACGCCGCAGTGCGAGAACGTTCCGTCGATGTAAAAATCATACGGCGCGTAGACCAGTGCGATGGTGCCATTCACGTACGCCGTGGGTGCCCACATCCGTTCGAGGAGGCGATTCGGACGTGTCATGAGTCCGTTGAGAAACGCGGTGTCCGACTGAATCCGCGGCACGGCCGTGGGCGAAGCAGGGTCAGGAATGGAGGCCAGCGTGGCGCCCGGCACCATCACGCGCCGCGCGAGCGCGGTGTCGCGTGTCGAGATCGCCTGCAGCAACGCCTGTGCGGCGGCGATTGCGGCCGCGCCGGCTTTTGGTGAGTCCGGTGTCTGTGATGCAGCGCTCGTCGCCGTGAACAGGAGCAGCATGCAACAGGTGATCAGGGAACGCATGCGGCCTCGGTGGTTCTGGAGTGCGTCGCGTGTGCGACGAGCGCTTCGATTGAGCGTGGCTTACCCGCGCACCAACTTTTTGTACTTGATCCGATGCGGCTGATCCGCATCCGGTCCCTTCCGACGCTTCAAGTCCTCGATGTACGCCTGGAAGTTCCCCTCAAACCACACCACATCCGAATCACCCTCAAACGCCAGAATGTGCGTCGCCACGCGATCAAGGAACCAACGATCGTGCGAAATAATCACCGCACATCCGCCAAAATCGAGCACCGCTTCTTCCAGCGCGCGCAACGTATCGACGTCGAGATCGTTGGTCGGTTCGTCGAGCATCAACAGATTGCCACCCGTCAGCAACGTCTTGGCCAAGTGCAACCGATTCCGTTCGCCACCCGACAAGTTCGCGACCAGTTTTTGCTGATCGGGACCCTTGAAGCCGAACGACGACGCATACGCACGGGAGTTCATCTCTTTCTTCCCCACCGGCAGCAACTCGCGGCCGCCGGAGATCTCCTCCCATAACGTGCGCTTCCCTTCCAACGTTCGGTTCTGATCCTGATACGAGATGATGACCGTCTCGCCGACCTTGAGCGTGCCTTCATCCGCGGTTTCGTGCCCGTTGATCATGCGGAACAGCGTCGTCTTACCGGCGCCGTTCGGCCCGATAATCCCGACAATCCCCGCGCGCGGCAGGGAGAAGGTGAGGTTCTCAAAGAGCAGCTTGTCGCCGAACCCCTTCTTGAGCTTGTTCGCGACCACCACATCGTTGCCGAGTCGCGGCGCCGGCGGGATGACGATTTCATTCTGCACCACCTTTTCCTGCTGCGCCTCGCTCACCAGTTCTTCGTAGTTCTGCAAACGCGCCTTGTTCTTGGCCTGTCGCGCACGCGGCGCCAAGCGCACCCACTCGAGCTCACGGTCGAGTGTCTTTTGGCGCGTGCTCGCGACTTTTTCTTCCTGCGCCATACGCGCCGCCTTCTGCTCGAGCCAACCACTGTAGTTGCCTTCGTACGGCACACCACGTCCGCGATCGAGTTCAAGAATCCACTTGGCCACATTATCGAGGAAGTATCGATCGTGTGTGATCGCTACGACCGTGCCGGCAAAACTCTCGAGATGATGCTCAAGCCACGCCACCGACTCCGCGTCGAGGTGGTTGGTGGGTTCGTCGAGGAGCAACATGTCGGGCTCTTCGAGCAACACGCGACAGAGCGCCACGCGACGCTTCTCACCACCAGAGAGCGTGGTCACATCCGCATCCGGCGGCGGCAGGCGAAGCGCGTCCATTGCCACGTCGATCTTGTTGTCGAGATTCCACAGATCGTGGTGGTCAATGTACTCCTGCAGCTTCCCCTGCTTCACAAGCAAGGCGTCCATTGCCGCATCGTCCATTGGCTCGGCGAACTGCATCGCAATCGCATTGAACTCATTGAGCGCAGCACGCTGCTCTTGGAGCGCGAGTTCCACATTGCCGCGCACGTCGAGCGTGGGATCGAGTTCTGGCTCCTGCGAGAGGTAGCCGATCTTCGTTCCCTTATGCGCCCAGGCTTCGCCCTGAAATTCCTGGTCGATGCCGGCCATGATTTTGAGCAGCGACGACTTGCCCGACCCGTTTGGTCCGAGCACGCCGATCTTGGCGCCAGGGTAAAACGACAGCCAGATGTCGTCGAGAATGATGCGCGCGGGCGGAATCACCTTGCGCAGGCCCTTCATTACATAAATAAGCTGCGGCGCCATGCCCGATCAGTCCTTACACGTTGATGAATAATGACTTGCGGTGCGGATGGCCTAGCCGTATCGAGGGCTCCATCAGTACTTGGAGGACTCCATACTGCCGAGACCTTACGCTTCGCTATTTCCGAATGAAAGTTACCACACTGCGGAAGAATTGAGGATATTTGGGGTCTCTGAGGTTCCTCGGCTGGTAAGTGCCGGAATTCCCATCGCGTCGACGTCGTTCACGGAGTTTGCCAATGCCGTTCCGCCCGCTTCTTCGTGCCGCCGTGCGCAGTGCTCGGTTGGTGAGCTCCGTCGCATTGCTATTGTCTATCGCCGTCCCCGATCGGGCCGCCGCGCAGGGCACGCTCGCCGACTACAAACGCTCCGACGGGCTGCGCGCCGCCGTGACGGGGCTGGTGGTCGCGGCGCCGGAGCCAGCCAACTGGATCGAGCACACCAACACGTTTTGGTACCGCCGAGCCGTCCGTGGTGGCAGCGATTTTGTTCTCTACGACGTGGCGTCAGCGAAAAAACGGCCGGCGTTTGACCACGACAAACTGGCCGCGTCGCTCTCCCGCGTCATGAGTAAGCCGTACACGGGGCTCACACTTCCCTTTACCGCCTTTGCGTTTGCTGACAGCGGCCGCCGCATCGCCGTCCGGTTCGACAGCACAGCGTGGCTCTGCTCACTCGCCGATTACGCCTGTGCCAAAGATTCCACGGCTGCAGCAGGGCGCGGTGGCGGGGCAGCGCCAGGCTCCGGGACCGGCCCGAATGACCGGCCACGCCTCTCCCCGGACGGTCGGCTGGAAGCATTCGTCAGGAACTTCAACGTGGCGGTGCGCACGGTTGGATCTACCAAGGATTCGCTGCTCAGCACCGATGGCTCTGAGGGCAACGCGTATCGGATTCAAAGCATCGTGTGGGCTCCCGATTCCAAAAAACTCGCCGCCTTCCGCGTCAAGCCCGGCTACCAGCGCATGGTGCGCTACGTGGAATCGTCGCCAGCCGATCAGCTACAGCCCAAGACGTTTGAGCGATTCTATGCCAAGCCGGGCGACGTGCTCGACGTGCAACAGCCCGTCCTCTTCAATCTCTCCACCCACACCGAATCGGTCGTCGACGCGACACTGTTTCCGAATCCCTACAACCTCGCACGCCTCGCGTGGCGCAAGGACGGCCGCGCCGTGACGTTCGAGTACAACGAACGCGGTCATCAACTTTTCCGCGTGCTCGAAGCCGACGCCTCCACTGGGCGCGTGCGTGCCGTTATCGAAGAACGGATGCCCACGTTCTTTGAGTACTCGGCTAAGCTGTTCCGGTTCGACGTAGACGACGGAAAAGAAGTTGTTTGGATGTCGGAGCGAGACGGTTGGAATCACCTCTACCTGTACGACGGCATCTCGGGCCGCGTGAAACAACAAATCACCAAAGGCCGATGGGTGGTGCGTGGTGTGGATAGTGTGGACGTCACGCAACGGCAAATCTGGTTTCGCGCGAGTGGCATGGACGCCAAGCAGGATCCGTATTTCGTCCAGTACTATCGGATCAACTTCGACGGCACCGCACTCACCGCGCTGACGCAGGCCGATGGCAACCATGTGGTGCACTTCTCGGCCGATCACAGCATGTACGTCGACACCTGGTCGCGCGTGGACGTGCCGCCCGTCTCGCAGCTCCGTCGGACAAGCGATCAGGCGGTGCTACAAGAACTCGAGCGCGGCGACGCGAGCGCATTGCGCGCCACTGGATGGCAACCGCCGGAGCCCTTCGTCGCAAAAGCACGCGATGGTGTCACCGATATTTGGGGCGTCATCATCCGGCCCACGAACTTCGATGCGAGTCGACACTATCCGGTGGTTGAGAACATCTACGCCGGACCACAAGACTCATTCGTCCCCAAAACATTCGCGGCGTTCAATGCGATGCAAACGATCGCGGAGCTCGGATTCATTGTTGTGCAAATCGATGGTATGGGGACGTCGAATCGCTCCAAGGCGTTTCATGACGTCGCCTGGAAGAACCTCGGCGACGCGGGCTTTGCCGATCGTATTCTCTGGCACAAAGCGGTGGCGGCAAAGTACCCGTGGTACGACATCTCGCGCGTTGGAATTTACGGCACCTCAGCCGGCGGGCAGAACTCGCTCGGTGCCCTCCTGTTCCATCCGGAGTTCTATAAAGTCGCGTTCAGTGCCGCCGGTTGTCATGACAATCGGATGGACAAGATCTGGTGGAATGAACAGTGGATGGGATGGCCGCTTGGCCCGGAGTATGCAGCCTCATCCAATGTCGACCATGCGAAACAGTTGGAGGGAAAACTGTTACTGCTGGTCGGAGAACTCGACACGAACGTCGATCCCTCCAGCACGATGCAGGTCGTCAACGCCCTCATCAAGGCGGACAAGTTCTTTGACCTGTTGGTCATCCCGGGCGCGAATCACACGTCGGGCGGCCCGTACGGTGATCGCAAGCGCAATGACTTCTTCGTCCATCACCTACTCGGCGTCGAACCGCCGGACCGCAACGCGTTACCACTCAAGGCATCAGGTGATAACGATGATGCGGCGGCATCGTGGGATGCCATTTGGGCCGCCTGGGGGAAGGCGCGCGACTGATCGTCGCGCGCCTTGGTATGGCTTACGGCTTGGGCACTTTGTACAACGAGGCGATTGTCGCCGAGCCAAGCCGGAGCGAGAAGAGTTCACCTCGATCCGGCTTGGGGTCGTCCGCATACCGAAAATTCGTGATGAAGTAATCCGCTTCCTCGAGCGATTTTACGTATTGCAACCGTCGACGATCGCTCGGCACGAGCATCAGTGAGTTCGCCACGCCCGGATAGTTCTCGACGCGCACCTTGATGACCGCGGATGAGTCCATGCGCACCAACCGCTCCAACATCGGCCGGTACGACAGTCCCCAGTAGTCGAAGTCAAACCGACCGCGCGCGGTCGCAAGATCAGCGCCGGCCATCTGATTGAAATACAGATGCTCAAAGGGGTGACTCGTCGCCATGAAGTTCACCGAGGGCGCGAGACAAAGCGCCGCGCCGATCGCAGCGACTGCGGCGCGCCGACGCGCCGGCCATTCCGCAGTCCAGCGACGGCTCCACGCCCATATCGCGTCTGCACCGCACACGCTCAGATACAACAGCGCTGGATAGACGAAGTACAAATGCCGCCATCCGTCGTACAGAATCGGATGCAGGACAATCGTCATCAACAACGGCGCGGCAAACCAGCACACCACCACCAGATCCTGACTCGGTGCCTGCAGCACCTCACGCCACTCCGTGATGGCGCGACGCGCGACGACCGCCGCGCCAGCCACAAACAGCACGAGGTATGGAATCGGAATCGTGACCAGCATCCACGACGGGATGTAGTACCACGGCAACTGCTTCGGCGAGACAGACGCGCCCCACAACATCACCGACCGCGGGCTCAACGTGTTGCTACTCGCGTTCAGGACCGCCTGCGAAAACACGCCCCAGTAGTCAATCCGCAGCACAGGCCAGAACAGCGGCAGGAGCAGCGCGATCAACACGGCGTATGCGGCAAGGCGAATGAGCGCGGCGCGGTCACGGTGCCGAAGCAGTGTCAGTACGATCGTGAAGCCAACGGCCAGCAAGCCGAGGATGCGCGTACTCACCAACATCGACGTGAGCACCGCGTGACCGATCACGATCGGCCAGGAGGGTCGCTCCAACCACACGCACAACGTGAGCATCGTCGCCACGAACAGCGTGAGGAACGGGACGTCTTTCGTGTTGTAAAACGCGTGCGCAAAGAACAGCGGCGTCAACACGAGCATTCCAGAGGCAAAGAGCGAGAGTCCTGTTCCGAACCGGCGCCGGCAGAACGCATAGAACAGTGCAACGCCCAGCACGAACACGAGGAAGGTCGCGAAATGTCGCGCAAAGAATGCCGAGCGAATGTCGGAAAAGGCCGCGACGCGCTCCATAGTCGCCAGCCCGATTTCGAACACTGGGCCATGGCGCTCCCACGCAAATCCTTTTTCGGCGCGCAACGCTTCAAGCGCGTAGATGTCGGGAATCTGTTGCGCGACATACATCTGCCCAAACTCGCGTGTCGGTATCTCGTCCCACGAGATGCCGTAATCGCGGAACACGGACAACCCAATAATGAGTAGCGCGGAAAAGAACAGCGCGACCCACGGATTGACGCGAAATCGAGTAGAAGGAGCGGGCATTGAGCGCTAGGGAATCAGCCAGCCAGCGCGCACCAAGGCGCGCACGGATATTACGCTATTCCCAACGCCCGTGAAGGGGCGCGCCCCTCACCCCTTCTGAAAAACTGAGTCCGCCTGCCCCTGCCGACGCTCACGATCCCCATACGTCGCTTCGGGATCGAAGTGCTGCTCGTTCGTCGCGAGCTTGGCCGTCAGCTGGTTAATCGTCTCCGGATCGAGCGCCCGTACGAGCGAGTTGAACCGATCTTCCATGTCCGTCAACAGGCTCGCCGCATGCTTGATCTGCTGCGACGTGATGTCCTGAAACTGCACCTGATTGATCGCCGACATTAGCTCGTCCTTTATTCGTTCGCGCTTCTCCGCTTCCGCGGGGTTTGCGCCCCCGTCCATCTTCTCGAGTTCGTCTACCATCCCCAACGAACGATCGATGCCGTCCAGAATCCCGTGCGCGGCCTGTTCCGTTGCATGTGAGACTTTCTTGAGCTGTTGCATCGTCATGCGCAGTGTACTCACCGATTCCGCCTCCAGCTCACCACTCGTATCGCGCAACTGAGCAATGACCGAACTCACCTGCGCTTGCATCAGGCTCAAAATCGCCGGAAGCGATTCAATCCCCCGTACGCCATTTTGGAAAATGGCCTCTGGATCAGGGGGTGCTTGTGGCGCGTGGGGCGGAGCGGGCTGCGTCATCATGGTGGGTCTCCTTGCCTATCAGCTTCGGCCTGAGCCGGAACCGACTTGAACTATTGATCGTTCTGTCGTTGGTTAGCATATGAAAGCAGGACAACACCTTGTCTCAACCGGGGCTCCGTGGATATCACAAATATTGCTTCCAGACTCTCCGGCAACCCGCTAACGGCCATCCCCGTACTTTTCCTTGCCGGGGTCCTGACCAGCTTCACCCCGTGCGTCTATCCGATGATCCCCATCACCGCGGCGATCGTCGGCGGCACCTCCGTTGGGCGGCCAGGAAAGGCTCGAGCGCTGGCGCTCTCCCTCACGTATGTCGTTGGCCTGTCAGTAGTTTACGCCACGCTTGGACTGTTCGCAGGACTCAGCGGTTCGCTCTTTGGGTCGGTTAGCAGCAACCCTTGGCTCCTCTTTGTGATGGCCAATGTCCTCGTCTTGGCCGCCCTTTCGATGCTCGATGTGATCCCCGTTCGAGTCCCATCCGCCCTTCTCACCCGCGCCGCATCGGCAGGCGAGGGGGGGAGGTTCGCCGGCGCCCTCGTGATGGGAGCCATGAGCGGACTCGTCGCGGCCCCCTGCTCCGCCCCAGTTATGGCGGCGGTGCTCACCTGGGTCACCTCGACCAAGTCGGCCGCCCTCGGATTTGCCTATCTTTTTGCCTTCTCGCTGGGCATGTGCACGCTCCTCGTCGCGGTCGGGGTATCCAGCGGTAGCCTAGCTCGCCTCCCGCGCGCCGGCGCGTGGATGCTCTGGATCAAACGGGTGTTCGCCATCGTCATGCTCGGCGTTGCCGAGTACTACCTATTGAAGGCAGGCCAGCTGTGGATCTGATTCTCACGCACGGCGCTCGCACGCATCGCCTCGGACGTCTCTTGGGTTCCGCGCTCTTCGCGATGTTGCTCGCCGCGCTTCCGCTCGCCGCGCAGGAAAGTGGAATCGCCGTCGGCTCGGCCGCGCCATCTGCCACGGTCGAAACCCTCGACGGCAAGGCGAGCGACTTGTCGCAGTTGATCGGCAAGTCGCCAGTCGTCATTGAGTTCTGGGCCACCTGGTGCGAGAACTGCAAAGAACTCGAGCCAGTGTGGCTCGCGATGCAAAAGAAATACGTGGGCAAGGTGCAGTTCGCGAGCGTCGCTGTTGGCGTCAACCAAAGCGCAGAACTCGTGCGACGTTACGTTGACCGCCACAAACTCGGCGGCACGCAGTTCTACGATCGCACTGGCAAGGCAGTCGATGCGTACGACGTTCCCGCCACGAGCTACGTCGTGGTCATCAACAAGAATGGCAAAGTGGTCTACGGTGGCGTGGGTGGACGACAGGATCTCGACGCTGCCATCCGGAAGGCCTTCTAATGCATCCCGCACTGCGACGCGGTGGCATGTACGTGGGCGCCAGCGCGGTGCTGCTGTACATCGGCGCGATGGGGTACCTCAAGGTCAACGAAACAGACTTCGTGTATCACCCGAGCATTGAGCAGTACGAAAACGGCCGCATCAATCCGCCAGCGGACACACTCCAAGCGCGCCCCGTCACCTTTTCCAGTACGGATGGTGCCAAGCTCGCAGCATGGGTGATGCCTCCCATGCAAAATGATTCCACCGCGCTCTGGGTACTCATCAGTCACGGCAACGCCGGCAACATCACGCTCACCAAGCGACAGGACTTCTACACGCGTCTGCGTGCACTCGGCGTGGGCTTGTTCGCGTATGAGTACCGCGGTTTTGGCGCGAGCGAAAAACGTCCAATCACCGAAGCTGGTCTGTATAACGACGCGCAGGGTGCCTACGACTACTTGCGCAAAACACTCGGCGTTCCGTCGAACCGCATCATCATTTTCGGCCACTCGCTCGGTTCTGGCGTAGCGATCGAGCTCGCCACACACGCCGAAGCGGCCGGGTTGATTGTTGAGGGAGCGTACACCGGCGTGGATCGCGTGGCCGCCGAACGCTATCCGATTTTTCCGATCCGCGCGCTGATGGCAAATCATTTTCCATCGCTCGAACGCATCGATCGCGTGTCCATGCCCAAGCTCTTCCTCCACGCCAACAACGACGCGGTCATTCCTTTTGCGCACGGCCGCGCGCTCTACAACCGTGCGCGGGAACCGCGCGAGTTTGTGGAGACCGGCGGCGGACACGAAGATGCATATCGGTTGGACCCGCGCTACCTCGAATCCTTTGGCGCGTTTGTCCGTCGCGTCGCGCCGTCGCAGGGGCCGCAGGGCGAGTCACCACTGCGCCCACGCTAGCGCCGCACGTCAGCCTGTGAGCGTCACGTCAAAGAGATGTTTCGACGGCTGCGGGTCGCGGGTATGAAACACCCGCAAGGTGCGGAGCGTCCACGGTTCGCTCTCGCGCACCCGTAGCATCGCACGCAATGACTCGGGCGTGATGGTCGGGTAAAAACTGAGCGTGCAGTGCGGAGTGAATGGGTACCGCGCGGCCGAGTATCGAAGTCCGCTCTGCTTGAGTGCTTCGTGCAGTGCGCGCACTGGGCCGTGTGGATCGAGCGGCAGCGACACTATCTCGCGCTGCAGAAAACGCATGGGTGCGCCAAAGGTCAGCGTGAGTGGCGCTGTTGCCGCGGCAATGGGCTCGATCACGGCACGCAGTTCCGCTACGGTCGTATCGGGCGCGATCGGTCCTGCGCCACTCGATCCGAGAATCGTCACGTGCGGCGGCAGCTCAGCCGCGAGCTTTGGATCGAACCGTTCCTGCAGCGCGTGCACACGTTCGGCAATCGCGCCATCGAGTTCCGCAATAATAAAGATGCCGTTCATCGTGCGTGATCGAGGTGACGCGAGAGCAGCAACCCGCTGACGGTACCGATTCCCGCGCCAAAGAGCACGTCGCTCGCCCAATGCTTGTTGTCATACATCCGCGAAAATCCGGTGAGCGCCGCCGCCGAGTAGAGTACGGGGCCGAGCCACCGCGCGCGCGCTTCATCGCGACTCGCCACGCGCGCCGTGATGGCCGAGGCGAACGCGAACGCCGCGGACGTGTGGCCGGACGGAAAGGACTGATAGTCACTCCCGTCACGAAAGCCGCGTCCAAACGCGGTGTTGTGCGCATCAGCCGGACTCGCGTAGGGACGAGCGCGGCCCACGGCGCCTTTGATGAGATAGGTGATCGTGCCGCTCAACGCCACCGCTTCAAGGGCGCGCACTCCGTCGGTGCTCATGGTGGCATCACCACGGACTTGCCCTGCGGCCCAGAGCCCAGCGCTGAGCACAAGCGAGCCTGGATCACCAAAGAGTCGCGCGCCCGTGAGGACGTGGCCGGCGAGCGCACTTCGGTGCGCCGGCGCCTGTGTCCACTGCGCCATGCGCACATCCGAAGAAAGCAATGCCGCCGCCGCGGCGAGGCTTGCGCCAAAAATTATTGATTCACGCGCGGTGACCGCAGGTTCCGGTGGAGCGACGGCCGTCGTCGACTGTGCGCGCACGGAAGGCGACACTACCGCAAGCAACAGCAGTACGCGACGCAGCGTTCGTGCGATCATACTGTGGCGCTCCGCCCAGCAAGCGCACGGTCGAACGCCGAGTCGCCGTGCCGGAGGTGCCAACGCGTCAGCCACCAACTCACCGTCCCGCCAAGGAGGGCACCAAAGAGAACGTCCGTGGCCCAGTGTTGATCGGTGTACATCCGCGCGCATGCCACGAGCAGAGCGGACACCACCAAGAGGCCGCCGCTGATTGCCCGCGACCACCGTGAGGCACCTAGGGTCACCATGCAGACGGCAATCGCAAACGCGGTGGTGGCTGTGGTATGACCCGACGGTAAAGAGAAATAGTGGGCATCGGTCCAGCCGTTCAGCACACTGAACTGCCACGGCTCACCCGGCGCAACAAAGGGCCGCGCGCGGCCGGCCACACCTTTGATGATGCCGCTGATCGCACTCGCCACCGCGAGTGCTTCGAGCCCGCGCACGCCCACGAGTGCGAGTGCGCGTCGATTGGCCACGCGTGCCCCGATCCAGAGCAACACACCACAATAGATGACACCGTCCCCACCCCACCAGTTCAGGAGGCCGGCCATCCCTTGTAGCAATGCATCGTGCTGCAACGCCGGCGACTGCATCCAGGCCTGTACCGCACGGTCAAGGTCGCAGACGACGCCGACGACGTACGCACTCACCCCCACGCCCCGCGTTCTCCGCTGCGAGCGATCACACCGGCAAGGCGTTCGGCCGCGTTCTGCCAGTTCGCCTGCGCGGCGCGCTGGGCTTCGCTGGCATTGCCATCCCGAATCGCGCGGGCAATGCGATCGTGCTCCGTCACCGATGTGCTGAGCTCATTGGTCAAGAAACTCACATAGAGCCGCTCATAACGCTCTGCCTGCGGCTTCACGGCATCGTACAACAAGCGCAGTCGCGGGCCAGCCGCCGCGTGCACGTACGTGCGGTGAAAACTTTCGTCGAGCGCCACCAACGTGTGATGGTCTGGGCGGCGCGCTTTCGATGCGCTGCCCAGCGCGGTGTTGATGTCGCGCAGTTTGCGAAAGAGCGTGGCGCGTGCCTTGGTCGACAGTCCCGCCGCATCCCGTGCGCCCAGTCCGTCGAGCGCCGCCACAACGTGAAACAACTCGCGTGCATCTTCCCGCGTCATCGGCGACACCACCAGACGCGTCTGACGCGCCGTCGGTGTGCGAGTGACGTTGCCTTCTTGTTCCAATCGACGCAGCACTTCCCGCAGTGGTGTACGACTCACGCCAAAGTGTGCCGCAAGCTCTGCTTCTACCAACCGCGCGCCCGGAGCCAGTCGCCCCGACACAATCATATCCCGTATCTCGGCGTACACGGCATCGTTCTGACGCTCAACGGCAACGATCGGCGCAGCTTTGGGACGTGCGTTCGCCCGAGGTTTCCGAATAGCCGCGGTCACTTGGGGCTGCTCCAGCCGGTCCACGCGGCGCCACGCACCACTTGGCCAGGTTTGGCGCCGGTGTGTGCACCGTCGCGGATCACTTCAATACCGTTGACGAGCACGTATTGCATCCCCACGGAGAGTTGGTGCGGTTTTTCGAATGTGGCAATATCGCGAATCGTCGCGGCGTCAAAGACCACCACATCCGCGCGCATCCCTTCCTTCAACACGCCACGATCATGCAGTTGCAACCGCGTGGCCACCGCGGCCGACGCCTTGCGCACGGCATCTTCTAGCGGCACGACCTTCTCGTCGCGCACATACTTGCCGAACAGGCGCGGGTAGTTGCCGTACCCGCGCGGATGCGTCATCCCCTGCGCCGTGGCCGGATCTTCCGATCCCGCATCGGTGCCGAACTTCATCCAGGGCTGTGCAATCTGCATGCGGAGATTGTCTTCGCTCATTAAAAAGAGAATTTCGCCGAGGTTCGCCTTTTCGGCGATGTTGAGATCGATGATCACGTCGGCCCAATCCTTGTGCATGGCCGCCGAGATTTCCGATAGCCGCTTCCCTTCATACTGCTTGAGTTCGGGGCGCGTGAAGCCCGTCACCATGACGTTCTCTGGTCCGCCGGTGATGCAGAGGTTATCAAACCCCGGCATCTTGCGATGGAGATCGGCCTTGATCAGTTCGCGCGTGGCGGGATTGGCGAGGTTCTCGAGCAGCTTGCCATCTGCCGCGTACTTCGGTGCAATGCAGGCGTTGAAGCCATTACCACCGGCCACATAAAGATACATATCGGCCTGCACATCCTGACCCGCGCGGCGCGCGGAATCGATTTTCGCGATCGCCAGCGCCATCTTGGGCCAGTTGCCCGGACCGGCAGCCTTCAGGTGGTACACCTCCACCGGAACGCCGCCTTCCTTGCCAACGCGAATGGCTTCGTCGAGCGCTTCGAGAAACTCGTCGCCCTCGTTCCGCATGTGGGTGATATACAAACCGCCGTACGGCGCCATCGCCTTGGCGGTCTCAATGAGTTCGCGCGTGCTAGAGTAACTGTTGGGCGGGTATATCAGCGCACTGGCAATCCCAAAGGCACCGTCTTGCATGGCGTGGCGCACCATCGCGCGCATGGAGTCGAGTTCCGTGGCCGTGGCTTCGCCGGTCGCGAAGCCTTTTCCCCATTGCCGGACGGTACCGCTCCCCACAAACGACCCGACGTTTTGTGAGAGCCCGCGGTTGCCCATAAAGTCGAGCCAGCGACCAAAGCCGTGGTCGCCCGTGAACTGGGAGACCAGTTTGCGCTGCGTCGTGTCCGTCATACTGGCCAGCATCTTCGCATTGACCGGAGCCGGCGTATCCCCCTCACCGAGGATGGCCGTGGTAATCCCTTGGGTCACCATCGAGATGGCCTTGCCGTCCCCGACCATGAAGTTCTCGTAGGACTGCGCCTGGATGTCGATAAACCCCGGCGCCACCACCATCCCCTTGGCGTCGATGCGCCGGGTGGCTGGCACTGCCGCCAGGAGGCCGCGCGGTGCGATCCGGACAATGCGGCCGTTGGAGATGGCGAGATCCCCCCAGAACCACGACGCCCCGGTTCCGTCCACGATTTTGCCGTTCGCAATCACCACATCGTAGGGGGCACCCGCGGTCGCCAACGACGACCCGCGCACGAGGTTCGCCGTGCACCCTCCGAGCGGGGTGAGTGCGGCGGCGGCAAGAAACAAAGGGAGGAACTTGCGCATTTTGGGGCTCCGGAGACAATATTTGTATACAATCTTGTACATAAATTGTTCTCCTGTGACCATACCTGCAAGCCTTTCCGACGGTACGACCATCCGCGTTCTCTCCTCGCACGAGGACCGCGCGGCCGCTGTGCGCCTCCAAACGGAGACGTGGGGCGCCGACAATACAGAACGCGTGGCGGCAACTGTCCTGATGATCGCCGAGAAAATCGGCGGCGTGGCCAGTGGCGCTTTTGCGCCAGACGGCACCCTCTCCGGCTTCATCTTCGGCCTCACCGGCATCAAGGACGGCCATCTCGTCCATTGGTCCGATATGCTCGCCGTGCGACCTGAAGCGCGCGGCAATCGCCTCGGTGAAGCCCTAAAACAATACCAGCGCGAACGTTGCCGCGCCCTCGGTGTCGAAACCATGTTCTGGACATTCGACCCCCTCGTCGCCCGCAACGCGCATCTCAATCTCAACAAACTTGGTGCCGGTATCGCCGAGTTTGTCCCAGATATGTATGGCCACACCGGTAGTCATATCCACTCACTCGGCACCGACCGCTTTGTTGCGGCCTGGCCACTGCAACGAAATCCGGTCATGCTGTCGGATAACCCGCGCTTGCTCCAGGGTTCGCCGATCGTCGCCGACGGCAGTGGCACCCAGCTGCCGCTCCTAGATTCGCCAAATGTCGTCGTGGCGGTGCCGTACGACCTGCCCACGCTCGTCGCAGCCGACCGACCGCGCGCCCAGCAGTGGCAACTCGCGGTGCGCCGCGCCCTCTCGCACTACTTCACCGCGCGATACACCGTGACCGCGTTTGTTCCGGGCGCCGGTGGCGACGCCCATTATCTGTTCTCCAAACCCTGAGTTCAACCTCACGTGACTGACAACACTGCAAAAATGAGCCCGCGCGTCGGATCGACCGCGTCGGCACCCCTCTGCGTGGATCGCATCACGCTGCGGCAAATTGAGCTGCCGCTCAAGGAGCCCTTTCGAATTTCCTCCGGCGTCGTACACAATCGCCGCATCATGCTCCTCGAGCTGCATGACAGCTCCGGTGCCGTGGAATGGAGCGAGTGTGTGGCCGGGGAGTCGCCCAACTATTCGAGCGAGGCCATCGACACCGCGTGGCTCGCCGTCACTAAATGGGTCGCGCCGCGCGTCCTTGGGCGCACCTTCTCGCACCCGAGCGAAGTGCATCCGCTCCTTGAGCGAGACTTCCGCGGCCATGAAATGGCCAAGGCCGGCGTCGAAATGGGGATGTGGGGCCTCGCCGCCAAAATGGCGAACATGCCGCTCGCGCGATTCATCGGTGGCGTGCGTACAGAAATTGCCACTGGTATTTCACTCGGCATTCAAAAAGACCCTGCCACGCTCGTCGCGCGCGCCAGTGAGGCCCTCGCGGCGGGATATCGCAAGGTGAAAATCAAGATCGAACCTGGGAACGACATCGAATGGGTGCGCGCCGTGCGGAACGCCGTCGGGCCCGACGCCCACCTCATGGCCGACGCGAACAACGCCTATTCGCTCGAAGACGCCGACCATCTCGCCAAGCTCGACGACCTCGGCTTGATGATGATCGAGCAACCGCTCTCGCACAACGATTTGGTGCGGCATGCGGCGCTGCAACGCAAACTCCGCACGCCCATCTGCCTCGACGAAAGCATCACGTCGCTCGAACGTGCGCAAGACATGGTCACGCTCGGCAGCGGCCGCATCATCAACATCAAGGCCGGGCGCGTGGGTGGCTTCGCCAGTTCGCTCGCCATTCACGATTACTGCCTCGAACAGGGCGTGCCAGTCTGGTGCGGCGGTATGCTCGAGAGTGGCATTGGGCGTGCGTACAATGTGGCGCTCGCGTCGCTCCCGAACTTCGTCTTGCCCGGCGATCTGAGTCCGAGTGCGCGCTACTGGGCACAAGATGTGGTCACCCCAGAGTGGACGATGACCGACGGCATGGTGCGCGTCCCACTCGACGTGCCGGGCATCGGCGTGACGGTGGATCGTGCCCGCGTTGAGTCGATCACCACGCGAACCGAAGTGCTCTCCGCGTGAGCAACGCACTGCCGTTCACGGATGCCGAGATCGCGGCGCTCCGCGCGCTGCGTCGCGATCTGCACCAGCATCCGGAACTGTCGTGGCAAGAAACACGCACGCAAGACACGCTAGAGCGTTTCTTGCGTGCACACGGGGTGTCGCAGGTGGAGCGTATTGCGCGCACCGGTCTCGTGGCGCGCATTCCGGGGCTCAATCCCACCGCAGCGCCCATCGCGCTGCGCGGCGACATCGACGCACTCCCCATTCAGGAAGCCACCGGCTTGCCCTTTGCGTCCGAGCACGCCGGTGTGATGCACGCCTGCGGTCACGACGTGCACGCCTCGTGGGCGGCCGGCGCCGCAATTCTTCTAGCGCGGAATCCGGCGACGGCAGAAGTGCGCGTGATCTTTCAGCCTGCTGAAGAAGTGGGAGAGGGAGCGCGTGCCGTCATCGAAAGCGGCGCGCTTACCGGCGTCAGCGTCATCTACGGCGCGCATGTGGATCGGCGCTTTCCGGTTGGCGAAGTCGTGGCGCAAGCCGGACCACTCGCCGCCAGTACCGACTCCTTTTCCATTACACTGCATGGCTCTGGCGCGCACGGCGCGCGGCCGCAGGAATCCGCGGATCCCATCATTGGCGTGGGTGCATTGATTCTTGCGATACAGACGATTGTGTCGCGCCGTCTCGACCCTGCACTCCCGGGGGTCGTCACCGTCGGGTCGGTACAGGCCGGGCGCGCCGGGAATGTGATTCCGGAATCTGCGGAGCTCACCGGTACGATTCGCGCCACCACGCCAGCCTCGCGTCAGCTCCTCAACAGCGAGCTCGAGCGTATCGCGCACGCCGTGGCCGCGACGCACCGTCTGCGCGCCACCGTCACACTCACCGATGGTACGCCGCCTGTGGTCAACGACCCGCGCGCGGCTGACATCGCGGCCAACGCGGTGCGCGCAGTGCTCGGCGCGCAGGCGCTCATCCCGCTCGGCACCACCAATATGGGCGGCGAAGACTTCGCCTTCTATCAGGAACAGATTCCGGGGTGCTTTATGCGCGTTGGTGCGCGTGAGGCCGGCGGCGAGATGACGGCGGCACATTCGTCACGCTTTGTGGCCGACGAAGAATGTCTGTTCATCGGCGCAGCGGTGCTCAGTGAATGCGCACGCCTCAGCTGCGTCAGCGCCGCCGGATCTGCCGCGACCGCCTGAGATCGTCCTCGAACATCTGTTCGGCAGCAGCACCGACGACCGGGTCTTCGATCATCGCATCTAACTCATAGTTGATGGCCACGCCGAGTGGATTGAAGTCGGTGGAGCCCACGCGCGTCCAGCGACCATCAATCACGGCGGTTTTGGCGTGCATCATCTCGCCGCCCCATTCCCAGATGCGCACCTTGTTGCGCAACAACCGATCATAGTACCGGCGCGTCATGCCGTGAATCCACGGATGGTCATAGCGGCTCGGCACCAAGAGTCGCACGTCCACGCCATCGCGCGCCGCGCCGGCCAGCGCTTCGACCTCCGCAAACGACGGTACGAAATACGCGCTCGCAATCCAAATGGATCGCTGCGCCGCAGCCGCCTGCAGGTGCAACGCCCGCGCGACCCGCAACCGCCAGGGCTCCCCTTCAATTATTCCGACGAGTGAGGGAATCGCCGTCGCAGGATCGAGGTCTCCGCCGAACGCGCCGCGCACCAGCTTGCGCAGCTTCCGGCGCGGCTTTTTTTCACCACCGGCAATGGCCCATGTCCGGCGAAAAGCCGATTCGAGGTCGCGCGCAGCTGGGCCTTTGATGCGCACACAGGTGTCGCGCCACGGCTGCCGGTGGCGGCGGAGCAATCCGTACTGCCACTCTTCACCAATCCCGATGCCGCCCGTAAGCCCCACATGCCCATCGGCGACGAGCAGCTTCCGGTGATCCCGCGGCAGCAACCCAAACCACGACTTCCAGCCAGGGCGATTGAACACCCGTATGTCCACACCGCCACGGCGGAGCTCGTCAAAGAACTTGGCCGGTGTGCCGCGTCGTCCAAGCCAGTCCACCAGTAAGCGAACGTGCACCCCGCGTCGCGCCGCATCGAGCATCGCGCCGCTGAACCGTTTGCCCACCAGGTCGGCTTTGAAGATGTAGCTCTCCAGACTCACCGATTGCTGCGCGTGCTCAATGATGGCGATCATCGCGTCAAAGGTCCGCGTGCCATCAGAGTAGAGTTCCACGCGATTGCCCGGGGTCACCCGCGCCGACGCCAACCGCCAGAGGGCGCGCGCAAACGAAGGGCCGCCGCCCGCCGGTAACGCCGGTGGTGGCGGCGGCGGAACCGTGGGTTCCACCATCCGTCTCCGGCCAGGCCTCAAGGATCCGCTCATATGTGGAGATTGCCCATTCCCGCACCTGCGCGGAAGCCCCGTACCCACTTGCCTGCGCCACGCGCCTAGGTCATATCATTGTATGCTCAACATTGACCTTACGGGAAAGCGGGCGCTCGTTGCCGGAGTCGCCGATGATGGCGGGTTCGGATTCGCCATCGCCAAGAGCCTCGCCGAAGCGGGGGCCACCGTCTGTGTGGCCACCTGGCCGCCGGCGCTCAACATCTTTCTGAACCTCCTCGAGCGCGGCAAAATGGACGAGTCGCGTAAGCTCTCGGACGGCTCGCTCCTGCAGTTCGAACGCATTTATCCGCTCGACGCCGTCTTCGACACCCTTGCTGACGCGCCAGAGGATGTGCGCACGAACAAGCGGTATAAAGACATTGGCGACTTCTCCATTGACGGCCTGCGCCAGCGTCTGGTGGACGATTTTGGCGAACAGCCGCTGGATATTGTCGTGCACTCGCTCGCCAATGGGCCCGAAGTCAAAAAATCGCTCTTCGAAGTGAGCCGAGCCGGGTATCTGGCCGCGGTCAGCGCCAGCGCCTATTCGATGGTCTCACTCGTGCAACGACTTGGACCGATAACGCGGCGCGGCGGGGCCTTTGTATCGCTCTCGTACCTCGCCAGCCAGCGGGCGGTCCCGGGCTATGGCGGCGGCATGTCGTCCGCAAAGGCAGCGCTCGAAAGCGACACGCACCTCCTCTCGTACGAGGCTGGGCGTCGCTTTGGCGTGCGGGTGAACACGATCAGCGCGGGACCGCTGGCCTCGCGCGCGGCCAGCGCCATTGGGATCGTTGAGATTTTGGTGAACTACTACACCGCCAACTCGCCGCTCACCGATCCGCTCACCGCCGAAGAAGTGGCGTGGGCCGCCACCTTCCTCTGTTCACCGCTCGCAAACGGTATCACAGGTTCCACCGTCTACGTGGACAAGGGATTCCATGTGATGGGGATTGCCGTGGATCGCGGAACGCCAGGCACGCTGTAAGCACAGCGCGACCACGCTCGGTCGTAGGTCGCGCTTGGTCGCGCTAGGTCGCGCGCTCCATCATCGTCACGGCCTCGTGGCTGTCCGCGCTTTCGCGGATACCCACCTGCCGAAAGCCAACTTGTTCGTGAAACGCCGCCGACGCAGGGTTCGCTGGACGAAGGTTGACTTCGAGCACAATGCGTGGCCACTGCGCGCCGACCAGCGTCTGGAGGTCGTGGTAGATCGCCTGACCAACGCCCTGACCGCGAATCCGATCGGCAACGACCACCCGATCGAGATACAGAAAATCGTCGTACCGAGCGGAGAACCAGTGATAGTTCTCGCTCCAGTATTTTAGCCCACTTCGCAACGTGAGGACGAAGCCGGCAAGCCCGGCCTCGTCCTCACACACGCGAAAGTGTTCGGCGTGCTCCACCAGCCACGCAAACTTTACCGCAGACAGCGCATTCACGTGCGGTGTGGCGCTGTTGTTCAGCGCCAGCACCGCATCGTGATCGGCAGCGACAGCGTCGCGAATATGCCGCGTCACGCCGCCGTTTTGGGTTTCGGCTTCGTGTCGATCGCCGGCAACCCGTGCTTCTTCAACAACTCGTTGTACCGCGCGAGATCTTCGGCGTAGATCTTTCTCATCTTCTTCACCTGCACGTCAAGCTTCCCGTTGAGCTCGCCGAACACCGCTTGCGCCTGCGCCGTGGGACGCCCTGGTGCCGACGACACACTGCCCGTCAGCGCGGCGAGCTTGTTGTTCAGCTTGATTGGGAAGTTGAGCGGGTCCTGATTGCTCTGATTCTTGATCTGGTACACCTCGGCTTCAACGCCCGTGATGTTCCCCTTGAGCGGGTCGCCATTGGACGTCAGTTCGCTCTTCGCGGTGGCGTTCGGTGCCTGCTTGATGCGGGCTTCGACCTCACTCTTCACATGGCGCATCGAGAGCACGGCTTCGTTCGCTTCCGACACGCGATCACGCACCTTGAGCAAGAACTCGAACTGCGCCAACTGGTCTTCGGCACTCGCCGAGCTGCGCGGGTCGTTGACCAACTTGAACGTCTGGGTCTGCGCCTTGCCGCCAGCGATCAAGCGCACACTGAACGTGCCCGCCGGGGCGATCGGGCCACGCGTGTCGCCGGCCCACATAATCAGCCCTGGGAACGTGACGGCATCCGGAAAGCGAAGATTCCACGCAAAAACATTGAGTCCCACCTTATTGCCCGGACGGGGCGCCGGCGGAGTTGGACGACCACCGTCTTCCTCGTCACCGGTGATCGGCGCCGGCGCGGCCGCACTATCAGGCTTCGACGAGAACGACTTGATGAGCTTCCCTTTGGCGTCGAGGAAGTCGAGCGTCACATCCTGATTCGGCTGCGACAGCGTGTAGTACACGTTCACGCCACTCGGCGGATTTCCCGCCGCACCGCCACGTGCACCGCCGCCGCCACGACCGCCCCAGTCCACGCGGTACGTGTCGCGCGGCTTGTAGAGATGCGCTTCCTTGGCCACGGAGGCCGGCGTCACCTGACGGAGCGGCGAGAGGTCATCGAGCACCCAGAACGACCGACCGTGCGTCGCCGCAATCAAGTCCCCTTCCTTGATCGTCAGATCGTGCACGGGCACCATCGGCATGTTCATCCGCAGCAACTGCCACTTGGCGCCGTCATCGAATGACACCCACACGCCGCGCTCGGTGCCGGCATAAAGCAGTCCCTTACGCGTCGGATCTTCGCGAATCACGCGCGCAAAATCCGTAGCGCCAATGCCGGTCACGATCTTCGTCCACGTGGCGCCGTAATCGGTGGTCTTGAACAGCAATGGTTGAAAATCATCCTGCTGAAAACGGTTGGCGGCCACATACGCCGTGCCGGCATTGAAGTGACCCGCTTCAACCAACGAGATACGCGAGAAATCTCCAACGTCCTTTGGCGTCACATTCTTCCACGTCTTGCCGGCGTCGCGCGTGATATGGACAAGCCCGTCGTCGGTGCCAGCCCAGATCACACCCTTCACCAGCGGCGATTCGGCAATCGTGAACACCACGCCGTACGTCTCGACGCCCGTCTGATCCTTCGTAATCGGTCCGCCTGAGGCGCCGAGCGTCTTGGGATCATTGCGCGCCAGCGCCGGACTGATGATGGAGTAGCTCTGCCCTTCATCGCGCGTCATGAAGACGTTGCTGCCGCCCACGTACATCACGGTGGCATCGTGCGGCGAGAAAAGGATCGGGAAGGTCCACTGGAACTTGTACTTGATGTCTTCCGAGCTAATGCCCATCGGATTGTCGGGCCACGGATTCACGTCGCGCGTGAGACCGGTGCGCATGTCTTTGCGCGTCAGCAGGCCGCCGTAGCTGCCGGCAAAGATGATGTCCGGCTTCTTCGGGTTCGCGGCGATGTATCCCGACTCACCGCCGCCTGCTTCGACCCAGTCAGCAATCGAAATGCCGCCTGATTTGCGGCTTGGTCCGCACAGCGTCGAGTTGTCTTGCTGGGCGCCGCAAATCTTGTACGGAAATTCGTTGGTTGTTTCCACATGGTACATCTGCGCCGTGGCAAACGACTCAGCGGTCCAGGTGCGGCCATAGTTGACCGACACGTTCGCGCCACCGTCATTTGCCTCGATCATCCGATTCGGATCGTTCGGCGCAATCCACAGATCATGATTGTCGCCGTGCGGCACTTGAATGTTTTGCGGGAAAGTCTTGCCACCATCACGCGACCGGAACCACGACACGTTCAATGCGTACACCACGTTCGTGTCCTTCGGGTCGGCGTAGATCTTGGAGTAGTACCACGCGCGCTGCCGAAGTTTGCGCTCTTCGTTCACCTTGGCCCACGTCGCGCCGCCGTCGTCGGAGCGGTACACGCCACCCGCTTCCGCTTCGATCAACGCCCACAGGCGCGTGGACTTGGCCGGCGACACCGTAATGCCCACCTTGCCCCACAATCCCGTCGGTAGTCCGGCGTTCGTGGTCAGTTCGGTCCAGTTTTCACCGCCGTCGGTGGACTTGAAGAGTCCGCCACCTGGCCCGCCTGAGTTGAGCGACCAGGGCGTGCGGTACGCATGCCAGAACGCCGCGTAGAGCACGTTCGGGTCATTCGGATCCACAATAAGATCCGACACGCCGGTGCGGTCGTTGCGGTAGAGCACCTTCTTCCAGCTCTTTCCGCCATCCATCGTTTTGAACACGCCGCGCTGCTCATTCGCGCCAAAGGCGTGGCCGAGCACGCCAACCCAGACGATGTCCGGATTGGTCGGGTGAATACGAATGCGCGTCACATGATTCTTCACATCAAAGAACGTGATGCGCGTCCATGTTTTGGCAGCGTCCTTGCTGAGCCACACGCCATCGCCTGGCGCCGTGTTGCCGCGAATGTCGGTTTCGCCGCCGCCGACCCAGACGATGTCCGGATTCGAGGCCGCGACGCCAATCGAGCCGACCGTGCCACCGAAATACTTGTCGGTCACCGGCTGCCAGTTCATGCCACCGTCAGTGGTCTTGAACACGCCGCTGCCCGACGTCCCCATGTAGTACTCACTCGCGCGCGATGCAGAGCCGGCAACGGCCACCGATCGGCCACCACGAAAAGGCCCAATCTCGCGCCATCGCATCCCGGCAAAGGCCACGGTATCGATGGACTGCGCGGCGGCGGCGCCCGCGAAAGCGCTCAGGATGAGCGAAACTCGAGCGACGGCTTGAACGATGGACGGTACTCTCACGTCATTCCTCCGGATGGACTATGTCGATTGGAGCGCCGGCAGGTCGTTTGGACCGCCGGCGGACAATACATTTATAGCGTCTTCACCGGCTGGCCGCAGTACCCTTTGATTCTTTTCCGAGGTTTTCGTGCCCCGTTCCTTTTTGTTCGTCCTCCTCGCCCTCGTCGCCTGCCAGCACGGACCCGCTTCGTCCACGCCGGAAACCGCCACACTCGGCGTTGCTGGGCAGTTACCCACGGGCAGAACCCTCGATCCCGTCGGCACGGCGGTTGAGCTGGGCTCTATGCCGCTGGCATTGGTCGCCTCTCCGGACGGGCGGCAGATGGTGGCGCTGTTGAGCGGTTACCGCGAGCAAGGAATCCAGGTCATTGACCGCACCTCTGGGAAAATCACGCAAACCGTCGTCCAGCCGGCGGCCTTCCTTGGACTCGCCTTCTCCCCCGACGGCCGCACGTTGTACGCCTCGGGGGGCAATCAGGACGTGGTGTACCGGTATTCCTGGCGCGAGGGTCGCGCCACACTGATCGACAGCCTCGTCCTCGCCCCAAAAGCCGCGCGGGCCATCGGCGTGCGGTACCCAGGCGGGCTCGCCCCGTCGGCCGACGGACGGTTCCTCTACGTCGCCGAAAACCTCGCCGACTCGCTCGCTGTCATTGACCTCGCCAGCGCCAAGGTGGTGCAGCGTTTCGCCACGGAACGCTGGCCCTACGGCGTGGTGGTGGCCAAGAACGGCGCTGTTTTTGTATCGGCGTGGGGCGGCAACACCGTTTCCACGTTTTCCCCAACGGCCGACGGCTCGCTCACGGCAGGTCCGCGCATCCGCGTCGGACGCCACCCGTCCGCGATGCTCCTCAATGCCTCGGGCACGCGTCTCTTCGTCGCGTCCGGTAGCACGGATCGCGTCGCTGTGGTGGACGTCAAGCAACGGCGCGTGCTCAACGAGATCCTCGATACGCCGCCCGGCGGTCCAGGGGAAGGAAGCACCCCCAACGCCCTTGCCCTCTCCGCCGATGGTCGGCGGTTGTTCATCGCCGAAGCCGACAACAACGCCATCGCCATCGTGGCGTTGTCGACCGCATCCGCCGGCCTCGTCGCGGCCACGGGTGACGACCGCGTGATCGGACGCGTACCCACGCAGTGGTATCCGACCGCCGTTGTAGCGCGCGGCGACTCCCTTATGGTCCTCGCCGGCAAGGGCAAGGGAACCTTGCCCAATCGCGCCGGCCCGCAGCCAGGGCGCGGCCGCACCGATGATGGGTTCGACCCCGGGCAATACACCCTCGGCCAGACATCGGGAAGCCTCGTCACGTCGCTCACCGCAGCGGTGTCCGGCGCGGAACTCGACGCCCTCTCCGCGCGCGTGTCACGCGCCAATCGCTGGGGCGAGCCGCTCGTCACCGCCGCACTCCCCCCGTTCGAACACGTCATCTACATCATCAAAGAAAATCGTTCCTACGATCAAATACTCGGCGATCTCCCGCAGGCCGATGGCGATACGTCGCTAGTCTTTTTCGGCCGCGCGAACACGCCGAACCATCACGCCATCGCCGAACGGTTCGGAATTTTCGATCGCTTTTTTGTGAATGCCGAAGTGAGTCCTGATGGCCACAACTGGTCAACCGCTGCCTACACGACCGACTATCTCCAGAAGACGGTGCCGTCGAACTACTCCAGCCGTGGCCGTACATACGATTGGGAAGGCACAAACCGTGGCCGCCTCCCCGTGGACGATGACGACGTCAGCGAACCAGCAAACGGCTATCTCTGGAATCTCGTGCAACGCGCCGGCCTCACCTTCCGCAACTTTGGCGAGTTCGTGATGCCCGCCAACGCCGATCCTGACGATCCGCTTCCGGCTGGGTATCGCGGCACCAAACCGTTTTTGCGCGCACACACCAGTCCGGAATACCCAGCCTACGATCTCAATGTCCGCGATCAGCGCCGCGCCGACGTGTGGCTCGCCGAACTCGCACGCTACACCGCCAAGAACGAGATGCCGGCACTGCAGATCATGCGGCTGCCCAACGACCACACCTCCGGGGTCCGCGCCGGCGCACCCACGCCGCGCGCGCAAGTCGCCGACAACGATCTCGCGCTCGGTCGCATTCTCGCGGGACTCTCCACCTCCCCGTTCTGGAAGAGCACCGTCGTATTCGTGCTCGAAGACGACGCGCAGAACGGCCCCGATCACGTGGACTCGCACCGCTCACCGGTGTTGATCGCCTCGGCGTGGAACAAGCCTGGCGTCTATCATCGCTTTGCCAACACCACCGACGTGATTGCAACGATTGAACGCATTCTCAAGCTCGGAACGCTCTCGCAGTTCGATCACTTCGGCCGCCCCATCACTGAAGTATTTGGCACCACGCCCGACCTGCGTCCGTACACCGCGCTCACGCCAGCCATCAACCTCGGCGACGTGAACCCCGGCGGCACCCGCGGTGCGCGTGAATCCTCTCTCCTCGACCTGCGCATCGAAGATGCGGCCGATGAAGCGCTCTTCAATCAGATTCTGTGGCGGGCACTGAAGGGCGACCGTGTCCCATACCCCGGACCACGCCGCATCTCGACGCTCGATCTCACCCGCGCGCGGTGAGCATGGCGTGAGCCTCAAGCGTTGGCTCTTGGTGGCGGTGTCGTTCGCCGCTACCCTGAGCGTCTCCGCGTGGATTCTCTGGACGGGATGGGCCGTGGGTGGTGCGCCTTCCGTGATCCCGCTTGCGGCACACGGTCTCGCGTTCGCCGCCGTTCTCGCGGAAATCCTCACGCGCGCCGTAAAAATTCAATGGAGCGCAGCGGCGCTTCGCATTCCGCTGCGGCTGGGTACATCGCTCCGGGTCTGCCTCGGCGGTGACTTTGGCGCGGCCATCACCCCCGCGCGCTCCGGCGCTGAGCCCGCACGCTTCGTCGTGCTCTCCGATGCAGGCGTGGCATCCGCCGGCGCCGTGCTGATTCTTTTCACGGAACTGTTCCTTGAAATGACCTCGCTCGGCGTGCTCTGTGTCATCCTTGCGATTGTGTTTGAGGGTTCCGGCACCATCGTACGGCTCATGACCGGCATGGTGGGCGGGTATGCCACGTTTGTGCTGTCGATTGGCGCCGTCGGTGTGTTACTTGCGCGCCGCAATGCGCACGGCCCGCCGCCCGCGTGGGCGCGGATGATCGGCCTGCACGCCGGCCGGTGGCGCACCATTCAACGGTCACTGCGCTCACTACGCGAACACATTGCGGCGCTCCGCCATGCGCGCCCCCTTCCGTTGATCGCGGCGTTCTGTTCGTCGATGGTACATGTGTCGTTTCGATTGGCCGTGCTGCCAATCATCGCGCTGGCAATGTCGCCGTCGTTGCCACTCGCCAAACTTGTGCTCTGGCCCCTGATCCTGCTCTATGGCGGGGCCGTCGCGCCAGCGCCCGGCGGGGGCGGCGCGGTCGAGTACGCATTCAAGCTCGCATTCACCGACGTGATGACGCCCGCGGTCCTCGGCGGCGCGCTCGCCTGGTGGCGTTTCTACACCTTCTATTTGTATGTCGTCTTCGGTGCGGTGGCGGCAGGCGGCACCGCGCTGCGCGCAGTGCAGCAACGCGCACATGGCCGACTGCACCAGCGCACGGGCGCGAACAGTTAGGCCGCGCCGCTAGCGCACGGAGCGCGCGATCGCGCTACACCGTCGGATCAGTCGTCGGATCAAGCGGCGGCACCGGCCCTTCGGGCAAACGCGAACCTTCACGCTCCAATACGCGCACCGCCAGTAGGTTTTGGTCCGCGCGATGCATGGTCTGTTGCAGTGCCTCGCCATCCGAGCGCCACGCCCAGCCCAGAGAGAATGGCACCGGCGCAGTGCGCAACGCCGACAACTGCATACGACGCGCCACCATCTCCACGTGCAACTCCCCCGCGCCCTCCAACACAATCAGGAACTCATCGCCCCCCACGCGCACCACCGGTTCTTCGGCGCGCACCTGACGCATCAGAAACCGGCTCATCCGAATAAGCGTGTTGTCGCCCATCTGATGCCCGTGTTGGTCGTTGTACTGCTTGAAGTGATCGATGTCCACAAAGATGCAACTCCACGCACTGTCGCCTGGCGACAGGCGCGCGTCGAGCTCGGCGAGGTACCGGCGATTAAAACAGCCCGTGAGCGGATCGCGCTTGCTCTGTTCGCGCAGCGCATCTTCCGTCTGTTTGCGCGCCGTGATGTCAATGAACATCCCGTGGTAAAACACTTCACTCATCTTGGGATCGCGCACCGTGTACACCGTATCGAGCACCGTGCGCAATGAACCGTCGGGTCGCACAATCTGCATCTCGAATTCGCGCACCGACCCTTCGCGATCCAATTCCTCGAGTTGCAACAATCGCCGCGTCGGATCGACAATGATGTCGCCCAGGCCGAACACGTACAGATCTTCTACCCGCTGCACGCCGAGGAGTCGAAGAAACGCCGGATTGGCATCGACGATTTCGCCACGCGCGTTGGCAATGTAAATCCCCTCGCGCAGGTTATGCACGAGGGTGCGCAGGCTCGTCGCGTCGTCCAGTGAGGAAAACGGAGAGCGCGGTGCGGTCACGCGGACGATCCTGGCGTTGCCGTCGCGGGGGCCGCATCGGACGGCGCTGCAGCAGCCGCTACCGGCGCGTCCGGCGCTCCCTGCGGCGCCATGTGTGGTAGCGGCGTCTTGTCATCCACGACCGCCACGCGCCGCTCCCATTGCCGCATCATCTGAATGAACGACTGCGCGAGCTCCGCATCAAAGTCGGGACCGGCGCCCGACTCAATCTGCGCCAACACACGCTCCGACTCCCACGCTTCGCGATACGGACGCTTGGTACGCAATGCGTCGTACACGTCGCAGATGTGCACCAGCTTGCTCGCTTTGTGGCACTCCCGCTGAAAATGACGCCCGGGATAGCCGCCGCCGTTAATCATGATGTGGTGCTCGTACGCCACCGCAGACGCCAAGTCGAGCTGACGATCACTCTCGTAAATAATCTTCGCCCCATCCACTGGGTGGCGGCGCATGATCACCCACTCCTCATCCGTCAACTTGCCAGGCTTCGTCAACACTTCTTTCGGAATGCGTACCTTGCCGAGATCATGAAGCAAGCCGGCCACTCCAAAGGCGCGAACATCCTTTGGGCCGAGTTCAATAAACTCAGCGAGCGCCATCGCCAGCACGCAGACGTTGAGGGAGTGTGTCGTGGTGTACTGATCAAACTCCTTCAGCTGCAGCAAGGGAATCACGATATCTCGGTCGCCATGCATCGCTACGGCCAGCGAGCGCACCACACTTTCCGCCTCAATCAACGGCAACTCGCCGCGCGTCTGCACTTCATCGTGCAACCAGCGAATCGTGTCGGCCTCTTCTCCGAGCGAGTACCGAACCGTCGCCGTCGGCAGAATGTCCTCTGGGCGGAGGACGCCTTCGGACCCCTTCACGCCCACCGCGCCAAACTTGATGGTCGAGACCCGCTCCGAACTACGCGTGGCACTATCGATCGCACCTAACGTGAGGCGCGCCAGTACTTCGTCGAGAAATCCCTCGTACTCGTCGCGCTGCACCGATTCGGCAAACTCCAGTCGCTGCACACCGGCATTCGCGAGCCGCTGTCCCCAATCCCACTCCTTCAGTTCGCGAAGCGCGACTTGACCGTAAATCACGTCAAGGCCAAGGAACGAAAACTGAGGCCGGCGATCGAGCTCCTGCAACAGGCGCAGTTGCTCGTAGGACGCATCCACCACACGCTCCCGTGCGGGATGTCCATCGGCATACAGCGCCATCGTCGCCAATGCTTGCGCAAAAGAATTCAGGAACCGTGCGGCTTCCGCGCTCACGTGCTGCCTCCGCGACGCGCCACCGCGTCCGCAATTTCAGGGTCACTGCTCTGTGCGGCTGCCGCGATCACCGCCGCTGCCGAGGCGTCGGAGCTCCAGTGCAACGCGAGCCCAGCCAACGACGCCAGCATCTCCGGCGACTTTGAGGCCAGCGCCTGGCGGCGCAGGAATCGTTTTTTCCCCGCCGTTCGCTTGAGCAAAAACGCCACCGTCTCCGGTGATTTGCGCGACGACAGCGCCCGAATCCCCAACGCCCGCACGTCTGGCGAGAGCGCCGAATCGTCAGCCCGCGCCATCAACAAGGAGGCCGCGCCCGACGGACAGTTCGTCATCGCCGCCGCAATCGCCAGCCGCACGATGCGCTCATCGGTGTCGGCCAACGCCGTCACAATCGCCGCATCGCGAGTTTCCGGCGAACGCAACATCATGCGAATCGCCTCGCGCCGCACCAATCCATCGGGGTGTCGCACAAACTCCCGCACGGAAAAACCGGCTGGTGGATCGCCAAGTTTGCCCATGAGAACCAACAGTTGCCGCTGCAGCGTCCAGCGCGCACCCGCCAATCGCTGCACGAGATACGGCGCCACCTGCGGCCCAAGCGATGCAAGCAGGTCCAGTAACGACGCCCCCGTACGGTCATCCGCGCGCTCCAACCCATCAAGCAGCGGATCGATCGCCGACGCCTGCATCACTGTCACCAACCGCTGCACCACGCCAAACGAAATCGGCTCTCGCTCAAGCTGCGCATACAACCGATCCTGGTTCGCCACCTGCCGCCAGAGCGTCTCCTGCATCCAGCCCGTCGGCGCGGCGTCAAGCAGGTCGAGCAGCGGCGTGACGTCCGCACGTGTCGCAAGCTGTTCCAGCGAGCGCCACACCGGATCGCCGAGCACCTGAATCTCAATGCCCATGTGCAAGAGCCGCTCCGGCTCGCACGGATACGCGTCGTCTGTTGGATTAAAGTTCGGCGCCGACCGCGCCATCTTTTCCAGTGCCAGTCGGTACCCGTCAGGATTCGGGTCATCGAGATCCCATTCGCCGATCAACTGCTGTACTTGGTCTCGCAGCGCAACGTCCGCCGGACCGCGCGCCAGTGGCGCGCCTTCATCCGCGTGCACCGCCAGCTTCGACAGCATGCGCACCAGTGAATGCGAAATCGTCTGGCCAGAGCTATTCGCCGCTGCTTGAACGAGCTCCACCACGGCGTCCACCGCCATCCCCTGTGCGGCATCCGCGACAAACCGTTTGCGTTGACGGAAATCACCGCCCATCTCAAGCAGTCGACCCAGGGTCGCGGGCTGCAACGACGCCACGAGTCGCGAAATGCGCTTCTGTAACGCGGCCGCTTCTTTGCCGCTTTTTGACTTGAGCTCTTCGGCGATCTGCAGCAAATACCCAACGACCACCTGATCGTACGCCGCGTCCTTTTTGTGCTCGTCGATCGCCTTGGCCACCACGACCGGATCGGCGGATTCCGCATCGTCGAGCCGCTCGTCCGTTGTTTCCGCCGCCAAGGCGGCCCGTGCGAGCCCAATCCATAGCTGCGCCGACCGGCTACGGTCGCCGCGCATTTCTCCCTTGTCCTCCTGCTCCTCCGTATCCGGATCCTCGTCGAGCAACTGCAACTGCTCAAACGTGAGCGGGTACAGGCGGATGTGCTCCCAGCGCTGCAACGTGTCCGGCCCCTCAAGGCCCAAGGGCTGCGACCGACGACCGGCATCAACCGCCACGGTCGAGAGCACATCCTCAATTTCTGCTGGCGTCACACCCTTCGAGAACTTCACCGCGCCTAAATGGTGCCGGTGCAGGCGTTGCGCCAAATCACGGAGGACGGGGTTGTTCTCGTCCGTCGCCACCCCCTCGATGATCAACTGATGTCGCGCAACACCCAGCGACAACGTCGACCGCTCACTCAGGAGGCTGTCCAATCGACGCCCGATCCCCTGCGTGGCTCCTTCGAGCAACGGGTGGCCGGGCGGATAAATGGCGTTCTTGTGGAGTCCGATCGACAGTTCAATCATGAAGTCGGCCAGCTCGCGCGATAGCGCGGCCGAGGACTCCCCAACGGTCGTCAAGCGGCTCATGCTGGCAATTTGACCGTTTTCCACATCTACGGTAGAGGGCAGGCGACATTATTGCCGCGCCTAGCGTAAATTCCCTGCGCCGCGCGCATCCGCGCGACCCTGCCGCTTTACGCCCCGAGGACTCCCGACGTGGCCCACTCCGCCGACGCCGACCTGCAGCTTCTGGCCATCAATACCGTCCGCACGCTCGCTATGGACGCCGTCCAAGCCGCGGAATCCGGACACCCTGGCACCCCGATGGCGCTCGCGCCGCTCGCCTACGCGCTCTACGCCCAGCACGTACGCCATAACCCCGCCGATCCTCACTGGGCCAACCGCGACCGGGTCGTGCTCTCGGTGGGCCACGCCTCCATGTGGATGTATGCCTCCCTCTACCTCGCGGGTTACGGACTGACGCTCGACGACATCCGCCAGTTCCGTCAGTGGGAGAGCAAAACGCCGGGCCACCCAGAAGTTGGACACACCGCCGGGGTCGAAACCACCACCGGTCCGCTCGGACAGGGCGTCGCCAACGCCGTCGGCATGGCGGTCGCCGAAAAGCAACTCGCCGCCACGTTCAACCGCGACGGCCACGCCATTATCGACCACTACACCTGGTTCATCGCCGGCGACGGCTGTCTCATGGAAGGCATCTCCCACGAAGCGGCCTCGTTCGCTGGTCACCAACAACTCGGCAAGCTGATCGGTTTTTTCGACGACAACCGCATCACCATCGACGGCGGCACCGACATCTCCTGCTCCGACGATGTCGTCAAGCGTTTCGAATCGTACGGGTGGCAGGTGCTCCACATTGCCGACGTCAACGATCTCGCCCAAATCGACCGTGCGGTGACAGCCGCAAAGGCGGACACCGTCCGCCCCACGCTCATTGTCACGCGCACACACATCGGCTTTGGCAGCCCGAACAAAGTCGATACCTCCAAAGCCCACGGCGAACCACTCGGCAAAGACGAAATCCTTCTCACCAAGAAAGCGTTGGGGTGGCCGTCCACCGAACCGTTCCATGTGCCGGAAGCCGCGCTCGCCCATTGGCGCGAAGCGGCCGGACAAGGTGCGCAGACACAGGACGCATGGCGCAAGCAATTGATCGCCTACGCCAAAGCCCATCCCGACGACGCCAAAGAACTCGGCCGGCGCCTACACGGTGACTTGCCGGCTGCGTGGGAACAGGCAATCCCCACGTTTGACGCGAGCAACGGAAACGTCGCCAGCCGCGCCGCCTCCGGCGTTGTCCTCAACGCGATCGCTGGCAAAATCCCGGAACTCATCGGCGGCTCCGCTGATCTCGCGGGTTCGAATCTCACCACCGTCAAAGGCGCACCGCACTTCACCGCCGCAACGCCTGGTGGCCGCAACTTCTGGTTCGGCATTCGCGAACACGCCATGGGTGCCATCATGAATGGCATGTCGCTACATGGAGGCGTCATTCCCTACGGCGGCACCTTCTTGGTCTTCGCGGACTACATGCGCCCCGCGATTCGCCTCGCCGCGCTCATGAAGCAACAGGTCATTTACGTCTTCACGCACGACTCCATCGGACTCGGCGAAGACGGCCCCACACACCAGCCGGTGGAGCACCTCACCTCGCTTCGCTGTATCCCCAACCTGCTCGTGCTGCGTCCGGCCGATGCCAACGAAACCGCCGAAGCGTGGCGGATTGCCGTCAATCACCGCTCAGGACCAACCGCGCTCGTGCTCACGCGTCAAAAACTTCCGCTCATCGATCGCACCACGCATGGCGCGGTGACTGGCACGGCGCGCGGCGCCTACGTGCTCGTTGATGCCCCGAACGCGGCGCCGCACGTGGTGCTGCTGGCATCCGGCTCTGAAGTGGAAATCGCGCTCGCCGCGCGCACGCAGCTCGCCGCCGATGGCATTCATGCGCGTGTCGTTTCCGTACCATCGATGGAACGCTTTGCCGCCGAGTCCGCTGATTACCAGCGCTCGGTGTTGCCCGCGGGGATCAAGCGAGTCGCCATTGAAGCCGCGCATCCCATGAGCTGGTATCGATTGGTCGGCGGCGACGGTGCCGTTGTTGGCATCGAAACCTTCGGAGCCTCCGCACCGTTCCAGCGGCTCTATACTGAGTACGGAATCACCGCACAGCGACTCGTCGAAACGACAAAGGCGGTGCTCGCTAAATAAGGCGGCACCGCCCCAGACGCCCCACGTACACTGACCGCGCAGCACGTTCTCACGAACCCGCCGCGCGGTCAGTTCGTATTTAGTACCCGTCCTTCGTCCACACGAGCACCATACCGCAACGCTTATCCTGACCGCCAAACTGCATCGGCACGGTCGCTGGGCCTGAATAAATCTCCACGCCCGCCACATCACGCGGCGACGGCAACAATTCCATTGGAAATCCGCTCGGCAACGGCACACCGTCGAGCATAATCTGCATCGGACAGTAGCCGGCACCCGCGCCCACCAAGCTCCCGCCTTCGCGACGACTCAACGCCACGAGATGCCCACTCGTGTTGTCGTTCGTGATCGACATCGTCTTGGAAAATTTCAGAATGTCCGACAGTTGAATGGACGCGCGCTTGTCGATATCCGCCTGCGTGAGGAACTCTCCAACGCCCGCCTTGGCGCGCAGTTCAAAATCCATAAGCCGGAGCGAATGCCGCTGCTCCGTGATGGTCACGGCCCCAAGGGTCTGCGCCACACGGTCCAGTTGATACGCCAGGCGAATCGTGTCGCCCTGTGGCACATCGATAATCCCCGACAACGGCCGGTATCCTAAGCGTCGCACAATGATCAAATACTGCCCAGCCGGCACGCCAAGCAACTTAAATCGCCCACGATTGTCCGTGGCCACGCGCGCCGTCGTGCGCAACACCGTGACGTCGGCCATCGGAATCGGCACGAGATTGGTATCCGTCACCGTCCCGTCGATCATCCCAAGCGGCGCGCGCACCGGCCGCGGTGGAGGCGGAGCCGCCGGTCGCGTGCTCTTCTGCTGCGCGCCTGCCGACGCAACAGCCAGGAGCAGCGCTGGCACGACCAGCCGAATCGTTCGAAGTATGAATGCCATAGACATGAATTCTAGTGAGATCGTGGAAGAAGCGCGTGGGTCGTTTGACCGCATTCGGTGATACCGACTGCCCCTCTGGGGGTTCCGAGGCGCTGCTATGGTCGCGCCGTCAGCTGATCTACCCGCCGGAGGGCACGAAGCGCGGGCACCCGCCACGCGGTCACCACCACGACCACCAGCGTGGCCATGCCGCCGAGGACCACACTCGGCACCGTGCCCAACCACTGCGCGGTGACCCCCGACTCAAACATGCCAATCTCGTTTGAAGAGCCGACGAACACCGAGTTCACCGAACTCACCCGCCCCAGCATGTGCACCGGCGTCAGCGTCTGAATCAACGACGAGCGAATAAACACACTCACCATATCAGCCGCGCCACTCACCACGAGCACCGCCACCGAGAGCGCCACACTGCGTGACAAGCCAAACGCGATCATGCACATCCCAAACAGCGCAACAGCACGTAGCAGTACGCGCCCCGCGCGCGCCATCGGGCGACGGTGCGCCAACCACACCGACGTGACCACCGCCCCAATCGCCGGCGCGGCGCGCAACAACCCAAGTCCGCGCGGCCCCACATGGAGAATTTCCGCCGCAAAAACCGGCAGCAGTGCCGTGGCGCCACCAAAGAGCACCGAGAAGAGATCGAGCGACAGCGCCGCCAACAGCAATCGCTCCCGGAACACAAATCGCACACCAACCGCCAAGCTCGCAGCAATCCCTTCGTCGTTCTGTGGCGCCGGCGTCGACCGGTGACGGATGGCGCCCACTAACAGCGCCCCAATCACCGTCAGCGCCACATCAACCGCGTACGCCAGCGTCGTCCCGCCCATCGCGTAGAGCACGCCACCAAGCGCTGGCCCGATCACCGACGCCAGCTGCCACGTCCCGCTACGCCACGGAATGGAGTTGCCATACAGCTCGCGCGGCACAATCTCCGCCCCCAACGCCTGACGTGCCGGCTGCAGAAAACTCCGCGCCAGCCCGCTCAGCACAATCACCCCGTAAATCGATCGCACCACCAAGGCCGGTGCGTGCGGGTAGAGCGTTGGCAGCAACAGCAACAACACCGCACATGCCGTTAGTACACCCAGCCCCATCAGCGCAATCCGACGACGATCATGACGGTCGGCCACATGGCCGCCGTACAACGAGAGGGCAATGAATGGCAGCGCCTCCGCTAACCCAATCAACCCCAGCGCCAGCTTGTTGTGCGTGAGCTCGTAGATCTGCCAGCCCACCACCGTCCCCTGGATCTGGATCGCCATCGTAAACGCCAGCAAGCCGGCGATATACAGCCGGAAGTTGGGGATGCGCAGCGAGGCGTAGGGGCCGGACTCGGGATTCGTCACGCTCAATCGTAACTACCGCGCAGCTCCCCTTGCCACCGCGCCCCGCGCGCACCAAGCTCTCGCCAAGGGAATTCGCCACGGGACCTCTCCACCCATGCCCTACTCCAACCTCCGGTTCCGCCACCGCCTGCCGTGGGCCAACTGGTCCACCGAGCGCCTCCTGCAGCTTCGCCTGCGGGACCTCGGCCTTTCCATTGAAGGCACCTGGATCGAAGACTGCGTCAACGAGCTCTACGCCGAACTCGACGCGCGCGACATCAAGCTCCATCCGCATGTGTGGCTCTCGGACGAATGGTTCTCACCCGGCAATGTGCCAGGGTTTGCCATTCCCTTCTATCTCACGCACCCGCGCCTGATGAAACTCGAGCGGCAACAGTTGCTCGAGGTCGAGGGTGGAACGGTCGGCGAATGCATGCAGATCATGCGGCACGAGTGCGGCCACGCCGTGCAACACGCCTTCCAGTTGCATCGGCGGCGCGAGTGGCAGCGATTGTTCGGACGGTCGTCGACACCATATCCAGAGTCGTACCGCCCCAATCCCGCGAGCAAGAAATACGTCCAGCACCTCCGGCGCTGGTATGCACAGAGTCATCCAGACGAAGATTTTGCCGAAACATTCGCCGTCTGGCTCCGGCCGCGCAGCGATTGGCGCAAACGGTATGTGGGATGGCCAGCGCTGAAGAAACTCCAGTACGTGGACACGCTCATGCAGGAAATCGCCGATGTCACGCCCGCCATCCGCACACGCGCGCACATTGATTCAATCCGCTCCATGCCGCGCACGCTGTTCGAGCATTACACTTACCGCCGTGCGCTCTATTCGGTTGAGTACCCCAACACCTACGACGAAGACTTGCGCCGTCTCTTCTCGAATGCCCCGCGTCACCTCTCCTACGAGACCGCCGCAAGTTTCTTGCGGCGGCACCGTCGTGACATCCGACGCGTCGTGGCCAAATGGACCGGCGAGTATCAGTTCACACTCGACGCCGTCCTCGGCGACATGATCGGCCGCTGCCGCGAACTGCGCCTCCGCGCCGCTGGCCGCGATCGGCAACTGCTCATGGATTTCATGGTGCTGCTCACCGCGCGCACCATGGAATTCATTGCCAATCACGGTCGGCGCGACTGGATTGCCGTATGAAACGACTCCGCGTACTCACGCTGATGCACCCGCAGCTCGTGCCGCCGGATTCACTCGAAGGGCAGAGCGAAAAGGACATCAACACCTGGAAAACGGAGTTCGATGTCGTGCAAACACTGCGCGGCATTGGCCACGACGTGCGCGTCCTTGGGGTGCAATACGAACTGCTCCCTATTCGCGAGCAGGTGGAAACGTGGGAACCGCACGTGGTGTTCAATCTGCTCGAAGAATTCCACGGCGAGGTGCTCTTCGACCAGAACGTCGTGAGCTATCTCGAACTGCTCAAGGTGTCGTACACCGGCTGCAACCCGCGCGGCATGATTCTCTCGCGGGGCAAGGCGCTCTCCAAGAAACTGCTCTCGTATCATCGTATTCGCGTCCCGGAGTTCCACGTCTTTCCCATGGGGCGAAAAGCACGCCGCCCCCCTCGACTCAAGTTTCCCGTCATCATCAAGTCGCTCACCGAGCATTCGTCAGTTGGCATCGCGAAAGCGTCGGTCGTGGACACTGATGAAAAACTCGTCGAGCGCGTGCGCTTTATTCACGAGCGCGTGCACACCGATGCCATCGCGGAGCAGTTCATCGAAGGACGCGAACTGTATGTGAGTGTGATGGGAAACGAGCGACTCGTCGCCTTCCCTGCGTGGGAGCTCGTCGCCGAAAAGAAGCCCGAGAACGAACCGCTCATCGCCACCGCGCGGGTTAAGCACGATCTCGAATACCAGCAGCGCCACGGCATCGACATTCGGGCAGCAGAGCTCACCACGGAGCAGGCCGCGCTTCTCGCGCACGTAAGTAAGCGCATCTACAAAACGCTCGAACTCTCAGGCTATGCGCGGATCGACTTTCGGATGACCGCAGAGGGCCATTTCTACTTTCTTGAGGCCAACCCGAACCCCGAAATCGCGCAACGCGAGGAGTTCGCCTCGGCCGCGCGAGCGGGTGGGGTCGAGTACCCGGAGCTACTGCAGCGCATCCTCAGTCTTGGAATGAAACAAAGAAAGGTCGAGTAGTAAAACCTTACACAGTAAACTGTTAGCCAAGGCAAGTAAACGGATGTTTACTATTACAGCTTCTTTGCCTTCTTTGCTGGCGGTGGCTCAAACGCCTGCTTGGTCCAGACCAGAACCGTCCCGCAGATGCTGTCAAAGGGGAGGTATTTCCCTGGAACCTCGCCGGGCCGCATATAGACCTCCACCGCGGCAATCTGCTGCTTCGGTAGCCCAGAGAGCATCTGTGCGTCGGAGCGAAAGCCATCCAGATAAATGTTCGCGAGGCAGTGCCCCATCGTGTACGGCATGTAAATCTTGAACTCGCTCAGCGAGCGGCTGTTGTCGGCGTCGATTTGCAGCCCAGGAGCGCCCTGAAAGATGGAGCGCGTGTCCGCGCGGTTCTTGAACTGCAGGGAGTCCGTGAACCAGCCGAATCCGCGCTTCTTGCGTTCTTCGTATTCGCGGACCACCGGACCCTTATCGGCCACCGCATTGACCGTCACGTTCGGCAAGCGGGTAGAGCGCGTCATGCTGATCGCGATGTCCTCGTTGTCCTTCGCCAGCACATCCACCTGCTGGATGACCGGCGCATAGCCGAGCGCGCGCGCCAGAATGGTGCGCGTCCCGGTGGGAATCGCCGACAACGCAAATCGGCCCTGCGCATCGGACGTCCACGATCCCGGCAGCCCGTCCACTTCCACCATCACGTTGCCGAGCGGCTGGCTCCGCTGATCGCGTGCCGTTCCTCGGACAATCGCCGTCTGACCGGGTGGCCCAACAACCAGCTCCTGCTTCCGTAGCGGGAGTGAATCGGCCGCGAGCAACAGGGTCCCCGAACTGAATTCCGGCGAGTAGCTCACCACGTACACGTCAGCCAGCGGGGGCACGCCGCACGCCGCGTACGCACCGGTTTTGTCGGTGCGTGTTTCGATGACCCGAGGAAGTGTGGGATTTTTGAGCGTCGTTTCGTCTACGTCCCAGCTCACACGCACGCGTGCGCCTGCCACCCGTGTGCTGTTGTCGCTCGAACGTGCTGTGCCATGCACAATACCGCCACGGCCCTCAACAATCGTCGCGGCACCACACAGCGTCTTCCAGAGCGTCTGGAACGACGGTGTAGAAATCACAAACTGCGCGCGCGACGCCGACGGCCCGACCGTCACCGACAAACTGCCGATCCCCGTTCGCTCCAAGAGATGGTGATACACATTGAGACGCGCAATTTTCTGTGCACTGACCAACGAGTAGCGACCATCCTTGGCCGTCATCACCTGCTCGCCACCGGGACTGGCGATCACCGTCGCGTCCGCAATCGGCGCGTGCAATAGGCTATCGAACACAAATCCGCGGATCGTGTCAGCCGCGACCTCCCGACGCACGTCGGCACGGGCGGCGCGGGGCGCCCCGAGCGCACCCAAACCGCCGAGCGTGCTCAGGCAGAGCGCGAGTACCCATGGCGCGAGCGGCCATGGCGCGAGCGGCCATGGCGCGAGCGGCCATGGCGCGAGCGGCCATGGCGCGAGCGGCCATGGCGCAGCCAGGTGGCGCAGGAAACCCATCGCAAACGGCAATCGAATTACTGGTCGGCGCATGTCATGTCCTCCGGAAAACGGAATCTAGTGACGGGCGGCGGCGCGCACCTGTGGCAAAAGGCCGGGATCTGGGGTAGAAGGAAGTACTTGGCGAGATTGCCCTCCCCCCCGGGCGGTCGGCCGTGCACGCTTTACCTCGATACTGCGATGACGTCTCCGTCCCCCTCTCGTGCCCCTTCGCCGGGGGCACTTGGCACTCCCTCCGCACCGGCGACTTCTTCGGCGTCCCCAACCTCACCAGCCCCGGCGTACGCCGCGCCAATTCCTGAGCCGCTGCAGACACTGTTCCGTGCCCTAGCCGCCAAGAACGAGAACGCCATCGCCGCACTCCTGCACCCCGACGTGCAAATCGATATTGTCGGGCCGAGTGACGTGCCCCTCTTCGGCTACACCGCCGATGTCAGCACGGCCATCGAACGGTTGAGGTGGTGGCACGAGCACATACATCTCGATCGGCTGGAGTGGTTTCGCGTCGCAGCAGAGGCTCCGTGCGTCGTCGTGTCTGGCATCATCCAGTTTCGCGTTCGACACACCCAATGTGCGGTTCAGACGCCATGGATGCTCGCCATCTCCTACAGCGGCGAGATCGTATCCCACATCGTCGCGTACGTGGACTCCGCTGCGGTGCAGGCAGGGTTCTTCCCACCCTATGTCCCGCTGTCCCATAAGCTCCTCAAAACCAGAACGCGGCGCCGAGGTTAATCTCGGCACCGCGTTCTGTTCGCGAAGAACTCAACCCGCGCGATTACGGCTGCGTCCGCACCGCTGGTAGCGGCTTGGAGTGGTCTTCGTATGGGCGCAGGAGCCAATCAAAGAAGGCCCACGTCCGGTTCCACGAGTCAATCTGCGCCGGCGAATCCACGCGCTCGAGCGTCGTACGGTCCACCCGCCGACTGAAGGCGTGTCCCACACTCGCCCCCCATCCCGCCGGATCAACGTAAATCTTCGTTTCCGCCAACTCCGGTTTAAGGGCACGGAGTTTCCAGACGAGTTGCTGGTCTTCCACATAGTTCACGTCAAGATCATTCGTCGACACATGCACCAGCAACGGAATGTTCAAATCTTCCACGTGGTACAGCGGTGACCGTTTGATATACTCGTCCGTTTTTTCGAACGGTAATCCGCGAATCGTCGATTCCGCCGCGTAGTCGCGCTGGTACGTCGGCCCCTTGAACGACAACCGAAACAAAAGGTTCGTGACCGGCACGATCGCCGCCGCCGCCTTCAGTGGCGTTCCTGGTGTCATCGCATTGAGGGCGGTGATGAAGCCCCCGTGGCTCCACCCCATCATCCCAATGCGATCCATATCCACATACGATTGCGTCTTCAGAAAATCGAGCGCCGAGAGCACATCAATCACTTCATTGCCACCGTAGTCGATGGCCATATGGAGCTGCTCACCGTGCCCGGTACTGCCGCGATAATCCGGTGTCACAATCACATAGCCACGCTCGACTGCTTCTTTCACAAACGGCAGCATGTTTTCGTCCCAGTTGCCATGCACGCCACCGTGCACCCAAATCATTGCCGCGTGCCCTTTTGCTCCGCGATGATTGAGCGGCACAAAGAGGTAGGCCGGAATCTCCATCCCGTCGGCCTTGCTCTTGTATGTGATCTTACGGAACTCCGCGATCCCCTTGAATCGCGCGGCGTAGATGCTGTCAGTGCGCGTCTTGGCTACGACCGCCGCGTCAAAATTGGCGCGGGGTAGGTCTTTGGGATCGTTGCTCACATAAAGCAGCCGTGCGCGCGCGGAGTCCATGGTGCCGGCAAATCCGCGGTCCCGTGGCGTCCCGCGATCGCGCGCGACGGGTGCGCCGGGCGTACCGGGCGGCGTACCGCCCTGGCGCGCGCCGGAAGCGGCGGCTGGCGCGGTGCTGGCCGCTGTCGGCGCGGCGGCCGGCCCAGTGCCGACGGTGGACGCCGGCGGTGCAACCGTCGCACACCCCGCCACCGCGAGCATGGTGAAGGTCAACAGGAAGCGGGCGGGCATGATCGACGTTGTCATGACGAGTTTCCGGACTGGAGTGAATCGAAGGCAAGGCCGTGGTGCGATTCCGTTCACACCACTACCCGTAAACGCAGGCAATACCACGGGACGTTGAAGCGCGCCCTTCCAACGGTAGCCACGTCGGGCGCTCCTCGCTATCAACGATCCCGTTCAGCGACTGTCGTGCGTCGCGCGTTGCTTACCCAGACACACCAGCGCCAACTACAACAGGCACCCCCTGGCAACGGCGCGTCCGTCGGTGATGGGGTCAACTGTCAGCACAGTTGTCCACCCTTTAGCTTTCGCCCCTCACCATTTACCACCCCCGCCATGGCCACCAAGCTCAAACCCGCCCACGCCGTGCCGGGCAGCGACGATCTCGTTCCCGCGCAGACGGTCACGCGTGAAATTGGAAAATATCTCGTCACACTCACAATCGAAGGACTAGTGATTCGCGAAAAAGGCCGCCGTCTCGATGTCGGCCCCCTGTCATACGAAGTCCTGTACACCGACGCGCTGCAACGGCAGGCGGGGTTCTCTCCCATCAAGGCACGCACCGGTAGCACCAAGAAGGTTTCCCGCGGACTCCTCAGCACCGAACGCGGCCGCTGACGTCCGTGAGCACCACGCGACGCCGAACCACCGCAACTCGTATGGTGGTTGGTGCGGTGGTAGCAGACACAAACCCAGCCGCATAGCCTTCAGTCGTGCACGTTTCTCTGTTCGAAATCTTCGGCATCTCCATCGATGCCCTGCGCGCCAACAAAATGCGCTCGCTGCTGACCATGCTCGGCATTGTCATCGGCATTGCGGCGGTGATCGCTATGGTGGCACTTGGCAACGGTGCGCAGAAGGCGATTAAAGATCGCATTGCGCGTCTTGGCACCACCGTGCTGCAAATCAATCCGCAGCGGGTACAGCAAGCCGGGGTGGCCTCCGCCACAACCGTCAAGCTGACGACGAAAGACGTGGACATGATCAGCGCCCGGTCGCCCAACGTGGTCGCGGTCAACTGGCAGCAGGATCGGTCGCTGCAGGTGGTCTGGAAGAATCGCAACACCAACGTGCAGATCACGGGAACGCCACCGAACTTCTTGGCGGTGCGTGGTTTCAAAATCGCCGCTGGCCGCATGTTCGGGAATCTCGAGGATGTGGCGCGTCGCCGCGTCGCGGTGCTCGGTGCTGACGTTCTGCCACTCCTGAAGATTGACGACCCCGAAACCATCATCGGCGAACAGATTCGCATCGCGAGTCGCGCGTTCACCGTTATTGGCGTACTCGAGGGAAAAGGCACCACCGGCTTTGGCGACGGCGATCAGCAAATTCTCATTCCGTTTCAGACCGGTCGGTTCGAGATTTTTGGCACCGATCGGATCAACGACATCTGGACGTTAGTCGGCTCGGAAGATTCCATCAGTGCGGCGATGGCGGAAATTCAGTCCGCCATCCGGCGGTCGCATAAACTGCGCGCGGGACGGCCGGACGACTTTTCCATTCGCGATCAAGCCGACCTGCTCGCAACAGTCGGCGAGACCACCAAGACCTTCACGCTGCTGCTCGCTGGTATCGCTGCGGTGAGTCTTCTTGTTGGCGGCATCGGCATCATGAACATCATGCTCGTGTCGGTCACCGAGCGCACACGCGAAATCGGCGTGCGCAAAGCCCTTGGCGCCACCCGCAACAACATTCTGTTGCAGTTTCTCACGGAAGCGGTCATTCTCTGTGTGCTCGGCGGCATCCTTGGAATTCTCGCCGGCACCATAGGGGCGTCGCAGCTCAGCTCCGCCATGGGGTGGGAGACAGCCGTGGATGTGCGCTCCATCCTGATTGCCTTCGCGTTCGCGAGCGGCATTGGGGTCGCGTTCGGCGTGTGGCCCGCACGGCGCGCCTCCACGCTCGATCCTATTGAAGCGTTGCGATACGAGTAGAGATCGTTCGGTGTCGTCGCGTTGGTGCGTTGGGATGTTGCTCCACCTCCGCGCCACCACATCCGGCGCGCGTCTACAGCGCTTCGATCACACCCTGCTCAACGTTGAACACCGGCAATCCCTTGATGGCCGCGAGCCGCTCTTCGCCAGCAAGAAACGTGAACGCACCCTCCGCGTTTACGCTTTCCCGGTACAACGACGGTGCGTACGCCTGCTCGGCCGTCAGTGCTTCGACGCGCGCGTTGAGTAAGTCGTTCCGCACAAAAAAGGCGTTGTTCCGAGCGGTGTTCGTTCCAACCAGCGAATAGCCTCGCTTGTTCGCGAGATGCGTCATCGCCGCGAGCGAGGCCCCCCAGTACAGGTTCGAAAAATGCGCGGTGGTGCGATCGAACGACGGATCGTACGGCACGCTGATCTTTCGCGTGGCCCCAAACACCGCGTTGTACTCGCAAATCAAAATTCGCGGCGTAAACGTGTCGATCGCATCGAGCACGTAGTAATCGTTCCCATCCAGATCCACCGAGAGAATGCCAACATCGGCCGCAAACTGACTCTGCGCGAGCAGTGCATTGATGTTGTCTTTGGTAATAAATGCATCAACGGCCATGAGGTGATGCTTCCAGTAAAAACTCGATCGCTTCAACTGTGCCATGTTGGCCGCTGACCCGTCAATCACCAGACCGCGCCAGTTGTCCTTCGTCATCAGGAATCGGCAATTCGATTCAAAAAAGTTTCCGACGCCGAACTCAAGAAACGTTTTGTGTTCCATCGGGATCACGCGCGTCAGGTACTGCAGGATCCCATCTTCGCCCCACTGCGAGAACACCTTAAACTCATAATCCTGAATGCGCGGAGACGTTCGGTTCTCGTGGAGACTCGCGAGCACCAGCCCCTGCGCAAAGCGCATTTCATCCATGCGCTCGTTCAGTTGGTCGCTGAGCGCCACAAACCGCGCGTCGACCCTGGAGAGGGCGCCGAGGCTGCGCTTCAGTTTGGCAAAATTCGCGGTGAGAAAATTCATGGTTTCGGGGGAAGCCGGGGGTGGCGCTCGCGCGCCTTTCGGGGGAGGCTGGCCAGGACCGCTGCCCAGTATCCGAACGATCGCCTGAACACCCGTAAAATGAACGCGCCCCCACGGTTTCCGCAGGGGCGCGCCCAAATACCTGAGTGGCTAGGGAGGGAATTGAACCCCCGACACGCGGATTTTCAGTCCGCTGCTCTACCAACTGAGCTACCTAGCCGTAGCCTACAAAGGTAGTCGCCACCGGACACATCGCCAACCCCACGCCCGGAATAGACTTACACCCTCCTTCCTTCCCCGTTCTCCCCTCTCTAATGTAGGCTGTACTGGCGCACCCCCACCTCACACTTGCGCCCTAAACCGGACCCCGTCTATGTCCCTGCTACGACGTCTCTTCGCCACCGGTATGCTCGCCCTCGTGCCTGCCATCGCCGGCGCACAGGCCAAGAAACTGAGCGTACCCTTCGTCCTCGACACCCTCCCGAACGGGCTCACGCTCATCGTGCACGAGGACCACTCCACCCCGGTGGTCACCACCAATGTCTGGTTCCACGTCGGCTCTGGGGACGAAAAGCCGGGGCGCACAGGCTTTGCCCACCTGTTTGAGCACCTGATGTTCATGGGCTCCAAGAACGCGGAATACCCGCAGTTCGACCGCCTCCTCGAAGCGGCCGGAGCCAACAACAACGGGTCCACCACCGAAGACCGCACCAACTACTACGAAAGCGGTCCGAGCTCGTCGTTGCCCCTCATGATTTGGCTCGAAGCCGACCGCATGGGCTGGCTTCTGCCAACCATGGACAAGCCAAAAGTCGATCTGCAGCGCGACGTCGTAAAGAATGAACGCCGGCAAAGCTACGAAAACCAACCCTATGGTTTAGTCGCCGACTTCGAGCCCAAGCTCATGTATCCGGCCACGCATCCGTACAGCTGGCCCGTCATTGGATCCATGGCCGACCTCTCCGCCGCGTCGGTGGACGACGTCAAGGCATTTTTCCGTCAGTACTACGCGCCCAACAACGCTACGCTCGTGGTGGCCGGGGATGTGAACGCCGTCGAAGTCAAAGCGCTCGTCCGCAAGTATTTCACGGAGATTCCGCGCGGCCCCAATATCGAACGCCCCGCGCCGACGCCGTTCACGGTCCACGACACCGTGCTCACACTCGAAGACCGTGTGCAGCTTCCGCGTCTCTATCTGGAGTGGCACACCGTCAAGGGTTGGCACGGCGACGATGCCGCACTCCAGATCGCCGCTACAGTACTCGCGGGATCGCGCACCGCACGCCTCACCCAAGCGCTGGTGTACAACGGCGAACTCGCCACGAATGTCTTCGCCCGCCAAGACGGTAAACGTCTCGACGGTGATTTTTCGATCGTCGCCACCGCGCGGCCAGGCAAGGGACTCGACACCCTGCGAACGGTCGTGGACGCCGAAGTGCGAAAACTCGCCAGTGACGGCCCCTCCGCCCGCGAGCTCGAGCAAGCCAAGAACGCCATCGAAGCCAACTTCCTCCGCAGCATTGAATCCGTAGGCGGCAAGGCCGATCAGCTCAATGAGTACTACTACCAGACCGGCAAGCCCGATTCCTTCCAGGCCGATCTTGATCGCTACCGCAACGTGACGGCCGCTGACGTCCAGCGCGTCCTCAAGAAATATTTGCAAACCAATCGGGTGATGATTTCTGTCGTCCCGCAGGGAAAACCGGAACTCGCCGCGAAGAAGGGGGTGGCTCAGTGATCCGCCGCACGCTGTTTTTTTTCGCCGTGCTTCCGGTCATCGCCGGCGCACAAACCAAGAACGCGCCGGTCCTCGACCGCACCATTGTTCCCGCGCTCGGCAAAACACCCACGCTACACCTGCCGTCCGTCCAGAAATCGTCGCTCGCAAACGGCGTCGCTATCCAGCTCGTCGGCCAACACGAAGTTCCACTCGTGCAGCTCTCGCTGGTCATCACCGGCGGATCGCGACTCGATCACGACGCACCAGGCATGGCGGCATTCACCTCGCGCATGCTCACCGAAGGTGCGGGAAGCCGTGACGCGAATGCGCTACAAAGCGAACTCGCTTTCCTCGGCGCCCAACTCAATGCGTCCGCTGGAACTGATTACTTCAGCATCACGCTCAACGTTCCCAAGCGATCGCTCGCCTCCGCCCTCGATCTCATGGCAGATGTGGCGCTGCGCCCGGCGTTCCGCGCCAACGACGTACGCAAGCAGCGCGACTTGCTACTCGCGCAGATTCTCCAACGCAAAGACCAGCCCACGCAGGTGGCCGCGCTGGCGTTCGATAAACTGATGTATCCAGCCGGACATCCGTATCACGCACCGGCCTCCGGTGATTCCGCCACGGTCGCCTCTCTCGACAGCGCCAAGGTTCGCACCTTCTACGCGGCGGCGTTTATTCCGTCACGGGCGTCATTCACGGTCGTTGGAGATATCGCGTCCGCTGAACTCACGCCGCTCCTCGCCGCACGGTTCGGCGCTTGGAAGGGCGGGGCGGCCACACTCGACATCACGCCGGTTACCACGACCGCCGTGACCAACGACAAGGTCAAGATCTATCTCATCGACAAACCTGGCGCCGCCCAATCGGTGATCTACGTTGGCGCCCCTGGTGTCGATCGCCACAGCCCAGACTATCCGGCGCTGACGGTCATGAACACCATCCTCGGCGGCTCCTTCTCGTCGCGCCTCAACTCCAATCTTCGCGAAACGAAGGGATATACGTACGGCATTAGTTCAAACTTCCGGTGGGCGCCCATTCCCGGGCCGTTCGCCGTGTCGTCCTCCGTGCGCACGAATGTCACCGACAGTTCGTTGGTGGAGATCTTCAACGAACTGCGCGCCATTCGCGATACGCCGCTCGACGCGACGGAGCTGAGTCGCGCCAAGAACTATGTGGCGCTCGCGCTTCCGGCGCGCTTCGAAACCAACGCGCAAATCGCCGGACAGTTGGTGAGCCTCGCCTCGTTTGGGCTTCCCTTGGCGTCCGTCTCCGAGCTCGGCCCCAGGCTACTCGCGGTCACGTCTGCCGATGTGCAACGCGTCGCGCGGCAGTATGTGCCCATCGACCGTTTCACCATTGTCATCGTCGGAGATCTCGCCAAAGTGCGCCCTGGGATCGACGCGCTACACCTTGGTGAGGTGACAGTACTCGACGTTGCCGCTGTGTTGCGATAGGCTTACACATGTCCACACCGGTTCGCATCGCATTTCAGGGGGAGCTAGGGGCCTTTAGTGAGGAGGCCATTCTCCAGTTGTGGGGCAGCGATGTTGAACCGGTGCCGCAGCGGGAATTTCGTGACGTGGTCAGCGCTCTTCGCAGCGGAAGCGTCGACCGCGCCATCCTCCCGCTTGAAAATACCATTGTCGGCTCCGTACAGGCGAGCCACGACGCCATTGACGCGCATGACGATCTTTTTGCGATCGCCGAGACGGTGGTCGCGGTCCATCACTGCCTGCTCGGACCACCCGGCGCGCGCTTTGAACAAGTTACCAACGTCTTCAGTCATCCCGTTGCGCTTGCGCAATGCGGCGGGTTCTTCGCACAACACTCACGGCTCGATGTGCATGCCGTGTACGACACGGCCGGAGCGGCGCTCGATGTGTCGAACCTTGCGGATCCCACTTTTGCGGCGGTGGCCAGTCGCAACTCCGCAGAGCGCTATCATCTGGATATTTTGAAGGCCGATATCGAAGACCGGCACGATAATCAGACGCGCTTTATTGCGTTCGCGCGCGAACCGTTGCCCCTGCCGCCGTTGACGCCGGCGCGCACGATGCTCCTGCTCACGACCACCGATGTTCCGGGGGCGCTGCTACAGGCGCTGGCGCCGCTCGCCTCACACGGCATCAATATGCGGCGCATCGAAACGCGCCCCACCGGTAATCCGTGGAGTTATCGATTCTTTGTCGAGTTCGACCATCAGGTCGGCGACGAAGACGTCAACGCCGTTATTGGTGAGATTGCCGACCACGCGCGCGCCGTCCGCGTGGTGGGCACATACCCGCGCTGGGAAGCAGGTCGGCGCGGCAGCATAGGCTGGAAGTCCGGGGATCTCCCCCCAGACGTCAGCGACTCCGCCAGCGACGCTTAGCGCGCGCGGCGCTTCGGCGCGCGGTACGTCGCGGTGATCACGGACTTGATCCCGCCGCGCACGTTGAAATCGCCAACCACGGTCATCTGTTTCGGCTTCACGGCCACCGAGAGGTCGTCGAGAATGCGATTGACAACACGTTCGTAAAAGATACCGTCGTTGCGGAAACTCCATAGATACAACTTCAGGCTCTTGAGCTCCACGCAGACGCGAGCGGGCGTGTAGGTGATGTTGATCGTCGCAAAATCCGGCGCGCCACCTTCCAACAACTCCAACTCCTTGGCATCACTCTCAATGCCGCCCATCGGGCAGAGCGACGTAAACTCCGGGCACGTCATAAAGATTTCGTAATCCCGCTTGGGATACGGATTGGGAAACGTTTCGAGCAGCTCGGGCTTGGGCATGGAGACTCAGTTGCTGTTTGGAGATTGACGATCAGGGCGCCCGTCACGGGCACCACCATCGCGAAGTTTACGCGCGGCCTCATCGAGCCACGCGCGCTCGACGGACGAGAGACTCTCGAGACCTTGTCTTGCAATTTTGTCGAGGAGCCGGTCCAGCGTCTCCGGCACGGTCTGCGGAGACGGTCCCATCGAACGCGGTTCCGGGTGCGTCGCCTGCTCCGACTGTTCGTTCGGCGGCCTGTCATCCCGTGCCGAACGCGCGCGCGGCGGAACTCGACGTGACTGCCTCGGTACCGCGCGCGGCATATCCTCGTCCGCGTCATCTGGTAGGGCACTCACACTCTGCCGCAGACGTTCGATCACCGCCGGTGCCACGGCGCGAAGCGCAATCCACGCCGCCGCCGCGCCACCAGCGTGCGCCAGATATCCGAGACCGGTTCCAACCTCCGTCGAGGAAACCCCGTCCAGGAGCAGAATGCCGCCCATCAACGCTGCCAACCACCGAACTGTGGTCGGTACCATGCCAAACAGGTGCGTGGGCTCACGCCCCCAAAAATGGGAATACGCCACCATCACACCTAACGTCGGAGCGGTGGATCCAATCAATGTGGCCGTAGCAGAGCCGCCGACGAGATGGGTAAACCATCCGCCGAGCGCGGCGATGATATAGAAGCGTGTGAACGCCCACGCCCCCCACCGTGCTTCCAATCTCGGCCCAAACAACCAGAGCACGTACCCGTTGAGGATAAGGTGCCAGGCGCCGGTGTGCACGAGCGTGAAGGTGAGAATGGTCCACCACTGCGCGGCGAAGGTCGACGCCGAAAACCCGAGCACCCGCTGCACGTCCGCAGGCGCGAGAATCGTGTCCTGTAACACGACCACCGCGGTGGCCGCGAGCAGGAACAGCTGCACCGCCGTCGTCATGCGCGGGACTGGCATCACATCCGGCACGACGCGCTCCGCGTCCGGCAGATCGGTCATCGCAGTCCCGTGGGCGGCGGCAAGCGCAGAGCCAGTGCACTGTTCGCGTGTGTGGCCATCGCCTGCTCAAGGAGGGTCCCCCATCGGCGATCGAGCGAGAGGGATTCTCCAATCGTCATCGTCGGGTGAATCGTCACGTGCGCGCTGGCACTGGCCGCGTGTGCACGTTCGATGAGCCGAAGGAGTTGACCATCGCTCGTGTCGTCGCGCGGGCAGAGCACCAACGCATGTGCGCAACCGGCGGCCGCGGCGGCCGCGATGGTCGCCAGCGCACTGGTAAGTGCCGCATCGGATCCACTGAAATCAACCGTGACCTGCGTCATCGCGAGGTGCGGCGCGAGCACTGTGAGCGCCTCCGGGCGTTGACCGTCTGTATCGAGCATCACTGGCACGGCGGGTTTCATCGCCCCAAAGGCCGTCAACAAAAACTGGACGTTGCCGAGCGTATCACGACCACCAATGGCGATGGAATGAAAGCTGGAACGGCTCAGTTGCCGCTCCAGCTCTCGCACGAGCGCCTGGGCGGTATACATCGTCGCCGTCTCCGCTTCGCCAGCGAATCGCACGAACAGCTGACGACGGCCCACCCACACTCCCTGGGACTGCACGCCAGCCGGGACACCGGCGAGGGCGGCTGAGTTCATCGGCATGTTGGTCATTGCACATCTCCGGTTCGGCGTCGCAGCGCGAGTTGCACGATTCGGTCACACAACGCGGGAAAGGACACGCCAGCCGCTGCCGCGGCCTGTGGAATCAGACTCAACTCGGTCATCCCGGGCAGCGTGTTCGCTTCCAGGCAATAGAACATTCCGTCCGCCATCATCCGGAAGTCAATGCGTGCATACCCCGACAGCTTCAGCGCCCGAAACGCTCGCACGGCCAATTCCTGAACCGTGTGTGATTCGTCCGGCTTAAGCGCTGCTGGAAATTCTTCGCGGGCCATGCCGGCCGTGTATTTGCATTCGTAATCGTAAATTTCGTGCGCCGGAATGATCTCGCCCACCGGCAACGCGAGATCCCCAAGAATACCGACGGTCAGTTCACGCCCAGGAATAAACCGCTCAATCATCACTTCATCATCATAGAGTCGCGCTTCGGCGATCGCCGGCTGCAGCGCGGCACGCTCCTTCACCAGCGTCAACCCAACGGTCGAGCCCTGTTTGGAGGGCTTTACAATCACCGGCAATCCGAGCGTGGCAAGGATCGCATCATCCGTCGCCGGCGCCATGAGCCAGTCGGCCGTCGGGACGTCATGCTGACGAAACAGATGCTTCGTGAGATCCTTATCCATCGCAAGCGCGCTGGCCAGATGACCACTTCCAGTGTATGGCACGCCGGTTAAGTCGAGGAGCGCCTGAATCGTCCCATCCTCGCCTTGCCCGCCGTGCAATCCGAGAAACACCACGTCGGCATCGCTCGGCGCCGGAAGGCGACCGACAACGGCCGGCAGTGCTTCAACGGAAAGTTTTGCGAGTGCTTCGAGCTCTGGCGGCAGGGTCTTCATCACACCGCCAGACAGCATGGCGGCTTCCTCCGCCATGCTCAATACACCGCTCGCGGTGTCCACCGCGGTCACCGTGTGCCCACACGACCGCAACGCCTGCGCCACGCGAAGACCGGACGCCAACGACACGTCGCGCTCCGATGATGTGCCGCCCAACAACACGGTGATCCGCACGTTAGCGCGCCATGAGGTGATGGAGCATGTCGCTGCGGGTCACGATGCCCACTATCTGTGCGTCGCGCCGGACGAGAACCGCAGGATTCGATTTCGACAGCAGCTTCACGACCGCATCCAACGGTTGATCGGCGCCGACGACCGGGAACGGGGAATCCATCGCGTCGCTCACCGGCTCGTCGAGCAGCTTCACATCTTCGAGGGCCTTGGCACTGAGCGCGCTTTCACTCACCGACCCAACGCAGTTGGCCCCTTCCATCACCGGAAGCTGGCTCACGTTGTGCAGGCTCATCATGCGCATGGCTTGCCGCACCGTCGCGGTTGGCGCAACACCGACCACGGTCCCTGGTGCTCCATCCTGCTTTCCTTCAACCAGCTGCGACAGCGTCACGCGCTCTGGTTCAAGCATCTGATTTTCGCGCAGCCATTCGTCGTTGTACACCTTCGACAAATACCGCTCGCCCGTATCGCACAGAATGGTCACTACGAGGGCGTTCGGGTCATTCACGCGGCGCGCAACATTCAGCGCAGCGTGCGCAATCAGCCCCGCCGATCCACCGACGAACAATCCTTCTTCGCGCGTGAGACGGCGCGCCATCGCAAAGGCATCGCGGTCGCTCACGGTTTGAAATTCATCAATCAGCGACATATCCAACGTGCCGGGAATCTTGTCCTGGCCTATCCCTTCAACCTTGTACGGCGCGCCCTCGGGCTTGCTCGTGCCCTGGCTCCGCCAATACTCCGTCAAAATCGATCCGGTGGGGTCCGCGCCGACAATCTGAATCTTCGGATTTTTCGATTTGAGATAACGCCCCACGCCTGTGAGTGTGCCGCCCGTTCCGGCGCCTCCCACAAAGTGCGTGATCTTCCCTTCCGTCTGCTCCCACAACTCTGGCCCCGTCGTCGCAAAATGCGCGTCCGGGTTGGCTTGATTGTAGAACTGGTTCGCGAGAATCGCATTGGGTGTTTCCGCCGCGATCCGCTTCGCCATCATCGTGTAGCTATCCGGATGATCCGGCGGCACCGCCGTCGGCGTAATGATCACCTCGGCGCCAAACGCCTTGAGCAGGCGCACTTTTTCTTGCGACATTTTGTCGGGCATCGTGAAGATGCACTTGTATCCCTTGAGCACGGCGGCGATGGCCAGGCCAACGCCGGTGTTCCCACTCGTGCCTTCCACAATCGTACCGCCCGGCTTCAGCGATCCGTCACGTTCGGCCGCCTCAATGATCGGCAGTCCAATTCGATCTTTGACCGATCCGCCCGGATTGAAGAACTCCGCTTTGCCGAACACGGGCGTGGCAATCCCTTTGGTCACGCGGTTCAGCCGAATCAGCGGCGTCCATCCGACGGTCTCAAGGACCGTGTCGTACACTTTAAGATCGTGGCGAGTCATGGGAGGCGTGGGTCGGGGAGACCGGAAAGTTACGACGGAAGTTCCTGTTTCGCTTCGGCGCTCAGCTGGGCCAACAGGGCGAGCGCCTCCAGCGGGGTCATGCTATTCACTTCGAGAAGCCGTAGCCGGTCCACCACCGGATGCGGCGCCCCGCCAAACAGTCCCAGTTGTGCCGTAGCAGGCGCCGGTGCGCCGGCGCGCGGACTGGCCGGTACGGGCGTGGCACCACGCCCCGCGAGGGCCGCCGCTAATTGCTCACTTTCAAGGAGCTTCAGCAACGTGCGAGCCCGCGCAATGACGGCATCCGGCAGTCCGGCGAGCCGTCCGACCTCAATGCCATAGGAGCGATCCGCCCCGCCCGGCAGCAGTCGATGCAGAAAGAGGATCTGGTCCCCTACTTCTTTGACAGCCACGTTATAGTTGCGAACTGATACGAATTCATCGGCGAGCTGCGTCAACTCGTGATAATGCGTCGCGAACACCGTCTTGCACCCAATGCGTTCGTGCAGATGCTCGCTCACGGCCCACGCGATACTCACCCCGTCCCACGTGCTCGTCCCGCGGCCGATTTCATCGAGGAGCACCAAACTCCGAACGGTGGCGGTGTGGAGAATGGCACTGGTCTCACTCATCTCCACCATAAACGTCGACTGACCGCGCACCAGATTATCACTCGCCCCAACGCGCGTGAAGACGCGATCGGCCACCCCCACCGACGCGCGCGTCGCGGGGACATAGCTCCCCATCTGCGCCATTAAGACAATCAGTCCAATTTGTCGCAATATGGTACTTTTTCCGGCCATGTTCGGACCGGTCAAAATGATCATCCGCGCATCAGGCGTCAGTGTCACGTCGTTGGGAATAAACTGATCCCGTGGCATCATGCGCTCTACCACCGGATGCCGACCGCCGACAATCTCCAGCGCCGGCCCGTCATGCACCGCAGGTCGCACATACCCTTCACGCGCCGCCACATCGGCCAGCCCGGCCAGCGCATCGAGCTGCGAAAGCGCGCCTGCGACGCCCTGCAACCGACCGATCGCCTGCCCCAGCCGGCTCCGCAACGCCTCAAACAGCTGCCGCTCGAGCGCTTCAATCCGCTCCGTCGCGTGCAGCACCTTCTCCTCAAACTCCTTGAGCGCCGGCGTCACATACCGCTCGGCGCCCGTCAGCGTCTGCCGGCGCTGATAGTCGTCCGGCACGAGATGACTGTTGGCGTTTGTGACTTCAATGAAATAGCCAAACACGCGATTGTAACCCACCTTCAGCGACGAAATACCGGTGCGCTCGCGCTCCGCCGCCTGTAACGCCGCAATCGCATCTTTGCCGCCCGTCGCTACCGCGCGTAACTCATCAAGCGCTGCGTCCACACCAGCGGCAATCGTTTCGCCTCCGTCACCAATGGCGATGGGAGGCCGTTCGGCCAGTGTGCGCTGCACCGCCGACGCGAGCTCCTCGCAGGAATCCCAGTCCGCGGAAATGCGCTGCAGCGCCCCGGCGACCGAGGTGCGACGGAGCGCCACCGCCACATCAGGCAAACGCGCCAGTGAATCTCCGAGCGCGCGAAGATCGCGCGGGGTCGCGCGATTCGCGGCGGCCTTGCCCGCCAGTCGCTCCACATCACGCACGCCATCCAACGCATCGCGCAACGCCGCACGGGCCATCGCGTCATCCACAAAGGCCGTCACCGCATCCAGGCGCTGCGTGATGGCATCAACATCAGTGAGCGGCGAGAGAATCCACTGCCGCAACCGGCGTGCACCCATCGGTGTCTGCGTGCGATCCAGTACGCTGAGCAACGTGCCGGCCGTGTCACCGCCGCGCAGCGACTCAGTGAGTTCAAGATTACGGCGCGTCATTTCATCCAGCGGCATCACGCCGCCCGGCCGTTCAATCACGGGCCGTGCGAGATGGGGAACACCGGATGGCTGCAGTTCCCGCAAATACCGGAGCAACGCCCCCGCTGCACCAACCGCGGCATCGTCGGCCGCACCAAACCCAAACCCTTCGAGCGACTGCACCCCGTAATGCGCGGCGAGGGCATCTGCCGCGAGCGCCGCATCGAATTCCCACCCTTCCCGCACTGTCACCAATGCGTCAAACGCGTGGGCCGCGCGCGCTGCGTCGTCTTGCCCAGACGGGAGGATGACTTCCCGCGGCATCAGTCGCGCCAGCGCAGCTTCCGCATCCGTCGCTGACGTTACCACCAGTCGCAGTTCACCCGTCGACAGATCCACCGCCGCAAGGCCGACCGATGACGACGTCCATTGCATCGCGCACAAATAGTTATTGCGCCCACCGTCGAGCAGGTCATCGCTATAGGCCGCCCCAGGCGTCACCGTCTCCACCACCTCACGACGCACAATACCCTTGGCGAGCTTCGGATCTTCCACCTGCTCGCAAATCGAAACACGATGGCCGAGTTGTACTAAACGACGCAAATATTCCGCAACCGCACGCACGGGCACACCAGCCAACGGCACTTCGGCGGATCCGCCATTGTTGCGCGACGTCAGCGTCAACCCGAGCGCGCGTGACGCCACTTCGGCGTCCTCGTAGAACATTTCGTAGAAGTCGCCCATGCGGAAAAACAAAATCGCGTGTTGATGACGCGCCTTGATCTCCCGGTACTGCTGCATGAGCGGCGTCGCCGTGTCTCGACTCACGGCCGTTCCGCCTCCACAACGATCGCCTGCATCTTTGCGGCGCGCAGCTTCTCCACCAACGCTGCGGCGGCGGCGCGCGTACCAAAGCGGCCAATGCGCACTCGGTACGGTTTCGACTCCGTCACGCGCGGATCATGTCCTCGCGCACTCAGGCGCTTCGCAAGTCGCTCGGCATCTTCGCGCACCGCAAAGGCCGCAATCTGAGCCGACCACGCGGGCCCTTTCGTGTGCGCACCGCCAGACTTCGGTGACGCCCCACGACCAGCTTTCGCGAGCGAATCCGCGCGGGATTTCTCGAGCGCTTTGGCCAGCGAATCCGCACGCGCAACAGAATCCGCCACCACACGAGCGGCCGCATCCGCCTTGGCGCGCGCGCACGGCTGTGAATAGAACGCAATCTGCCCCGCCAACTCAACATCACTCTGACCCGTTTTTGTTTTCGCGAGCGCGAACGACGAACAGGCCTCGAGTAAGGCGCCGTCCTCAAGCAGCACGCGCCCCTTCCAATACGCACCCTGCGCAGCGGTTGGTCCGTCGCCGTACTCAAAGGCGAGGCGATCCAACAACCGGCGTGCCGCACCGCGGTCACCGCGCCCAAACTCCATCTGCGCCAGCCGCAGCAACGCATCGGCGGCGCGCGGCGATGTCGCGTACTCCACGGTTAAGCGCAGATAATCACGGCGCGCCCGGTCCGTGGCGTCGGCCAACGAAGCGCGCCAATAGAGCGCTTCGGCATACGACGCACTCCCTTCCGGGGTCGCCGTAAGAACCGAGTCCACCACCGCGCGCCCAGCAACACTATTCCCCTCATTTACCAAGCGGCGCGCGCGCGCCAACGCCGAATCGAGTGGCGCACGTCCCTGCGCGGCGACTGTCTGTATCCCCGAAACCGCGAGGCAGAACAGCGCGGTCGTGACGCCAATCAATAATCGCACGGACCGTGAACTCATGCCGCACTCCGTCGTGTGTCGCGCGCGGTCATCGCAAGCAAAAGCGAGGTGAGCATTTGTTCTTCTGACGACACCTTTGCGTCCTTAAGCGCTCGATCAGCCGCAAGGAGCAACCGCAACGCAGCGGCAACACGCGCCTCATCCCAATGACGCGTCCCGCGGACCCACGCCTTCACCGCCTCAGACCACGGCCGTCCGGTAAGAGACGAGCTGTTTTCCTTGAGCAGTCCGTAGAACTCACTTTCGAGCCGATGTTGCGCGAGCCCGCGCGCCTTCGCCGCTAACGCCCAGCCAATCGCCAGAGTTTGCGTCGTGAGCGCCATCACCACCGAGACGCCGGTCGTTTTGGGCTGGAGCAATACGCGCTCCAACAACGCGATCGCGCCAATGCCGTCGCCATCTGCAACCCGATCCAGCAAATCGCCAAGGGTTTCGCCGTGCCGCACACCAACCGTGGCTTCCACCGCAGCATCGTCAATCGGCTCCGAGCCAGCAAAGTTGCGTGCCTTGTCTATTTCGCCCGCGAGGAGCGCGAGATCGTTTCCGGTGGCGTTCGCCAACAACACCGCCGCGCTTGGCGTGATCGCCACGCCGAGTTGCGTTGTGTGCTGCAGCACCCATTTCACGAGTTCGTCTTCCGTCAGCGATCGAAAATCGATCGTTTCGGCGCGCTCCACCCAGGCATCGTCCGCTTTTGTCCCAGACGCGACCACCAACACCAACACCGTGTCGAGGGCGGGGTGCTCGAGGTATTTGGTCAACACGGTCCGCGCATCCTTCTTCAGTGCGCCGGCATCGCGAATCACAACCACGCGCCGCGTTGCCATCATCGGGAGCGCCGCGAGTGCCGTGCCAATGGCCCGTGCATCGACATCCGTCGCGCGGAGCACCTCAAGATTGAAGTCGCGCGTCGCGGGGTCGGTCGCCGCCGTCATCACCGCGCGCACCTTCTCTTCCTTCAGGTAATCGTCGTCACCGAGAAAGAGATACGCTGGCGCGAACGCGCCGCTCTCCAGTGCGGCCTTCAGAGACCGCAACGCCGAGGGAGCCATGCGCAAAATATACTGCCCGGCGCACGGTCGGGACGTGGCGGGGAGAGGCCATTTCCGAGGCAATCGCCACCCGCAACCGCTCGTGGAACGTGGCCGATGGCCGAACCGGCGGGAGCGAGCGCGCGATCATCAGGCCGCGACGGAGCGCACTGTGCAGATCACGGCAACAGGGGCAGATATCCGCGTGCGCAAGAACCGACAACGCCTCCGTATCACACGGGGCGTCGTCGGCAAAACTGGTATGAAGGCGTCGGAAAGTCTGGCAGTCCATTGAGCTGGGGTTCGACCCCCTTCGGTACCCGGTGTTGCCGACCGAGTTCCGCCACCAGCCCTACCCCGCCCCCAATGGACCGCCTGAAAGACCTTCCCGACCGTTACCGCAGCGCCGGTGCCACGATCTCGGCAAACGAGTTCCGAGCACGGTTCAGGCGCGACTTTACGGTACCGAGATTGCACTTCGTGATCTCCGCAATCTCCTCATAACTGCGCCCCTCAAGCTCCCGCAGCACAAACACCTCGCGGTGGTGCTCTGGAAGCCTTGCCACGCTCTCCTCCACGGCCTCGCGAATGTGTCGGCGGCGGAAGTCATCGTCGGGGCGTGCGTTGGGGTCTTCGAACTCCAGCGGCCGCTCTTCGTCGTCCCACCCCTGTGTAATAGAGGAGAACAGCACGAGCGGATTGCGCGAGCGATTCCGCAGCTCGTTCTTGGCCAGGTTCGATGCAATCGTGTACGCCCAAGTCGAGAACTTCTTCGTGCGGTCAAACCGCGCGAGATGGCGGTGCACGCGAACGAACGCTTCCTGCACCAGATCCTCGGCACGCTCGCGGTCGCCCACAATGCGGTACACGAAGTTCAGCAGGCGCACGTGGTAGCGCTCAACGAGGATGTCGAACCCGTGGCTCTCGCCGGCGAGGTACGCCTTGACGAGGGCGGTATCATCAAGCGCTCGCAGCTCGGCAAACGGCCGAATGCGAGACGCGGGGCGAGCTTCGAGCTTTAGTGCGGCGGTTCCCATGTTGGCTCTCCATGCGACAGAGGGTCATCACTCTGCCAGATGAAAGAGCAGTTCCCGTGCCGCATGGAATCACCGTATACACAAACTGTAAAGCATTACAAATCAAAGACATACCAACTTTAGGCACGTTCCCAAATGTCCCCGAATCGAGAGTGGGGCGTCCCTTTTATGAGACGTTTAGGAAGCGCTCCTACTTCCCTGCCTTGAATCCGGCGACATACAAGATCCCAAGCGCCGTCTTTGCGTCCTGAATCTCTCCGGTCTTGATCATCTCGAGGGCACGCGACAAGGAAACCGGCACCGTCTCAATGAATTCGTCTGCCTCGCGCCGAGAGTCTCCTGCAGTAAGTCCTTCTGCCATAAAGAGATGGATGCGTTCGTCCGTAAAACCTGGCGTCGTCCACATCGACGTTAGAAACACCAGTTTACCGGCCGAACACCCTGTTTCTTCCTTCAACTCGCGGCTCGCACATGCTTCCGGTGTCTCGGCACCGTCGAGGCGACCTGCCGGGATTTCAAACAGATATCCGTTCGTCGCATAGCGGTACTGCTTGATCAGCAGAATCTGTGGGTCGCTGCCGTGAAGATCCGACAGCAGTGGGACCACCGCACTCGCCCCTGGGTGCCGGATGATTTCGAGCGACCCGGTAGAGCCATCTGGAAAATGAATCTCGTCGAGATCGAGATTGATAATGCGTCCCGTGTGCAGACGGCGGCTTCCAATCTTTCCGATATCGGTCATACCGTCGCGTCCTCAATGTGCAGCGCGCCAAGCTGTAACGCCTCAAGTGGGCCGCGAATAACCGAAGCATCACCCACCGCCACCACCACGAGTTGATCGGGGTGGAGTTGTTCACGCGCGACGCGTCGAACATCGGCGGCGGTCACCGACCGCACGCGCTCGCGGTATCTCGAGTAATAGTCGGCGTCGAGCCCGTACGTCTCCGCGGTCGCCATCGCTTGGGCAACGGCTTGGGTTGTCTCGTAGCGAATGGGAAACACGCCGTCGAGAAACGCGGTCGCGAGCGAGAGTTCGTCGGCGCTGACTGTTTCCTCTCGCATACGTGCAATCTCTCCGAGAATCTCACGGGTGGCGGCATCCGTGACTTCCGTCTTGACCGCCGTGGAAACTACAAACGGCCCGGCGCCGCGACGCCAATCAAAACCGGAGCGCGCACCGTAGGTATATCCGTTTTTTTCGCGAAGGTTGAGATTGATGCGCGACGAAAACAAACCGCCGAGGAGCGCATTCATCACCGTGATGGGGAAATAGTCGGGATGCCCGCGCGGCACACCGCCATGCCCCACACGGAGCTCGGTCTGCGGCGCATCGGACTTATGCACGAGATGCACACGGCGTCCCTCGTGACGCGGTCGGTCATTCATCGCCACCGGCGGCACGGTCGTTTGTGTCCAGCCGCCGAGTGTTGCGTGCGCCAGCGCCACGGCTCTCTCAAGCGTAACGTCGCCAGAAAAGATTAATGTGGTCGTATGTGGCCCATACCGCGCCGCATGAAATGCGCGCACAACATCGGCGTCGAGAAGTGCAACCGTTGCCGTGCTACCACTCGACGGAACGCCGTAACGCGAACCTGCCGCAAAAACCACTTCGCTGAACTTGTCGTGCGCCAGACTCCGCGGCTCCACCTGCTGCTGCAACAGATCCGCCAACCGTTCCGCGCGCAAACGTTCGACGTCGCGCGGTGCGAAGGCGGGTGTCATCAACACCTCTCCCATCACTGTCATCGCCCGCTCAAGCCGCGTCGGCATAACGGTGAGATGCACCATCGCTTCATCCCAGTCGCTGCCGGAATCAATCCCGGAGCCGAGGCGTTCCATTTCAAGCGCGAGCGCCGCACCGTCCAGTCGGGTGGTGCCTTCCGTCAGCGCACGTGCGGTCAGTGAGGCAACGCCTTCACGCCCCGCCGGATCGTTGGACGATCCCGCATCCACCAACGCGAGCACGGTCACGAGCGGGAGCCGTGGAATGTTCGCGACTACCACGCGAAGGCCATTGTCGAGCGTCACGCGCTCGGTGTGTGGAAATTCGTAATGGCGGGGCGCGCCGGCGCCCGGTCTGGGAGAGGTGGTCATGCGATATCCTCCGACGCGTTGCGCGGCACAAACAGCAATGACGCGCGGTTGTCCTCGCCGAGTGACGAGGTGATGAACCGCGTCACGTCGGCGGCCGTCACCGCTTGATACCGTTCCAGTTGCTCGTTGGCGAGCGCCGGGTCGCCAAAATAGGTCGCAAACATCGAGAGCTTGTCGGCGCGATCGCCCGCCGACTGCATCGCCGAGACATAGCCCGTTTCAATCAACGCGAGGGCGCGCTGCACTTCATCAGCGGTCACCCCTTCTCGGTACAAGCGATCAATTTCGGCGGCCACATCCGCTTCAAGGCGCTCCGCGCTCACGCCAGGACGAGCCGTCACATCAGCAATCAGGAGGTCGGCACCCTTGCTGAGATCATACGTAAAAGCGCCAACATCGGACGCCAACTCGGTCTCTCGAACAAGCGAAGCATATAGGCGGCTCCCCTTTCCCGAGCCAAGAATCGTCGCGCACACACTCGCGGCATAGTACTCCGGATGCCCAAACACCGGAGACCGGAATGCCAGAAAGAGCCTCGGCACCATGACGTCGTCTTCCACTGTGACGCGACGCCATTCGCCAAAGGTTCTGGGCACATCCATTGGTGCCAGCGGTGGTTTTCCCGCGCCCTTTGGAATCGGCCCAAAATACAACTCCACGAACCGCCGAGCTTCGGTTTCATCGACGTCGCCAGCAATGGTCAACACCGCGTTGTCTGGCGTGTAGAAGGTGCGGGAAAATTCGGCGATATCCTCAAGACTCGCGGCACTCAAATCGTCCATCGAGCCGATGAGCGAATGGTGAAACGGATGCGTGTCCGGAAAGGCGAGCGCCGGCAGTCGTTCCCACCACGTGCCGTACGGCTGGTTGTCCACCGACCACCGCCGTTCGTTTTTCACAACATCCCGTTGCGTGTCGAGTTTCTCCTGCGTCATCGCCGGCAGCAGGGCGCCCATCCGGTCTGCCTCGAGCCAGAGCGCCATGGCCAGTTGGTTCGACGGCACTGTTTCGAAGTAGTTCGTGCGATCAAGCCACGTCGATCCGTTGAGCGTTCCGCCGGCGCGCTGGATCAGCTCAAAGTGTTCGTTCGATCCCACGTGCTCCGAGCCCTGAAACAGCATGTGCTCAAAGAGATGCGCAAATCCGGTCCGCCCAGCCCGTTCGTTTGCCGACCCGACGTGATACCAGAGGTTTACCGCAACAATGGGCGCCGAATGATCGGGCGACACCGTCACGAGGAGACCGTTGTCGAGACGGTAGGAATTAATAGGAATTCGCATGGCGGTGAGGAGGGGGACTTACCAGTCGATGAACAGCGCGAGGGGCGCCTTGAGCGATTCCACCACGAGCGTCGCCCATTGCCGGAAGAGCCGACGTGATCCTGGTGTCGGGAGCGCAGGCGACGTGAGAGGATCAAGCCCATACCGGCGCCCGAGAATTTCCAGTCGGAGCATGTGAAACGGATCGCTCACAATAATGACCGAGCGCATCCGGTACGCCTGAAGGAGATCGGCGGCCGCTCGCAATGACTGCGACGAGGTGCGCCCTTCGTTTTCGAGCAAAATGGCCGTGTCGGGAACGCCGCGTGACATCACATACATTCGTCCGGCCGCCGCTTCACTCACCACGTCACCCTCGCCGGTGCCTCCCGTCAGCAGCATGCGTGCAGCGAGTCCGCGCTGCCAGAGCGCTATGGCGTGGTCGAGTCGGGCGCGCAACACTGGGGAGGGGTGGCCGTTGTACTGCGCAGCGCCCATCACAACAATGGCGTCCGCGTGCTGCGCATCGTCTTCGAGCGCCCAGGTCAGCACCGTCGCCATCGACACGAACCACCCAAACGCCACGGCGATCGCGACTCGGATGAGAAACGCGCGGGAACGAAAGTACGATCGGTGCGGACGGTCCATCGGCGCAAACTACTCGACCCGCACCGGTGGCGGGAGCAACGACGCGCGGAAACCGCTAAATCGAGATGCGCGTCCCCGCCGTCGGACAGTGCGCGCGAAGCCCTTTTGCCGTCAGCGACGCCGCCAAGCTGTCCTGCGCCGGCGGTTCCCCGTGCACCAACCACACGTCCGTGAGTGCCGGCGATTGCGCGCGCACGCCATCAATCCAAGCGGAAAGCTCGGTTCGGTCAGCGTGCGCACTGTAGCCTTCGATAATCTCCACGGCCGCGCGAAGGGGAATCTCATCACCAAACACCCTTACCATCGGGTGGCGTTCAACGATGCGCCGGCCTAAGGTGTGCTCCGCCATAAATCCCACAACGAGAATCGTGTTGCGGGGATCGCTTGCGCCATTCAGGAGATGGTGCAGAATCCGGCCAGACTCCGCCATGCCAGACGCCGCGATAATCACCATCGGCCCGTGCTGACGATCGAGTTCCTTGGACGCCTCAACACTCTCCGTATACCGAACCAGCGGAAACTGAAAAAGATCTTCGCCGAGTTTCCGATGCGAACGCACAAAGGGCTCAGTGTCGTCAAACAACTCCGCATTCCGACTAAATACGTCGGTGGTCTTGGTGGCCAGTGGACTGTCGATCGCAATTGGGAGCCGGGGAATTTCTCCCGCATCCGCGAGCTGGTGCAGGTCGTACACGAGCTCCTGTGTGCGCCCAACAGCAAAGGCCGGAATCAGCACCTTGCCCCCGCGCGCCGCCGTCTCTCGCACCACCGCAGCGAGCTGCGCCTTGGCGCCCGTCACACTTTCGTGATCGCGATTCCCGTAGGTGCTCTCCATGATCACCACGTCGGCCCCTGGCGGCGGCTCGGGATCCCGAATGATCGGGAGCCCTGACCGCCCGACGTCTCCACTGAACACCAGCCGCTTTGATGTCGCCCCAGTACTCACATCCAGCGCAATGGACGCTGACCCGAGAATGTGTCCCGCGTCAAAAAACGTGGCGCGTATTCCCGCCGTGATATCCGTGATTGTCCGGTACGGCGTCCGCCGCATCTGCTCAAGTGTCGCCTCGACATCTCGTGGCTCATACAGCGGCTCGAGGTGCTCTTTCCGGCGGCGCGAGAGGAACTCCGCGTCCTTCACCTGAATGTGCGCGGAATCTGCGAGCATCACTTCGCATAAATCCACTGTCGCCGAGGTGGCAAAAATCGGCCCGCGGTACCCCGCCCGCACTAAGAACGGAATCCGCCCGGCATGATCGATATGCGCGTGCGACAACACAATCGCGTCAATCTGCTCCACCGGGAGCGGAAGGGTCGAGTTTTTCCGGTGCACGTCCGCACGGCGCCCCTGAAAGAGCCCGCAGTCGATCACGACGGTCTTGCCGTTCGCCCGCACGATGTGGCACGAGCCCGTCACTTCGCGGGCCGCGCCAGAAAACTGCACCTCCATCACCCCGCCGGGCTTCAGCGGTCTGGCTCGGAACGCCGCGCAAATATCACGGTCACCCGCGTCGCATCCTGTGTAATGAGCGAGGGTTCCCAGCCGCCACGGCTGCGTTCATTGAGCAAATCGGTGAGCGCGTCTTCGTCGTCGCGGGCATGACGTGAAAAACGGAGAATCACGGCTTGGTATTCTTTCATACAACACACCCTCGTAAGTCATTGACATTAGTATAGTTACAGCTACTATTGATGTAGACTTTCGTCAATTCCATAGTAATTTAGCCAACCGAATTCGTAACCAAGACCCAAATGACCACCAAGTTTAACAAAAATCTCAAGGGATTCTACAGGGTAGCGAATCAGGGAAGCTATGTGGTACAGATTCAAACACGATTCGCTTCAGTGAAACGACTTCAAATTTCATCAAGCGTGTACCCCGAAACACCAAATGCAGAAGACACGCTCAGAAAAATGAAGTTGATGTTGAAGGAAATGAACAGGAACGGAGATGTTGAAACACTGATGAAACTGAAAGAACGAAAGATTCGTTTGCGCGACCTATTCAACGCTTACCTAAGTGGACGCGAAAAAACACTTCATGGTAACGAACACACAACAATCTATAGTGCGCTTCTTGGTCTTTCAAAAATACAAAAGTCTGTCTACTCGGCG